>JAAYTZ010000018.1 GCA_012517965.1 Propionibacterium sp. | reverse complement strand
GCCTGCACGACGCCCACCAGCGTCGTCTTGCTCACCACCGCCAACGGCGGAACAATCAAGTCCACAACCATCGTCCAGACCCGCCAGGGGTGGACTGATCAAAGCCGCCAAATGCGACATTTGAGCTGAAACAGGTCACCTCACCGCCGCCATCTGGCACAACGACCACGCCGGCCGCACCCGCCGATCACTCACCGACTACGACCACTGACCCCCGGGAATTGATCATCTAGTGCACTACGCGGCGAAGGAGAAGGACCTCACCCGGATTCCGCGCCAGACGCCCCCGTCTGCCGTCGCCCCCGTTCAGTTCAGCCCCGCGACCCGGCTGCTGCACGTCGCCGGGCAGCCACCCAAGGGCGCCCAGTGGAACGTCGAGTGGCTTCGGCAGCAGGTGTCGCCCCTGTGCCAGGACCTCCGCGCGCTGCGGCGCCTGTTCGACGAGTCGCTCACCCTGGGCTGGCAGCACATCCTCGAGTGGGCGCCGCTCAGCCACTCCGAGAAGGCCTGGCGGACCGCCCACCACGCCGCCGCCACCGGCGACGTCCCACGCCTGCGCACGGCGCTCGCTTCGTTGCCTCCGCAGGGGTACGCCGACCGAGCGCTCCTCGTCACCCCGCACCTGGCCGCCGTCCGCGCGGACGGCGACGCGTGGCGTCCGGTGGCGCAGACCCTGGTCTCCTCGCAGGCCGACCGCGGCCTCGAAGTGCTGGTGGCCGCCCTGGGCGCCCCGGCGAAGGCGCTGGAGAACGCGGCGCGCCTCCTGCCCGACGCGGCGGCCGGGACCTGGCAGCCCGTCTTGGACGGGTTCGACAGCGGACGCCGCATCCCGCCGCCGCCCAAGGCCGAGGGGGCCGCCCACTGGCTGGCCGCCAGCCTGATCTCTTCCGACACCGAGACCAACCTGGACGCCCGGGTCGCCCAGGTCGTCGGCGCCGGCACCGCCCTCTTGGACGACCTCGTCGATGCCGGACGCCTCACCGGCGCCGCCGCGTTCGACCAGGCCGGCGAGGCCCGTCCCTACCTGCAGGCGCGGCTGGCGCCGGAACGGCTCACCCCGGACGAGCTGCGCGCCGTCGGTCACGTGGACGAGTTCGCCCGCCGCTGCTTCCTGGCCCGGGACCGGGCGACGCTGTTCGGGCTCGACCCGACGCCGCGGGTCCGGCACTACCAGGCACTGCTGGACGTCGTCGAGGGGGCCACCCCCGACCCGGAGCGGCTCGACGCAGCCACCCTGGCCACCCTCGCCCTGCCCGATCAGGCGCTGGCCGCGCTGAAGGCCGGCGAAGCCCGCACCCTGCCGCCGGCCGTCGCGGCCGACGGCTCGCTGTGGCCGCTGTTCTCCGAGTTGGCGATCACCGGGCAGCTGCTCCCGGACGCCTCCCGGCCCGCCGACCACCCGCTCAACACCTGGATCGCCCTCAAGCGGCTCCTGGGCCTGCTGTGGGAGGGCCGCTGGTCGGATGCCGTGGACCACGGCCAACAACTCATGCCGCACCTGACCGACGAGCGGATGCGCGACGAAGCGGCCAACCTCACCGCGTTTGCCCTCGACCAGCTGGGCCGCAGCCAGGAGGCCCTCAGCCTCCTCAGGGACGCCCTGAGCGGGCTCTACACGGAGAACCTGCTCGTCAACGCCAGTCTGATCGCCGGCAAGGTGTCGCCGGACGTCGGCGTCCGGTACCTGGCGCGCCTGGTCGACGAGGCCCCGACCGAGGACCTCCAGCGGGCGGCGCTGTGGCGGGCCCTGGACCTGTGGTCCGGCTCGGGCGAGCCCTTCCCGCAGGTGCTGATCCCGATCATCCAGCGGTTCCTGGCCCACCCGGCGTCCGTCGCCGACTACCTCTCGACCGCCGACATCGCCGCCGTGGCGATCCCGGCCGAGATGGTCCACCTGCCGAACCCCGGCGGCGAGTTCGACGGGCCCTACCGCATCATGACGGCCGCGGCGCGGTTCCGGTGCGAGGCCACCTACCTGCTGTCGCACCTGGCCGCGGAGTACATCGCCGTCCACAAGCAGGTGGGGCGTCCGGACTGGTGGAACGACCGCTGGAAGGAGTGGGTCGAGCGGGTCGAGGACAGCGTCTTCGTCGACTTCGGTGAGGCGCTCGGCTCGGCGGTCTTCATCGACACCGTCCTCGAACAGGCGCCGGCGCTGTTCACCCCTCGGCAGCGGTTCGTCCTGGCCCCGCAGGCCGGCGCGCATCTGGCGGCCAACGCCGCCAAGCAGGAGGAGTGGCTGACCGACCAGGCGTTCCAGAAGTTCCTCTTCGGGCCCGCCGACGCGTTCCTGGGCGTCCGGGGCCAGTTCTCGGCGGACGAGGCCGCCTACCTGGCCCGGAACCTGTCGACCTGCCTGCTGCAGGCCGGCTTCCGGTCGCTGGGGGCCATGCGGGACAGCTACGCCGACCGGTACAACACGCTGGGCGCGCGCCTGCGGCAGGACCCCGAGAACCGCTTCAGCCTGCTGCTCCAGCAGCAGCAGATCCTGGAGCGCATCGTCGCCGGCCCGCTCGTGCTGCTCGACGGCTGCCTCCAGCGGCTGCGGCGGCTCGGGTCGCCGGAGAAGGAGGAGGGCATCCGCAGCCTGGCGCAGGGCGTGGCGGAGTGGCGCAGCGAAGTCGACCGCCTGAGCAGGAACTGAGGGAGCAGCCATGGCCGATGATCGGAACCCCTATGTCATGCTCGGCATCCCGTTCGGCGCGGTGCGGGACGTGGCCACCCGGGCGTTCGCCAAGCGGGCCCGCGGGGCGCGCCGCCAGCGGGGCGTGGCCCCCGGCGGGGTGCCCCTGACCGAACTGACCTGGGCGCTCAACCAGGTCGAGGAGAACATCCGCGACCCGCGGACCGCCCTGCACGTCTTCCGCGTGCCGGCCGACCCGTGGGCCCTCGAGCCGCGCGCCGAGGGCGTCCTGCGGCCGGGACCCGAACGCCTGTCGCGCCAGTCCGGGCCCTCCGACGAGTCCTGGAGCCGCCTCTTGGACGCCGCCCGCGTCGAGGCCCTCCACCAGATCCACCAGCACATCGCGGCGGGCGCCCAGTTGCCCGCGCGCTGACCGGAAAGGAACCCATGTTCGCCAGCACGAACCTCCTGCGCGAGGTGCTCGACCGGATCAAGGGCCTCGAGCGCGACAACGAGCTCGTCCGCACCGTCCTGATGGTCAAGGAGCCCGGCACCGTGCACGCCGCCCAGTCGTTCGAGGGGCTGCGCAAGCAGATCCTCGCCGGGGCCGCCGAGCGCCGCAGCCACCTCGCCCAACTCGTCGCGATGTCGGTCGCGGTCGCGCGGGCGACCTCGGTGGACGACCTGCGCCCCCAGGTGCGCGAGTGGATGGAGCAGGCCGGCGTCGGACGCCTCGACGAGGCCCCGCCCGGCGAGCCCGCCCGCGACTTCTTCGAGGACGTCTCCGGTGACGGTCTGGACGGCCGGCTCGACGTCCTCGAACCGGCCTACGTCGACCTGCAGACCGGGGCGCTGCTGCGCCTCGGCCGGGCACGGCGGGCGTCCGCCCCCGCCCCCCAACCCACCCCGGACGCCGCAGGTGCGGCCGACGACCAGAAGGAGGAGCCGCGGTGACGGCTTTCGGAATCGACTTCGGGACGACCAACAGCGTCCTGGCGTGCACCACCGCCGGCGGCCTGGAGACCGTGGCCCTGGATCTGCCGCCCGCCGAGTTCGCGGAACTGGGCTTCGATCGGGTGCTGCCCACGGTGCTCGCCGACGACCGCGGCATCCTCGAGTTCGGCTGGAAGGCCAAGCGCAACCCGAACAAACTGGCCGCGGTGAAGCGCCTGTTCAAGACCGACGACGACGTCCAGGTCGGCTCGCACCACCTCCGGGTGGAGGAGGCGGCCGCCGTGTTCTTCCGGCAGATCAAGGACCGCGCCGCGGCGTCCGGCCTCTACCTGGACCGGGCCGTCGTCACCATTCCGGCCAACAGCCGGGGCGCCGCCCGCTTCCGCACCAAGGTCTCGGCGGGGCTCTCGGGCATCGAGGTGCTGGCGCTCGTCAACGAGCCGACGGCCGCCGCGATGGCCTACGCCCGCACCATCCGGGACGGTCAGCGCGTCCTGGTGTTCGACTGGGGCGGCGGCACCCTCGACGTCACCGTCCTGCAGAACGTCGACGGCGCCTTCGTCGAGGAGACGTCGAAGGGCATCCAGCAACTGGGCGGCATCGACCTGGACGAGGCGTTCGAACGGTCGCTGCGCAGCCGGTTGCCGGTGGGCAGCCGCATCGACCCGTTCGACCTCGAACTGGCCAAGGTCAAGCTCTCCACCCAGGAGGCCACGAACCTCTCGCTCGTCGGCGGCGGCGTCCTGGAGGTGACCCGCGGCGACCTCGAGGACGCCATCCGGCCGCTGATCCACCGCACCCGGGAGCCCGTCGACAAGTGCCTCGCCGAGCTGCGCGGCGCCCGGATCGACCACCTGGTCATGGTGGGTGGGTCGGCCAAGATCCCCTACGCGCAGCGGTTCATCCGCGAGATCCTGCGGTTGGAGCCGATGGCGGCCGTGGACCCGATGACGGCCATCGCCGAGGGGGCCGCGCTGGCCGCGGGCATCCTGACCGGTGAGGTCGAGGACAACGACTTCTTCGTCGGCACCGAGCACGCGCTCGGGGTGGTCGTCCACAACCAGGGCCCCGACAAGCCCGAGTTCAGCGTTCTGATCCCGCGCAACACCAAGCTGCCGGCGCAGGCGACGGACGGCTACGTGCCCACCCACGCCGAGCAGCAGCAGGTGCGGGTCCAGATCATCGAGGGCGACCCCGACCAGCCGTTCCTGCACGACGACAACGTCATCCTCAAGGACTGGGAGATCAAGCTCGAACCCGCCGAGGACAAGCAGGACAACGCCTTCACCGTGACGTTCCAGTACGACGTCGACGGCATCCTGCACGTGATCGCGGTGAACCAGAAGACGGGCCGGGTGATGCTGGACGAGGAGTTGACGTTCGGGGCGGCCGGCACGAAGCAGGACCTCATCGCCATGCGTCGGCGCATCGACGGGCTGCGCACGGACGCCGCGGCCCCCGCCGTCGCGACCCCGGCTTCGGGGAGGCAACTGGCGCCGGAGAGCGTCGCGGCCATCACCCGGGCCCGCGACAAGATCCTTCCGTACCTCGACGGGGCCACCCAGGCGACCATGCAGGGGCTCATCGACGCGCTGGTGGCGTCCGACCCCGACGGTGAGCCGGACGCCCGCCGCGCGCTCGAGATCGCCGTCCGCGAGCACAGCTACCTCCTCTGACCCTCGACCCCACTCTGAAAGGAACCACCCGTGACCGAGATGCTCGTGCTGCCCTTCTACGTCGTGGCGGACGTCTCCTACTCCATGACCATGAAGCCGCCGGCCGTCGACGGGGTGGCCGCGCTGCGCCCGATCGACGCCGCGAACGAGATCGTCAAGAAGGTGAAGATCGCCCTGGAGAACTCGCCGCTGCTCGGCGACAAGGTGCGCTTCGCCATGCTCGACTTCTCCGACGACGCCCAGGTCGTCATCCCGATGTGCGACCTCACGAAGGTCGACCCCAGCCAGATCCCGCAGTTGCAGGCCCGCGGCGGCACCTCGTACGTGGCGGCCCTGCAGCTGCTCAAGCGGCAGATCCCGATCGACGTGGGCCAACTGAAGGCCGACGGCCACAAGGTGCACCGGCCTGCCGTGTTCTTCCTCACCGACGGCGAGCCCACCGACCCCGACCACGAGTGGAAGGCGTCGTTCGCCGACCTGACCGACTCGTCGTTCAAGGAGCGGCCGAACTTCATCCCCTTCGGGGTGGCCGAGGCGAAGAAGGAACTGCTCGACCAGCTGGTCTACCCGCAGCAGCGGATGCGCTCGTTCGTCCAGCGGACGGGGGAGGACCCGAGCGCGGCCATCACGTCCATGGCCGAGAAGCTCGTCGGCAGCATCATCGCGTCGGCCAACTCGATCCAGAGCGACGGCATGGGCGGCACGTTCATCCTGCCGGACGACGACGACGGCGACGTATGGCTCTGATCGTTCGGGAAGCCGACCTCGGCCCGCGCAAGGAACTGGGCCGGGGCGGCTTCGCCGTCGTCTCGCTGCTGAGCCAGTACCAACTGCCCGAGTTGCCGGGCCGGGCACTGGTCTACAAGAAGTACAAGGACAAGATCAGGCCGGTGTCGGTCTTCGGGCTGTCGCAGTTGGTGGATCTCCGGCACGGCTGGGAGCCGGCCCGGCGGCAGCAGCTCGACGCCGCGTTCAACTGGCCGGTGCGCGTGGTGACCGACGACGGTCCCGGAGCGTCCGGCGTCCTGCTGCCGCTGCTGGACCCCAGCTACTTCGTGCGCATGACGGACAGCTACGGCGGCGTCCACGAGAACCCCGCCGAGGGGCAGTACCTGACGGCGACGCGGGACTGGTGCACGCAGCGCGGCGTGCCCTTCCCGACGCTCGAACAGCGGTACGCGCTGTGCTACAGCCTGGTGCGGGCCGTGGGGATGCTGCACAAGGCCGAGGTCGTCTACGGGGATCTGTCGCACAAGAACTACCTCTACCGGCTGACGCCGAAGCTCTCGGTGACGTTGGTGGACTGCGACTCGATGCGGCCGCGGGGCCAGACGTCGGTGCTGGGCGGCCTGCAGCCGCACACGCCGGACTGGGAACCGCCCGAGGCGCTGGCGGCCAAGCGCCGCAACGACGGCATCGGGTTCGCGGCCCAGAACTACCACACCGACCGGTACAAGCTGGGGCTCGCGATCCTGCGGATCCTGGCGATGGACGTCCCGCGGGCCGCCGAGAAGCGCGACCCCGACCTGGTGAGGCGGCACCTGCCGCCCCACCTGTTCCGATTGCTGCAGGCGAGCCTGACGGCGCCCCCCGCCCAACGGCCGGACGCCCGCACCTGGTTTGAGGAGATGCGCCGATGACCGAACCGAGTGGGGCGCCGTTCGACCCCTCGAACGCCCTCGGCGACCCGGGCTGGCAACCGGAGGTGCGGGCGAAGGGCGGCCCGCTGAACGTCGGGGTGCCCGACACCGCGCTCGACTTCCTCACCCACGGCCCCCTCGAGGTGCGGGCGTGCTCGTCCCGCGGCTGGAGCCATCGGTACCTGGGCACCCCCCGGCAGGACTCGTTCTGCCTGTGGGCCGACGACCAGGTGCTGGTGGTCGGGGTCGCGGACGGGGTGTCGGAGTCGCCGCAGTCGCAGGTCGCCGCCGAGACCGGCGCGCGTTCCGCCGTGAAGCTCGCGGCGGACGCCGTCGCGCGGTCGGGCGGCGTCGACTGGGTGAACCTGTCCCGCCGCGTGTCGCTGCGCATCGTCGACGAGGCGGAGTACCGGCAGCTCGCGGCGGCGGCCGGGGAGAACCCCTCGATCGAGGCTCGGCTGCGGGCCACGCGTCAGGCGATGGCGACGACGCTGATCGTGGCGGTGATCCGGACCACGCCGACGCCGGACGGATTCCCGTGCGAGGTGGGGGTGGTGGCGGGCGACTCGGCGGCCTACGTGCTGGCGGGTGGGGCGCTGACGCCGGTCAGCGGCGGCAAGGACCTGACGGGTCCGATCGCGAGCAGCCACGTGCGGCCCCTGCCGGGCGCGGTGGAGCCGGAGTCGGTGCGGTTCCACCTGCGACCGGGTGAGGCCCTGGTGGTCGGCACCGACGGCATCGGCGACATCGTCGGCGACGGGACCGGGGAGGCCGCCCTCGTGCTCGCCGAGCGCTGGACGCGACCGCCGACCATCGACCGGTTCCTGTGCGACGTGAACGCCTACCGGCGCACCTTCGACGACGACCGCACCGCGGTGGTCGTGTGGGTGAGCGCGGACGCCGTGCTGCCCCCCGTGCCCGCCGACGAGCCGGTGGTGGCCGCGGTGGCCGCCGAGGCGGTCGTGGCGTCCGAGGAGCCCTCGACCGAGGCATCCTCCGGTGGCGGGGCGGACGCGAGCGACGCGAGCGACGTGCTCGACGCGCCCACGATCGTCCTGGAGATTCTGTCCGAGCGCCCGGAGGCCGACGCGGCCACGCCCGCGGACCAAGGGGACGAGGGCGACTCCCCGCAGTAGGACGCCGCGGCCTACTTGAAGCGGGAGACGATCAGCCAGGTGAAGAACACCGCGACCAAGTAGCCGACCAGGGTGGGGAAGCTCAGGTCGACGGCCAGGCACTCGGTGGCCAGGGGGCCGTTGACACCGAAGGCGGACGCCCCGGCGAGCGTCACCAACGCGAGACCGGCGCCGATCGTCCAGGTCACCAGCTGCGGCCAGAACGGGGTGACCGCCGCCACGACGACGACGCCGATGAACGCCACCGCCGTGCCGCCGCCGATGGCGTCCATGCCGGCCGCGGTGGCCAGGAACGTCGTGTACTCGACGAGCGCGTACCAGCCCAGGCCCATCGACGCGAAACTGCGCCGCACCGCCAGCCCCGCCACCCCGAACAGCCGACCGGCCGCACCGAAGAGCGCCGTCACCAGGAAAACCGCGACCATCGCGCCCGCGAGGACGACGCGCTGGGTGCGGTCGACGGCGAAGCAGGGCGAGTCCGAGGTCACGAGCGTCGCGATGGCGGGAAGGGACGCCAGGATGCCGAGCACCGAGTAACCCCAGGAGGTGACGGCGCCCAGGAACCTCAGCCGCATGGCGAGCCCGGTCACCACGCCCAACAGGGCGCCCGCCGCGAACGGTCCGTCCAGGGCGCTGGTCACCACGGCCACCTGGGCCAGTGCCATGGCGGCCACCAGGCCCTCCAGCAGCACGACGCTGCCCAGCGAGTAGCCGCCGCCCTTGGGCAGCTTCGCCGTGCCGGACGCCCCCCGGAAGATGAACCAGTACACCCCGACCAGGAAGCCCAGCGGGAGCAGCAGTCCGACGATCTCAGCCACGGCCTCGGCCCCCGGCGGGGTGGGACGCCGCGGCGTCCATCAGGCGCCCTGCTCGGCGACCAGCCGGTCGCCGTCGACGGTGATGCGGACGGCGGTGCCGCCGGACTTCGCGATCGCCGTGAGCAGGTGTTTCTCGATGCTGCGCAGCAGGTGCCGGGCGCCGTAGGCGGGGTCGTAGCCCTTGTCGGCGAGGTACTCGGCGACCCCGGCGCCGTACTCGACGACCCGACCCCGGTCGGAGAGCCGCCGCCGGATGCGGTCGAGTTCGAGGCGGGCGATGTCGGCGATGTCGGCGGCGGTGAGGGCGTTGAAGACGATGACGTCGTCCATGCGGTTGAGCAGTTCGGGCGCCATGCGGTCCTTGACCACGGTCATGACCCGGGCCGCCATCTCGGCGTGGCTCATCAACAACCCGCCGCCGGCGGCGTTGCCGAAGCCGACGGCGGCTCGGGTGGCCTGGGTGACGCCCAGGTTCGACGTCATCACGAACACGACCCGGCTCAGGTCGGCGACGGTGCCGCGGCCGTCGGTGAGGCGTCCGACGTCGAACGCCTGCAGGAAGGTGTTCCAGACCGCCGGGTGGGCCTTCTCGATCTCGTCGAGCAGCACCACGCTGCGCGGCCGGGCGATCACCTTGGTGGTCAGCCAGCTCGACGGGTCGTCGGAGCCCACGTAGCCGGGGGCGGGCCCGGTGATGCGGCTCACCGACCAGTCGTGGGCGTACTCGCTCATGTCGAGCCGGATCAGCGCCTCGGGGCCGCCGCACAGCACGTCGGCCAGCGCCCGGGCGAGTTCGGTCTTGCCGACGCCGGTCGGCCCGACGAACAGGAACACCCCGTCGGGGCGTTCGGGGCGCAGATCGAGGCTGGCGGTGGTGAGCGCCAGCCGGTCGGCGAGGATGCGGATCGCCTCGCCCTGGCCCTTGACCCGCTCGGCGAGGGCGGCGGCGAGCCGGTCCCGGCTGGGCGTGTGGTCGTCGACGGCGTTGGTCTCGACGAGATCGGCCGGCACGTCGTCGCGGCCGCCGTGGCGGGCGCGGGACGCGGCGGCGTCCAGTCGGTCGAGGGCCAGGCCGGGGTGTCCGCGCCGGTCGGAGGGCCGCGGCGCCGTGCAGGCGGCCTTGCGGGCGGCGTCGGTGATCGTGACGCCGTGGAAGGCGGCCAGGGCGTCGGCGCCGGCCGCGACGACGGCGTCCAGATCGGTGTCGGGCAGGGGCGGCAGGTCGATGCGGAGGAGGTCGCCGGCGAGGTCGGCGTGCAGGGTTTCCAGGCGTTCGAAGGCCTGGGGGGTGCAGACGAGCAGCAGGGTGAGGTGCGGGTGGTGTCGGGTGGCGGCCACCTGGACGAGGAACTCGCCGCTCGGCATCGCGGTGGCGAGCCGGGCGGCCTCGTCGAAGTCGTCGACGCACAGGACGGTTTCGTCGGTGACGGCGCCGGTGAGCTTCAGCCAGACGTTGTCGGGGCGCCAGGTCAGGTCGCTCGGTCCGACCACGCGCACCGGACGCGGGTCGCCGCGGCGGGCCAGTTCGGCGGCCACGGCGCCGAGGAAGGTGGTGCGTCCCGAGCCGGGGGCCCCCACCACCGCCACCGGACGCCGACGCGCCACCCCCAGCGCGGACACCGCGGCCTCGACCTCGGCGGCACGTCCGGTGATGGTGCGCGGCTCGACGATGTGGAGCGTGACGGGCGCGGGGGCGTCCAGGCCGTAGGAGCGGCGGGCGGGCGCGGGGGCGGTCGCGGCGTCCTGCTCGGCGTCCTGGCTGGCGGCAGGGGCGGCCGGGCCGGGCTGACCGGGGGCGGACGGGACCGCGTCGCCGAGGCTCGCGGCCAGGGCGGCCCGGACGGCCGCGACGAGGGCGGGGATGTCCTGGGAGCTGCTCACGAGCAGGCTCACGGACGCGTCGTTGCCGACCCAGGCCTTGCGGCGGATCAGGGCGGCGAGTCGAGCCTTGTCGTCGTCGGTGAAGGTGCCGGCGAAGGCGTCCGGCCAGTGCTGACGGAGGACCTCCGCCAGGTGCACCAGCGTCGGCCCGCTGCCGCCGAGCCGCTTGACCTCGGACGCCGTCAGCGCGAGGAGGCGGCTGCTGTCGGCGGAGTCCACGGGTCAGTCGTCCTCGTGGAAGCGCTCGCCGCCGAAGCGGGCCTTGAGTTCGTCGTCGAGGTCGTCGGCGACGCCCATCATGCCGCCGAGGGCGTGGCCGAGTTCGGCCTCGTCGAGGTAGTCGGCGAGCAGCGAGTGGACGAAGAAGACGGCGGTGCCGTCGTCCCACTTGTCGAGGTACAGGTGGCCGAAGATGTAGCTGTCGTCGTGGGCGACGAAGTCGGCCAACTCGGGCGACGCGGGGACGCCGCGCAGCAGCGGGATGGCGATCCGGACCCACGAGAACGTGTCGCGGGTGCGGACCTCGACGAACGCGCGGGCCGACCCGTTGCGGACCGAGAACACCCCCTTCTGCACCAGGGTGACCCCCTGGGCGATGGCCAGGAGCATGTCCTGCACCTTGTTGACGACGTCCTGATTGAGCTGCGGCTCGGTCATCCTGGTTCCCCCCTGGTTGTGTGACCGCTGTGATCCTAGCGGTCAGCCCTGCGGCGGCCGTTCGATGGACCGGTTGAAGACGGACCAGTCGGTCACGTCGTACCAGGGCGTTTGAGCATCAGACTGTGCCCTTCGATCGCCGCTATCGTGCTCATGGCCGAACGAGGGGGGACGGGCCGTGAGGCGTCCGGATGAGGTGTTCGACGAGTCGCAGTTGGCGTCGTTCCTGTTCGTCGACCGGGTCGACGACAGCGCGGCCCTGGCGGAGTCCCTGCGGCGCCACCTGAGCCGGGTGCGCTCCGACGCCGTCGACCCCACCCACAACGAGAACGTGCTCACCTTCTACGGGCTCGGTGGCATGGGCAAGACCCGCCTGTCGAACCGCCTGGAGCATTGGCTGCGGGGCGAGATCGGCGACGCCACCGAGTGGGGGCGGCGTCCGATCGAGAACGCGGTCACCGCACGCTGGGACCTCGACCACGGCGACGGCAACCTCGACCTCGTCGGCATGGTGCTCGCGCTGCGAGCCGGGCTGGGGCGCGGCGGCGTCCGGACCCCCGCCTTCGACCTCGGGCTGGCCGCCTACCTGAGCGGCGTCCGGCCCGGCGAGACCGTGGAACTGCTCAGCCGGCGCGACACGTCCTCGATCATGAGCGTCCTCGAGTCGCTGGCCGGCGACCTCGGCGCCCCCGACCTGGCCGCCTGCTTGGGCACCTCGGCCATCAAGGCCCTCGTCGACCTCGCGATCACGAGGTACAGCCGGCACCGCGAACTCTCCCGCTTCGACCGGCTCGGCCGCCTCCTCGAACGCTGCCGTGCCATCGCCGCCGGCGACCCCAGCCCCGACGTCGTGGTCGACCTGGCCTGGCTGCTCACCGAGGAGATCGACGCGATGCCGGCCGCGCGGCGTCCGGCGTTGGTGGTCTTCATCGACACCTTCGAGAAGGTCCAACAGCACGGCGCGATCAAGAGCGAGACCATCCTCAGCCGCCTGATGCTGCAACTTCCTTACGCCCTGTTCGTTGTCACCGGACGCGAGAAGCTCACGTGGCACCAGGTCAGCGACAGCCCCAAACGGGGCCCGCGGTGGTGGCCCAGCCTCGTGGACGGCCGCACCGAGGAGCCGCGCCAGCATCTGCTCGGCCGGCTGTCCGAGGTCGACCGGGACGCCCTCATCGGGCGGCGGCGCCGCTCCGGCGGCTGGCCGATCACGGACGCCGAGCTCGCCGTCGCCGCCGACCGCACCGACGGCTTTCCGCTGCACGTGGACGCCGTTTGTCGCGTCGCCGACAACCTCACCGAGAACGGGGCCGCCGCGATCACCGCCGACGACATCGGCTCCAACCTCCCCGACCTGGTGCGCCGGCTGCTGGCCGGGCTGACCGACGAGCAGGCCCGCGCCTTCCAGGCCGCCTGTCTGCTTCCGTACTTCGACACCGCGCTGGTGGCGGCCGTCGGCGGCATCAGCGAGGGTGCGGTCGAGCAATGCGTGCGCCGCACGCTCGTCGAGCCCCACCACTCGCGGCGCTACCCGTACAAGGTGCACGACGAGATCAGGTGCCTGGTGCGCCGGGCGGGTTCCCTCGTCCTGGCCGGCTGGAGCGACGCCGACTGGCGGGCCGCCGCCGAACGCGGGCTCGTCGAGGCCAAGCGCCGCCACGAGGAGGCGTGGGCGGCCGACGACGACGTCGCCATCGGCGAGGCCATCGTGCTGGGCATCGCGATCGCGGTGGCGCATGGCGTGCACGCCGACTGGCTCCCCGACGCCGTCAAGTACGCCCCGACCATGCGGGGCCTCGCCGGCGCACTGCCGCAGGTGCCCGACGGGCCGGCGGCCACGGACGCCGTCGCGCTCGTCCAGTTGATTCGGGCGTTGGACGCCCCCAAGGATCCCCGGGCTGAAGCCACTCTCCGGGCGATCTTCGACGGACCCACCGGCGTTGCGGCGTCCGGTGGCCGCTGGCTCGCCTACCGGCTGCGCGCGCACCACCGGCGTGAGGAGTCGCTGGCGGTGTTCGAGGAACTGCTGCGGCGCGATCCGGAGCGGACGCGCCTTTACCGGCACCAGTACTCGCTGACTCTCTCGCAGTTGCGCCGCTTCGCCGACGCCGTGGCCTATCGGGAGGAGCACGGGATCGCGCCCGCGCTGCGTCCGCAGGTGCTGTCGCTGCACGGGCTGGACATCGATCGCCTCACGTCAGAGCTTCAACGGGCAGCTGACGAGAAGTCGCGCCGCTTCGGTTTCGAGGTGGAGACCACCGCGTGGACCGTCGAGGCCCGCTTCCGCCCCGTCCCGCGCAGCGTCGTCGACGAGATGGCCGAACGGGCCGTCGTCCTCGGGGCGCCGCCGCGGGAAGCGGACGCCTGGATCATCCGCGCCTACGCCGTGCTGCACGACGAGGACGCCTTCGGGCGCTGCCTCGCGGAACTCGAACGCATCGGGCGCGTCCAGTCGGAGTTCCCGCGGGCCAGCATCGCCCGACTGCTGGCGTTGCGCGCGCTCATCACCGGGGCCACCGCGGACGCCGACCGCGCCTGGCGGGCCGCCCAGGGCAAGCAGTTCGCGAGGCCGTCGGCCTGGATCTTCACCGAGTTCGCCCTGGAACTGATCGACCGCCCCCTGCCCGAGGTGCCCACCCAGTGGCTGGAGCCCGTCGACACCGTGCGGGCCCGGTGGTACGGCATCATCCGCGGGCTCGTGATGCGCTCCGCGCTCGGGCAGATCCTCACCGAGGAAGCAGCCGCCATCCACTGAGGGGCCACTGTCCCAGCGCCGGCCAGCCGGCGGTCCGGGGCTTGGCCGATCACGTGCTGATCGGCGGCACGGACGCCCACGCCAAGAACTACTCGGTGCTGCTGGCGGGGAGCCGCGCCCAGGTGGCGCCCCTGTACGACGTGGCCACCGCGGCCGCCTACGATTTCGACACCCCGGCGACAGCAGCGATGAAGGTCGGGGACCACTGGTCCCTGCGGGAGATCAACGACTTCGATTGGGCCAAGGTCGGCCGCCGCCTGGGTTTGGACGCCGACGCGGCCGTCGCCCGCGTCCACGACCTGCGGCAACGCCTCCCCGATTCGTTCGGGCAGGCCGTCGGCGACGTGCCGGAGTCGCTCCGGGAACGGGCCTCGGCCATCGCGCACGCCGTGGAGCAGCGCCTGACCGGAGGGCCGGGAAGGCGCTGACCGGGCCCCGCGACGATCGATCAGGGGATCAGGTCGGCCACCAGGGCGGTCATGTTGTCGGTGCTCCCGGACACCCAGGCCAACTGCACGAGCCCGCGGGCGGCGTCCGCGGGGGTGCCCTCGCCGACCACCCCGCGCAGGTCCTCCAGCGAGACCGCGTCGCAGACGCCGTCGCTGCACGCCAGCAACCGCACCGCGCGCCGCAGCGGGAAGACGTCGACGGTCGGCGCCTCCTCGGTGCCCACGCCGATGCAACGGGTCAGGGCCCCACCGCCAGGGCCCCCGTCGGGCACGCGGTGGGCCACGGTGAGGCGGCCCACGGAGCCCTCCGACCAGCGGAAGACGGCCGAGTCGCCGAGACGGAAGACGCGGTAGGCCTCCGGGCTTACCACGAACCCCGCCACCGTCGTCGCCATGCCCGCCAGGCCGTCGAGCGTGCGGCCCAGGCCGGCGACCGTGCGGTGCGCCTGCCGGACGCGGGCGTCCAACGACTCCACGTCCCCGGGGACCGGTGGGCCGGCGAGGATGCCGGCGGCCACCCGGGACGCCACGCCGCCGGCGGCGTGGCCGCCGAGTCCGTCCAGCACCGCCAGGAGCACCGGGCGGCCGGCGTCCACCTCGAGCGTGGTGTCCATCATCACGTCCCCGACGCTGAGCATGCCGCCGACCAGCACGCAGTCCTGGTTCTGTTGCCGCTGGCCGACGGCCGACACCCAGCCGACCCGCAGCCGGATCACAGTTCGTTGGCCCACGACGCCCATGCGGCCACACCCCCCGCGATCACGAGGAATCCCAGGGCGAGGCTCCAGCCCGCCGCCAGCAGGGGCAGCCGGTACAGGACGGCCAGCAGCGCCAACGCGTTGACGACCAACCAGAGCACCCGCTGACGCGACCGTCCCAGCGTCCGGGTCTCGTTCGCCAGGGTGACCGCCACCAGACTGACGACGTCGATGGCCCGCAGGGCCGGCACCATCACCTCCGCCGGCAACGCCTGCAGCGGGGCGATCGTCAGCGGGCCGCGCACGGTGGCCCACCAGCCCGGCGGCGGCAGCGTGGTCAGCGGCAGCCTGGTCTTGACCAGCACGGCGATCACGGCCGTCGACGCCAGCGCCAACCAGGGCAGCAGCCGGAGAGGCCAGGCCACGGCGCGCCCGTCCCGCCCGGGGAAGCGGGCCAGGACCGCCGCCACCACGTGACCCAGCGCGTAGCCACCGGCGAACCAGGGCGCCTGGACCACCGGGATCGTCGCCAGCCACCACCCGGGAGTCGAGACGGGGTAGGGGAACGCCCAGAAGACCTGCCACAGCAGCACCGCGGCCCCCAGCGCGAAGGACGCCCGCGCGCGGCGTTGGCGCGGCAGCGCCAGGTCGGCGGCGAACGCGATCCCGATCGACACGGCCAACGGGACGCCGAGGGTCACGGCCGTCGGCGCCCACCGGGCGGGTGACGACAGATCGCCGAGGAGGAGCACGAGGCCGACGAGCGGCACCAGCGACCACAGCACCCGGCTGCGGACCAGGCGCAGCGCCGGCTGCACCTGGCCGCGGATCTCGCGGAGGCGGGCGTCCCGGCGGGCCTTGGCGGCGGCGTCGGCCGCGGCCTTGGCCTTGGCGAGCCGGTCCGCGACCGCCGGGCCACCGAGCAACGTCAGGGCCAGCGCTTCGGGCAGCGCCTCCCCGCCGCGCTCCTTGACGGCGGACGCCCACTGGCGCAGCGGCTCCGGATCGGCCGTCGTCAGCCGGGCGGCGGCCTGTTGGCCGGCCCGCACGTGCGGCGCCACCTGCGCCGGGTCGAGGGCGGCCGCCACCAGCGTCCCCTCGGTCAGGCCCTCGAGCGACGGCACGTGGGCGCGCAGCGTGGCGTCCCCCTGCGCCTGCTTCACGATCTGGTCCAACCGATCACCCCACTGCTTCAACCGGAGGTCCGCCCGCGAGAGCGCCGGCCCGCCCCGACCCTGCGCCGCCATCGACCCGAGCACCTGGTTGCGGCGCAGGGCGCGGAGCCACGCCTGTGCCGGCTGGTCGCCGGCGGCCGCCCGCCGGGCCACGTCGGCGAGGGACGCCTCGTCGACCGTCCGGTTCCGGAAGACGACCGGTTGCTCGGGGTCGAGCAGCAACTGCAGGCTGACCAGCGCCTCGTCGGGCGACATCCCCTGGTCGTGCACGGCCCTCAGGAGGGCGTCCACCCGGGGGCTCTGGGACAGCGGGCCGAGCCAGAGCCGCAGATGGGTGGAGCCCTGCCCGGTCAGGTAGTCGCAGGCGTCCGACCAGTGGCTCGCCAGGCTGCGGACCGCCTCCGACGGCTGGGTGAACTCGCCCCAGGGCAGCACGATCGGCGCGAGGGTCGGCTCGGCGGGGGAGTCGGGCTCCTCCACGACCTCGGGAGTCCCCCCGGCGAGCCAGTCGCGCACCTGCGGCTCGGCCCAGCGGTGCTTGCGGGACCGGTTGAGCAGCCCGCGCAGCAGCAGCGACCAGCGTGCGTCGGTGACCTCGGCGAGGGAGTACTCGCCTCGGACGACATCGGCCCGCACCCGGTGGTGGTTCGTCTGCCGCCGGCCCGCCTCGTCGACGAACGGGGTGTGTCCGGTCAGCAACTCGAACACGATCACGCCGAGCGACCACCAGTCGGCGGCCGGGCTGACCTCGCCGACGTTCATCACCTCCGGGGCCGTGTAGTGGTAGGAGCCCGCGATCGACATCAGTTCGGCCGACATCGCCAGGTCGCGGGCGAAACCGAAGTCGCCGAGCACCAGGTCGAGCGGCTCGGTGGACCGCACGAACACGTTGCCGGGCTTGAGGTCGCGGTGGGTGACGCTCTCGGCGTGCAAGGCCTGCAGGGCCGCCGCGATCTCCTGCAGCACGGCCCAGACGAACGCCGGCGACTGGGCCCCGCCGCCCCGTCGCTGGATGAGGTCGTGCAGCGAGCCATGCGAGAAGTACTCCTGCACCTCCCAGGTCGCGTGCTCGCCGATCTCCAGCCGGGTGGGCGTGACGTGCGCGGCCGCGATGCGCCCCAGCCGGTCGTAGGTCGAACGATCGACCCGCGGACGTTTCCGGTAGAGCTTGACCGCGACCTGCTCGCCGGACGCCCGAGCGCGGCAGAGGTAGACGTCGGCCTGCCCACCCTCCCGCGACAGCGTGCGCACGAACTCGAACTGCGCCCGCAGCTCCTCCGGCGGCCAGTCGGGGGTCCACCCGGCGGCAGGACCCCCCACTCCCAGCGGGCCGGACGACCCGCCCGCCGAACCCTCGTACCGGGTGGCATCCGGTTCGGCTGCCTGCCCCTCGTAGCGGGTGGCGTCCGGTTCGGCGCCCGACCCCTCGTACCGGGTGGCGTCCGGGTCGGTGGGCTCGAAGCGGGTGAGGTCCGGGTCTCCCCACCGCGGGCGGTCCATTCGGTTCATCGGTTCTCCCTCGTCGGGCGCACCGTCAGGTGCAGTTCGCGTCCGATCCGCACGTCCACGGGCGGCGTCACGGTGACCGCCGGGGCGGCCGGTTGGTCGTTGGCGTAGGTGGGGTTGGTGCGGCCGACGTGCGTGACCTCGACCAGCCCGCCCCGCAGCACGACGGTCGCCTGCCGGCGTCCGACCTGGTCGTACCGGGCCAGCGCCGCCGCCACCCTCGGGTCGGGCGAGTGCCGGCCGATCTCCAGCGGGACGCCGTCGACCAGGCCGATCGCCGTCCCGTCGGGCAGCACCAGTTCGCAGCCCCCGCCCGGCGACGTGGACGCCGCCGGCGCGGCCGGGGTCGCCGGATGGGCGTAGGCGTCACAGGCGGACGCCCCGGGCGGCACGACGCCCGGGCACCAGTCCACCGCGCAGCGCCGCACGCCGGGTTCGGCCAGCGCGGCCGGACCCACCGGGCCGGGCGGCACGGCGTCCGACGCCGGGACGGGGGGAGGTGGGGGCGTGGGCGGCGGCACCGCCGCGTCGGGCGAGACCCGGCTGTGGTCGACGAACCGGCCACAACCGCCGCACAGCACCTCGTCGGGCGCCACCTCCCGCCCGCAGTCGCACCTCACCACGACACTCCCTCCAGTTCGACGCCTCGCTCGCCCAGTTCCCGGCGGAACCGGTCCAGGTCGCCGGGCGCCGGTAGCCCGACCAGGTAGAGCCCGTCCCCCTCGGCGAACACCTGCAGCCGCGGCGGCTCCGGTTCGGCCAGCCAGTCCTCGTACCGGCCGGACGCCTCCGGTGCGATCCGCAGTTCCTGGTTGGCGGTGGCCAGCAGCCGGTGCCCCGGGGTGGCGCGGTCGCGCCGGTACGGGCCGGCGACCACGCAGGTCGACGCGGCCACCAGGCCGGGAGCCAGCGCCCGGGCGGCGGACAGCTCGCGGCCGGTGAACAGCAGCACGTCGAGGCCGGGGCGCCGCTCGCGCAGGGCCACGACGAGCGCGGTCAGCGCGGCCGCCTGGTCGGTGGGTTCGCCGCCGGTGAGGGTCAGCCCGTCCAGGCCGTCGGCGGCGACGGCGTCCGCGAGACGGTCGGCCAGGGCGGTGACCGGCACGAGCGTGCCGGCCGCGGCGTCCCAGGTGTCGCGGGACGCGCATCCGGGGCAGGCCAGCGCGCAGCCCTGCACCCAGACCGCGACGCGGCGGCCTGGGCCCAGCACGGTGACCGGCGCGAGCACGCGCGCCACCCGGAGGGTCAGGGCGTCAGCGTGAGCGTCCACCAGCCGCCCTCCTCGAAAACGATCTCGGAGGCCGTGAGCCGGCCGGCGCCCGGTCGCTCGAACAGTGCCCGGGAGAGCGGGTTGACGAACACCGACTCGATGACCCGGCTGATGCCGCGGCCGCCCAGGCTGAGGTCGGCCGTCGCGGCCCCCACGATGCGGTCGCGCACGGCGGGCGCCACCTCGAGGGTCACCCCCAGCTGGTCGGCGACCCGGCGCACGACGTTGCCGATGAACAGGTCGGCGAGCTCGACGGCGGTGTCGTCGTCGATGTAGTCGAACACCACGATGTTGTCCTCGCCGATGCGGCCCAGCAGCTCCGGGCGCTCGAGGTCCTCGCGGAAGGCCCGCTCGATCGAGCCCTTCACCAGGCGTTCCAGGTCGGCGCCCCGCGGCACGGGGGCGTCCGGGTCGAGGGGCGGCACGCCGAGGTTCGAGGTGAAGACGACGATCGCCTCGCCGAAGTGCACGGTGTCGCCGGAGCCGTCGGTGAGGCGTCCGTCGGACAGGATCTGCAGGAACTTGTCGAGGATGCGCGGGTGGGCCTTCTCGATCTCGTCCAGCAGCACCAGGCAGAACGGGCGCTGCCGCACCGCGTTGGTCAACTCGCCGCCCTGGCCGTGCCCGACGTAGCCGGGCGGGGACCCGATGAGCCGCGCCTCAGCGTGCTCGGAGGCGAACTCGCTCATGTCGAAGCGGATCATCGCCCGCTCGTCGCCGAAGATCAGCTCGGCCATCGCCTTGGCCAGCTCGGTCTTGCCCACGCCGGTCGGCCCGGCGAAGAACAGAATGCCCCGCGGCCCGGACGCCGCCCGGCCGCGCTCCGCTCCCGACAGGCCCATGTTGGAGCGGATGAGGATGTCGAGCCCCTGCCGCACCGCGCGCGCCTGTCCGCGGACGCGGCCGCCCAGGGCGGTCACCCCCGCGGCCAGCCGGACGCGCAACTCGGGCTGCGCCCAGGGGTTCTTCAGCAGGCCGGTGCGGTAGGCGCGGACGGCGTCCTCGATGCGGTCGGGGGGCACGCCCTGGTCGGTGGCCAACCGCGTGACCTCGATCAGGCTCGCCAGGGTCATGCCCTCGGTGGTCTCCGCGAACCGGACGGCCGCCTGCTCCAGGGCGGGGTCGCGGGGCACGCCGAGCAACAGCCGGGCCAGCGCGGCGCGCGCGGACAGGTCGGGCAGCGGGATCGAGACCTGCCGGATGGCGTCCGAGCCGCCGACCATCCAGGTGGGCAGGTCCGCGGGCCGCTCGACCAGCCACAGCACCGGGTTGTGCAGGGCCGTCGTCTGGCCGGCGCCGACGACGATCGCGGGCGCCTCATTCAGCCGTATCAGGGTGGCGCTCAGCAGGTCGTGTTCGGCGGGGGTGTGCGGCTGGCCCTGGACGCGCCGCTGGGACACGTAGTCGACGACCAGTGCGACCCGGTGCTGGACCTGCGGGCCGGTCAGCGCCGCGATCATCGCGGCCAACTGATCGGGGCCGGCGGGGGCGCCGAGCGCGTCCTGGGCGAGGCCGAGGGTGGCGGCGGCCACCGGGGCCGCCCCGGCGGGATAGACCCGTTGGCCCACCGGGGTGTGCACCACCAGCGCCTCGAACCCGCGGCGGTGCAGGCTCCTCCACAGGGCGCTGGCGAAGTCCATCGGCCAGAGGTTCCCCTCCGGGCCCGGCAGCAGGTACCGGTCGTGGATGTTGCCGTGCACCACGTAGCTGGCGGTCACCGGCAGCGTGGCGTCGATGTCGGCCAGCCAGACCGGGTAGCCCTCGGGCAGCGCGCTCACAGCGCGCGCTCCCGCTCGGCCGGGACGGCCGCGGCCGGCTGCTGTTGGGTGTCGCCGAGGCGCCGCAGCGCCACGGTGCCCGGCGCCCGCCGCAGCCGCAGTTCGGTCGGGACGCCGCCGGCCGTGAGCCGCGCCACGAGGGCGTCCACGTCGCCGCAGGTCGCCCGCTCGAACGCCGCGTCGTCGCGGGCGTCCGTCGCGCCGTACGCCTCGGGCACCGTGGTGAAAGCGGGCTCGGACTCGGGGAAGAACAGCCGCAGCCCGTGGTGGGGCCAGGCGTCCTTGCGGGCGACGAGGGTGTCGAGACCGCCGCCGTGCTGCGCCTCGACGCGGTAGCCGAGCGCCCGCAGGGCGTCGACGGCCCGGTCGACGACGAACTCCTGGTCGGCCGCCCGCCGCCGCCGGTCGCGGGCCGCCTGCAGCAGGGTGCGGGCCCGGGCGAGGCCGTGCTCGTCGGACGCCGCGGCCGCCGCCACGGCCGCCGGGTCGTCCGGGGGGACGTCGGCGAACTCGCGCGCCAGGGCCGCGCGGCGCACGGCGAGGGCCGCCCGGTCCTGGGCCCGGTGCAGGGCGTCCGACACCCGCAGCTGGACGGCGGCGACGATCTGGGCGGCGCGGCCGGCGTCCGCGGTGTCGAGGGCCGCGGCGGCCGCGCGGATCGCCTCCGTCAGCGCCGGCAGGTCGCCGTCGTCGACGTCGACCAGGCGGGACGCGAGGGCGTCCAGGCGGGCCCGCTGGTCGGGTTTCGGCGTCGGCGTCGGCGTCCGGCGGCTGTGGGTCGCGGTGAAGTCGATGTCGATGGCGAGTGTGCCCAGGGCGGCCGTGAGGTGGGCGGCCGCGGCGCTGCGGCGACGCTCGGCCACGACCTGGCGCAGGCGCTCGAGGTACTCCTGGCCGGCGCGTTCCTCGGCGGCCAGGGCGTCGAGGGCGTCGGACCGGGCGGCCAGGGCGGGGCGGCGTCCGGCTTTGACCGCGTCGTGCCCGGCGACGAGCAGCAGTTCCTCGACCTGCTGGGCGCAGGCCCGCACCCTGGCGCGCGCCGCCTCCGCCGCCCGGCGGCGCAGTTCGGCCTCGGACACGACCCGGTAGCTGGCGCCCTTCGGTCCGCTCATCGGTTCCCCCCCCAACGTGCTGGCGTCATTGAATCAGGCGCCCGGCGCCCGACTGGACTCGCCGGACCGCTGTGGCCGCGATCTGTCCGGTGCGGGCTTCTCCCGGCGGTAGTGCTGGCTGAGGTAGTCGTCGGTGACCGGCCAGGAGTCGCCGTGGTCGTCGGTCAGCACCCACATGCCCGGCTCGGCGACGGCGGGCCCCTCCAGCGTGGGCACGATCTCGCGGGCCCGGACGCGCCGCGCGGTCACCGTGCCCCGGCGCCGGTAGCGGCCCGGGACGTCGGTGGGTTCGTAGAGGTCGGCGAACCGGGCGCGGGCCACGCCCCGGCCGGCGCCCGCGGCGTCCACGACCCAGAAGTCGCCGGGTTGGGAGGTGAGTTCGTCGCCTTGGTCGGTCGTCCAGGTGACCTGCTCGGTCAACTCGGACGCCGTCACGATCCCGACGCGTCGGTAGCGGTCGGCCACGGGTTCCACCCCCCACAAGCGCAGACGCTCGATGATCGCGGTGTCTATCTGCACGTTGAACTCACGCAACTTCTGGCGGGGGGTCTTCTCGCTCTCCTGCGCAGGGGCATCGGGGCTCTGCTGGGTGACCTCGTCGGGGGCTTGGACGCTCGCTGGCACAGCCGGATCATCCCAGGGGACAAGGTTCGCGTTGCGTCGCTGCCGGTCCAACTCCCTCTTGTGCGCCTTGATCCAGTCCTCGCCCCTGTCCCGCTGGCTTCTGGCCAGCCCGCGCCAACCGGTGTTGCGGCGGAAGTCCGCCCAGCGTTCGTGTTCGGCCTTGGCGACCGCGGTGATGACCGGCTCCGGCAGGGTCGGCGCGGGGTCGGTCAGGCGGGCGACGCGCCAGTGGTAGCCGTGCCGCTCGACGAGCATCAGCAGATGCCGGTGCTGCCGCAGGGTGTCCTCCCGGAAGAAGTCGGGCAGACCGCCCGGGCCGCGTTTCCACTCCCGGCCGGAGGGCGGCAGGTCCTCCTCGGGCACCCTTCGGCGGCCGCAGTAGCACTCGTGTTGTTGGCGGGCCAGGACGGTCCAGGTGTCGTCGGGAGCCCGGTCGTCCAGGACGAGGGCCGGCCCGAACCGGACGACGCCGCCGGGGCGGTCGTCGGCGTCCGAACCCGGGAGCGGTTCGACGCCCTGCACGTTGTGGGAGGGCCGCAGCACGAGCAGGTCGGGGTGCTGGTCGCTGAGCCGCATGGCGCGGGCGCTGACCTGGGGCACACCATGTCGGTGACGATCAGGACGGGGCGACCGCCGCGCGCCGCCGCCCGGCCCACCGCTTCCTTCCAGCCGGCGGTGCTCGGCGTCGGCTCCAGCAGGGTGGGGACCGCAGCGCCGGGGGCGCGGTCGGCCCGCCACTCGTCGCACAGGTCGGCGGCGGTGTCGGCGAGGATCGTGACCTTGTCGAAGCCCAGTTGGTAGACCTCGTTGAGCGCGTCCTCCTCCGGCGTCGAGCGCCGGCCGGGCTCGAGCCGACGCTTGGTCTGGAGTTCGTGGCGGAAGGCTCGTTGCTGGGCGACCTGGTCGAGGATCGCGACGGTCAGCGGGGTGTCGCCGGTGATGAGCAGGTCGGTCGCCTCGTACGCGGCGACCCGATCGACCAGGGCGCGCGCGAGCAGCCCGTCGGGGGTGATGGCGTCCACGAGGCAGCCGACCGACGACACGTTCGCCAACCGCCAGTCCCGGGCGTCGCGGGTGTCGCTGAACCGGGCGACGAGCCGCGGCACGGCCCGGCGTGCCAGCCAGCCGGTGTCGGTGCTCGGGTGGCGGGCGGCGATCATCTGCTGGACGTGCTCGACGATCGCGATGTTGTCGCGTTGCGACGCGGTCACGGCGTAGAGGCGATGGGCGGCCACCCGCCAGGGCCAGAAGAGGACGGGGCGAAAGAAGACGACGGGGCGGAGGGCGTCGGTGTCGGTGGGGGCGGCGACGTACACCAGCGCGCCGAAGACCCGCGCCTCGGCCGCCAGGGGGTCGGCGTCGTCGTGGTGCACGACGACGACCACCGGGCGGGGGTTCGCCCAGGGCCGGTCGCCCCAGCGCAGCCGGGGGGTGTACCAGTCGGGACGCCCGACGTGCGCGTCCCGCTCGGCGCACAGCGCCCTGACCAGCGGAAGCGTCGTGGCGTCCAGCCCGACCACGACGTCGACGACGCGGGCGAACCGGGCCCGCAGGCGGTCGAGCACGGGACGCACCAGCGTGGCCAGGACGGCGAGCGCCGAGAACAGCAACGTCGCCAGGCCGAACAGCCGGGCCAGCTGGAAGACCAGCGGGTGCGTCCGGCAGAGCGCGGGGGCCTCCCCGATGAGGGAGGACTCGACCTGGCCGGTGAACAGGTTGAGCAGGCCGATCAGCACCACCGGCCACTGGTCGGGGGTGGCGCACGGGGCGTAGGAGGCGAGCCCCAGGACGACGGCGAGCCCGGCCGCGACGCCGATGCCGAACTGCGGGCGGAGCGTCTCGCCGCGGTGGCGCATCCAGTGGGACCACAGCAGGACGCCGGTGGCGACCACCAGCACGACGGCGAGCGAGGCGTCCGGCCAGGGGATCGCGAGCGGCGGCGTGCCCAGGTGGTCCCACAGGAGCCACCCGGTCGTGGCGGTGACGAGCGCGCCGACGCTCAGGGCCAGCACCGACGCCCAGGGCCGGTGCCGGGGGTCAGCGGCGGCCACGGACGCTACCCACCTTCGCGCCCGAACAGCCACCAGTAATAGCGCCCGACCAGCGACAGGCGCACGGGGTGTCCGTGCTCGATCGCCGGCTCGAGCCACCGATCGTCGACCTCGACGAGCCGCGCGGCGAACAGCTCGGTCAGCAGCAGATAGTCGTCGTGGCGCGCGTCGGTCTCGTCGAGCCAGCACGGCTCGACGACGAGCTCGGTCCCGGGTTCCGGGAACAGCGACCCCAGCGCCCGGAACGCCTCCGGGCTGGCCCAGGGCCGGCATTCCCGCAGCACCGGCAGGACGGCGCAGTTGGCCTTGAACTGCGGCTTGGTGCGGCCGTTGGCCATCGCCGTCCAGGCGTGGCTGTAGAGGCTGAGCGCGGTGACCAGTCCGCGCCGGTTGGCGGCCCCACCGCGGAGCCCGTCGACCAGCAGCCCGGTGAAGTCGCTCAGCTCGCCGGCGGCCGAGCTGTCGGCGTCCGCCCTGGTGGACGCCAGGATGGCGACGTTCTCCCGGAGGATCGCCCGGTCCTGGTGGCCGAGGCGGAACCCGTCGCCCGGGGTCTCGGTGCCCAGGTCGCCGGAGTTGCAGGAGTCGAGAATCACGGTGATCGAGGTCGCCGGCGAGGTGTTGATCAGCGTCAACAGGTTGCTGAACGAGACCCCGTCGCCCGGCAGCAGGCCGTCCTGGGTGGCGAGTTCGGGGCCCCACGGCGTCCGGATCGCGTGCCCCGAGAAGTAGAACAGGACGTCGTCGTCGGGGGCCGAGAGCAGGTCGCCCAGCTCGCGCAGCAGGTCCTCGCGGGTCACCACCGGCGATTCGGCGTGCCGGGCGACCAACTCCACGATGGTCCAGTTCCGGCTGCCGTCGTGGTTCCGGGAGAGCAGCTCCGCCATCGCGCGGGCGTCGTTGCCGCACGTCGTCAGCGGACGCCGCGGGTACCCGTCGATGCCCACCACGAGCGCTCGCCGGCTCATGCGCCGTCGTCCCCCGGCAGGGCGATCGCGATGGCGTTCAGGGTGCGTCCGGACGCCGCGAAGTGCACCCTGACCAGTTGCTTCTCGGCGAAGGTGGCGTCCACGGCGTCGACGGTGCCGTCGCTCCAGCGGGCCAGGACGCGGCCGGTTCCCGGCACGCCCTGCTCGGGGGTGAACGACACCACGTAGTCGCCCTCGTGCTGCGTCACCGCGACGAGGCACCGGAGGGGCTCGCTGCGGAACGTCCAGCGGGTGGTGTCGGCGACCTCGTCGCCCTTGGTCGCCACGGCCTGCGGCGCGCCGGCCAGGACCAGCCAGAGCAGCTCCTCCACCTCGGCGTCCAGGTCGGCCGTCAAGCGGTGGTACCCGCAGCCGGCCAGCAGGGCGGCGTGGCGGCGTCCGAGTCGGTCGTCCCGGTCGGCGAGCTGCCACAGGGTCTCGTCGACGCCTTCGGCGTCCCAGTGGCGCCGGATCAGGTCGCGCAGTCGCTGGTCGGCCTCGACGGCGTCCAGCTGGGCCTCGGTGAGACCGAGGTAGAGGCCGGTGAGGATCTCGATGGGGTCGTTGCCGGGCAGGACGCCGCGCTCGTAGCGGCCTGCGACCGCGGCCGCCTCGAAGAGCAGGGGGAGGTCGGGTCCGAGGTCGGCGAAGTCGTCGGGGTCGTCCTGGAGTTCGGGCTCGAGAGTGAAGTCGTCGTTCATGTCAGAACTCCGTCGTACGGTCGGGTGTGGGGTTGTGCTGCGGGCAGCAGGCCACGCAGTTGGGCTGGGGATTGCCGGCAGCGGCGGCCAAGTCGCCTTCGAGAGCGTGGACGGCGTGGAGCCGCTCCTTCGCGTCGGCGGGAAGCAGCCTCGGAAGAAGCCGGGCCAGCGATGCGGCTGTGAGGCCGGGCAGATTCTCGGACCGTAAGTCGAGCCGGGCCCGGGTCCCGTCGATCTCGGAGTGTTCGACCGAGTGCGCCAGCAGCGTGACCGTCAGGCCGGTGTCAGGTGAAGGGCGTGGTTCCAGCCACTCCTCGTACGCGTCCAGGACGGCGTCGATGGCCGCCGCGTGCAGCAGGGTCTTCGGGGCGGCCAGTACGCCGGCGAGGTACCGCGTCAACAGGAGCATCGACCGGATCGTGAGCAGGTGCTCGCTGACCGTTGCCCGGCTGACGCCGAGCTCCTTCGCGATGGCCGTCTGGAACCCGCGCTCGCGCCTCTCGGCGGGCAGGGCGTTCATGGCCTGAAGCACCTCCCACTGGCGGGCGGTGAGCTGAGGGTGTTCGCGCTGGTTCACCGGCCCGGGGTAACGCCGGTGACGACCGACGAGAACGCGCACGGCGTTGGCGATGGCGTGCGTGCGCAACGCGGCCTCGATGTTCGCGATCGCTTCACGGGGCACCGGGTCGGCGGGCTCAGCGGAGTGCAGCGACCTGGCGTCGACAATCGGCTTGCGCGACTCGTCGATGGCGGCGTTGCGAAGTCCTACGTGCCAATTCCTGATGTCGAGGGCCTTCAGACGGACCACTTCGAGTTCGTCCTCGGTCCGGCAGCGCCCCAGCATCGCCAGGATCTTGGACGCCACCTTCATGAGCAGATCCTCGGGGTCGAAATTGGTCCGCCGGCGGCAGGCCGCGATCAACTCCGCCTTGTGCTCCCGGAAGAACTCCTGGACATCCTCGAAGGCCTTGGCCCTCACCGCTGCGTCCACGTTGCTGCTCCCCCCAGAAACCCTGCGACGCATCATGCCGTAGCCGCGCGGGGGAGTCCGGCGATCCAGCCCCTGGACGCCCCGGGCGCGGCTCGCGCCGGGGGCGTCCAGAGAACTGCGATCAGTTGGCGGCCGGCCGGGCGGCGTCCGGATCGGGGCCCCGCCCTTCGGAGCCCACCAGGGACGTGGCCGCCGGGTCGCCGAGGTGGTAGGCGATGCGCAGGCGGGCCTTGGCCCGCAGTTCGCGCGCCAGGGCGTCGAGCCGGCCGTTCTCCTCGGCGACCTCGGCCTCGAGGCGGTCCTTGTCGCGGGCCAGCCGGGCCAGGGTCTCGTCGGTGCGCTCCAGTTCGGGCTCCAGCTTGGCGAGCCGCCGCTCGGCGGCGCGCCACTGGCGGCCGCTGCGCCACAGGGCGAAGTAGCGCTGGTCGGACAGCTTCGTCGACTGGTAGATCACGTCGAGCCCGGCCAGCAGGTAGACGCCGAGCATGACCAGCGCCACGACGAGGTCGCGGTTGGCGCTGTCGGGGTCGTCCATGATCTCGTAAGTGAACCGGCGCAGGACGGCCAGGGCGACCCCGACGATGGCCCAGAAGGCGAGGAAGAGCCCGGCCCAGACCCGGCGCCGGTGGCGCAGCGCCGAGCCCGCCCCGATGGCGCCCAGGGCGCTGGCCAGGGCGAACGCGCCGGCGATCAGGTACGACTGCCATTCCTCGCCGTTGACGAGCTTGTCGAGCAGGGACTTGCCGAGCAGCACGTCCGCCGACATGACGACGACGCCGACGAGCAGCGCCGCGAACGCGACGAGCGGGAAGTAGGGCCCGGCCTCGCCCCGCTGCGGGGCGGGGGCGGCGGGCGCGGGGGCGACGGTGGTGGTGACGAGGGACATGGTTGCTCCGTTCAGTGGGGGGTCAGGCGGTGGTGGTGGGGTCGCGGCGGGTCAGCTGCTGGCCGGTGAACCGGGCCAGCTGCTCGGCGATCGCGAGGCCGGTGGCGTCCGGGTCGCGGCCGTCGAAGACCCGCGGCGGGGCCGAGGGGTAGCGCGCACGCCAGGCCGGGCCGACCTCGGTCTGGCCCGGGACCAGCAGCGCGATCTCGTCGACGCCCGCGGCGAACAGGGACGCCGTGGCGTCCGCCTCGCTGCCCGGCAGGTCCTCGAAGACACCGTCGCCGAGGATCAGCAGGGCCGTGCGGCACCGCGTGTCGGGGAAGGCCCGCACGGCGCCCAGCAGGGGGGGTGAGCCGGGTGCTGTTCGCGCCCGGGGCGTCCGGGCTCGGGGTGGTGAGCCGGTCCACGGGCGTGGGGGCGAGGTTCGTCCGGGCGTCGCCGGCGAACGAGACGAGCGCGAGTTCGTCGTTCGCGCGCAGGTTGGCCGGCGCCCAGCCGAGCAGCTGCGCGACGGCGCGGTCGCGGGGCTCCTGCAGCTCGGCCATCGAGCCGGACAGGTCCGACGCGATCACCAGCCGCAGGCAGCCGGGCCCGCGGGCACCCGCCAGCCACGCCTCGTCGAGGGCGGCGGGCGGTCGCAGCAGCAGCCAGGCGGGGAGCGCGAGCAGCGCCAGCAGCAGCGGCACCAGCAGCAGTCGCCGGAGCCACGGGGGCAGCGCCGGCCCGCGCCGGGCGCCCGGACCCGGGAACGGGTCGAAGGGCAGCCCGGCGCGGTAGATCGTCCGCGTCTGCGGAGTGGGGGCGGTCACGGCCGGCTCAGCTCGCCCGGTGCAGCGGGGTGACCCCGTCGGACGCCCACGGCCCGGCCTGGGCGCCGGTGGACGCCGCCGGCGCTTCGCTGGGCAGGCCCGTCAGCGACGTCCAGGTGGTGCCCTGGGTCGAGACGGCCTGCCAGTGGGCGCGCCGGACGGTCGCCAACCGGCGCCGCAGCCTCGTCTGGTGCCAGGTGCCCTGCGCCTCGAGGGCCTCCAGGATCGACAGCCGCTCGGCGCGGTGGGCGGCGACGATCCGGCGCCAGTGGTCGATCCGGGCCGCGATCAGGTCGTCGACCAGGAAGGGGTGTGCCTCGTCGAAAGCCTTCCGGGCGGCGAGGTCGTCGATCTCGGCCTGGAGGTCGGCCCACACGGCCTCCCGGTCGGGCCGCGGGTAGTCGAACGGGGCGATGGCGTCGTAGCCGGGGATGAAGGTGGTGGGCCGGCGGTTGGTCAGCCGCTCCCACCAGCCGGCGGGCGGCTTCGGGCTCGGGGTGCTGGGCTTCTTGGGCATGGTCGATTCCTCTCGTGGGGTCAGCCGACGGCCGGGGCGGCGTTCTCGGGGGCGGGCTCGCACGGGGCCACGACGCGGTCGGGCACGTCGAGCTGGGCGAGCCAGACGGGCGCCTGGAGCCGCGGCGTCGAGACGACGCCGCCGAGGCGGCGGGTCAGGGCGCGGGTGTACCGGGCGGCCCGGCGGTTGCCGAGCTCCAGCAGGTGGTGGCAGCGGGCCAGCATCAGGTTCCACTGCGACTGCCGGGCGACGCCGATCCACTCCTGGTCGGCGCCGGCGGCCTCGATGGCGGCCAGCAACTGGTCGCGCCGGCCCGCCAGCGGGGCGCGGCGGGCCGCCTGCTCGCGGCGGCGGCGCGTCAGGCGGTGTTCGGGGCTGTCGTGCCGCTCGGCGGCTCGTGGTTGCCGGTGACGATGGCCAGGCTGAGCGGCTGGCTGGCGTACGCGCGGCAGCCCTTCGCGGTGCTGTCGGACGAGCAGCCGGTCAGCGGGGCGACACCCAGCACGACGGCCAAGACGGCCGCCACCGGGCGGAGCGGGTGGTTCATGGGATTCCTTTCCCTGGGTTCAGGTAGGTGGACGGTGGGGGGCGGTGTTTGTCAGGGAGGCTGCGGCGGGGCCCTCAGGCGGCCGTCGACAGCTCCGACGCGATGCGCCGGGCGATGTCGGCGCAGACGTCGGCGGGCTGACCGAGTTGGACGCCGCGGCGCGCGGCCACCGCGAGCCGGTCGGCGGCCTCGTTGAGCGGGTGGCCCGCGTGACCCCGCACCCAGGTCACCTCGCAGCGGCGCCGGCGCACCTCGGCGGCGATCGGGGTGGCCAGTGCCCGCAGGGCGCGGGTGGGGGCGGCCGCCGGGTCCGCGATCCACGCGACCGCCAGCCGGCTGTCGGTGAGGAGCCGGAGTCGCACGCCCGGGAAGGTGTCCAGGGCCAGTCGCAGCGCCCGCAGCTCGCCGGCGTGAATGGACTCGGACGCCGCCCGGTACGCCACCGCGTGACGGCCGTCCTCGGCGATGCAGGCCAGGCCGAGGCCGGGGACCCGGCCGCGCGAGGCGTCCGTCGCGACCGTCAACGGTGCCGGCACCGCAGCGGCCGCGTCCGCCCGTGTGGCGGGGGTGCCGGGGCTCCGGGGCGTCGTCGGCGCGTCCCGGCGGGCCGCCAGGCGACGGGCTTGCGCGAGCAGGGCGCAGTCCTCGGCGTCCGGGTCGGTGACGAACCTGAGCGCGGGGAAGGAGGCGGCGTAGCCCAGCAGCCCCTCCCGCACGATCCGATCGGCCACGAACACCCTGGTCGGACCGGCGTCGGCGTCGTCGGTGCCGGCCAGCGCGACGACATGTGCGACGGCGTCCAGGTAGGCGACTCGGACGTCGCCGCCGGGGGTACCGAACCGTCGCTGGGCGAGACCGGAGGCGTCCTGCCAGACGGCGCAGACCGTCGAGCCGCCGGCGCGGTCCGAGGTGAGGGCGGCCCGGCGCTGCGCCCACTCGGTGCGGGGCTCGTCTGTCCGGACCGGCGGGTCGAGGCTCGGGGTGGGGGCGGGGCCGGACGCCGCAGCCGGGCTCGGCCGGCCAGCCAGGATCGTGCGCAGCGTGCGCAGCAGCGTGCTGAAGAAGTTCATGTCCCTGACGACGGAGGAGCGCGCAGTTTGTCAGGGGGGGGGCCGGCGCCGCGGCCCGGCGACTCGCCCGCCGGATCGTGGCGAGACGGTGCCCGCGGCCGGTGGGGTCCCTAGGGTTGAGCCGTTCGTAGAGAGGGGGACGATGGACGTCAGCGTGCAGACGGTCGCCGCCGAGTTGGCGCAGCTCCAGCGCAACCGCGGCCTGCAGGCGGGCGATCTGGCATCGCGGATCGGGCCGGGGTTGGCCCGGGTGACCGGGTTCAGCCCGGCGCGCGGCGCCGAGGGCCGCCAGTCGTTGGTGCGGCAGTTGGTGCGGGGCACCCAGGCGCTGCCGCCGGAGCAGCGGATGATCTTCCTACGGGCCTGCGCCGCCCGTCCCGGGGACGCCCCGAACCTGCAGGACCGGCTTGCCGAGGCCGCCGAGCAGATCGACCGCAGCGTCAAGGTGGCGCGGCGGCGCCTGACGGCCGCGAACCTGGCGGTCGCCGAGCAGCTGGTGGCGGCCGCCGCGGACGATCGGGGCTGGTTCCTCGGCGAACTGATCGCCTACGTCGACTTCCGCGACGAGCGCCCCATCCATCGCGCGCGCCGCACCCTGGTCGTCACCGCGCCGACCCTCGAGCGCGTCACCGAGATGATCAGCCTGCCCGGCTACGGCGAGGCCGGCCCGGACTTCCGGGTGCAGGGGGCGGCCACGCTGGAGGACGCCCGCCTGGTCGGCCCGCAGACGTGGGAGTTCGTCCTGCGGCTGGACCGCACCTACGCCTGCGGCGACACGGTGGAGTACGAGACGGCGCTGCGGTTGCCGTCACGCCGGGAGGGCGATCCGCTGCTGGTGATGGCCCCGCGGCGCGACTGCTGGCACTTCCAGGCCACCGTGCACCTCGGCGAGCTGGCCGACAGGGCGTGGATCCTGGACGGGGTGACCGCCCCCACCGCGCTGTCGGAGGACCCGAACGTGCCGCCGGTGGACCTGACGGTGAACCCCGCACCCCGGGCGGACTTCCGTGACCTCACGCCCGGGCTGGTGTACGGCATCAAGTGGCGGTGGGCCGACCCCGAGCTGCCGGAACAGGGAGTGGCGCCGAAGGCGTCCGGGCTGTACAGCCACGGGTGACCGGGGCCCCGGTCGGAAACCGGAGCCCCGGACGTGTCGGTCAGCCGTGGTACCAGATCAGCGCGATGAGCTGAATGAAGCTCGCGAACAACCTCACCATCCCCTTTCTGGACGACACCCGGCCGGTGCTCCGCGGCGGGCGCCGCGGAGGCTGGGTGCTTCCACTGGGGACGACGGTCGAGATGAGGTTTCGTCAGGAACCCCCCTGGGCGGGCCAGGCGGGGGAGGGAATCAGGACTCGATGCTGGGGACGGGTTCCGCGCCGAGACGCTTGAGGATCTTCCGCTTCTGCAGCCAGGCGAACTCCGCGCCGAAGACGATTCCGAACTTCGTGGTCGCCTCGGACATCCAGACCTGGATCTCGGTGCCGCCCGACGGCATCTGCTCGAAGTCCACCGAGACGACCGGCCCGTCGTAGCGGGCCATCCGGCGCTGCTTGTTGAGGAGCCCCCGGCCCTGGACGTCCTTCCAGAGCAGGCGGTTGAACATGCCTTCGACGGCCCGCATCGCCTCGGAGCGGGGGAGGTCGGTCTGGATGTTGTCCTGCTGTTTGGCTGCCACGGTCGCCGCGATGGCCAGGGCGGCGAGCGCGATCAGCGCGACGATGAGAAAGGTAAAGAACTCCACGATGGCTCCTTGTCGGACAAGTCATTGGCTTCGGTCAGGGAGGTTTCCATGGCGTGGGTCTCCCGTGCGGGTGGTGGTCCGGATCGTCCGGTAACTGTCCGGTCCCGCGGCGTCCGGACAGGCGGACGCCCCGGCCGAAGGCCCGGCCGGGGCGTCCGTCGAGGGGGTGGGTCAGGGCACGCGGTTACCGCAGTAGGGGCACGCGTACTCGTTGCTGGTGTCGCCCTGCTTCTTGAACGACGTGTGCCCCTTCGGGCAGGTCGTCGCGATGTTGTAGTTGCCCTCGGGCGACTTCTTCGCCGTGACCTTGAAGAACATGGTCTGCTCCCTCTCTGCTGGATGGCCGCACCCGACGCTGGGCCGGATGCGTGGTCGGGGCCCATCGTTCCCGGTCGGCAGCCAGCGAGCCACCCACGCTTCGACTCTGACCGCTATCCGTCCAGTTTCCGCGGGGGCGAGGTCCGCGCCATCGACCGCACCTGCGTCCGGAACCTAAGGGAACGCTCAGGGAACGAGACTGCGAAAGCCGCTCCAACTCGGGTTATTTCCCCTTGCCAGAGCGGCTTTCTCGCGGTGGGCGATACTGGGTTCGAACCAGTGACCTCTTCGGTGTGAACGAAGCGCGCTACCACTGCGCCAATCGCCCGCGGGGACACACGATAGCGCACCCGCGCGCGCACCGCACCTCGGCTGGCGCAGTCCGCCGGTTTTGTACTTTCGCCGTGGGCCCGCTAACGTTATCGACGCCCCGGGGCCGGAAGGTTCCCAGGCGTAACGCGGACGTGGCTCAGTTGGTAGAGCATCACCTTGCCAAGGTGAGGGTCGCGGGTTCGAATCCCGTCGTCCGCTCGGAGTTGGGTCCATCGGCTCGGTTCATGGGCCTACCCGCATTGGTGGGTTGGCCGAGAGGCGAGGCAACGGACTGCAAATCCGTGTACACCGGTTCAAATCCGGTACCCACCTCGGGCGGTTGGCGCAGTTGGTAGCGCGCTTCCCTGACACGGAAGAGGTCATCAGTTCAAGTCTGGTACCGCCCACCACGCTCGGCCCGGTCTCGCGACCGGGCCGTTTCGTTTGCGGCCGGGAAGAGGAGGCGTCCGTGTCGTTCGTTGAGGTCGTCCTCATCGCGGTGGGGCTCGCGATGGACGCCTTCGCGGTCTCAGTCGGCAAGGGCCTGGCCATGCGGCGGCTCTACCTGCGGCAGGCCGCGGCCATCGCCGTCGCGTTCGGCGCCTTCCAGGGCGGCATGCCGCTCCTCGGCTGGGCCGTCGGCACCCGCTTCGCCGACCTGATCACCAGCGTCGACCACTGGATCGCCTTCGGGTTGCTGAGCGTCATCGGCGGCAGGATGCTGTACGAGGCCCTGTGGGGGGATCCCGACGGCCCCGACACCCCCCAGGACGCGCCCCTCGGGGTGCGGGAACTGCTCGTCCTGGCTGTGGCAACCTCCATCGACGCGCTGGCCGCCGGGGTGGGCTTCGCCTTCCTCGACCTCGACATCGTCCAGGTCGTCACGGCGATCGCGCTCATCACCGGCACGCTCTCCTTCGTCGGCGTGCTCGTCGGCCACCGGTTCGGCGCCCGGTCCGAACGGCCGGCCGAGGCGCTGGGCGGGCTGATCCTCATCGGCATCGGCACCAAGATCCTGCTCGAGCACGTGGGTCTGCTGCCCTGGTGACGGCACACCGTCCGTCATCCTGACCAATATTCGGTTTGGGCCCGGATCGGGCATATGCTGCGGCCGCGGCGTCCGGTCGATTCGGGCCGGTCACCGCCTCGGCCATGCGGCGCGGCGTGGGACGCCTCCGGCGAGCGCCGGGACGCCCCGATGCCGCCGGCACAGCCCCGAGCGGATCGGAGAATCACATGGACCACCTGCCCACCCAGCGCCCGGCTCAGGGCCTGTACGACCCCGCCTTCGAGCATGACGCCTGCGGGGTGGCGTTCGTCGCCCGCCTCAGCGGGACCGCCGGGCACGACATCGTCGCGATGGGCCTCACCGCCCTGGAGAACCTCGACCATCGCGGCGCCACCGGCGTCGACGAGGCCGCCGGCGACGGGGCGGGCATGCTGCTGCAGATCCCCGACCGGCTGATCCGGGAGACCGTCGACTTCGACCTGCCGCCCGTCGGTGAGTACGCGATCGGCATGGCCTTCCTGCCCACGGACGCCCGCGCGCGGGCCACCGCGATGCGCACCATCGAGTACATCGCCGTCGAGGAGGGGCTTTCGGTCCTGGGCTGGCGCGACGTCCCGACCCGCACCGACACCCTGAGTCCCGTCACCCTCGCCGCGAAGCCCCACCTGGAGCAGTTGATCGTCGCGGACGCCGCCGGTGCGGCCCGCGGCCTCGACCTCGACCGCCTCGCCTACCCGCTCCGGAAGCGGGCCCAGCACGAGGCCGGCGTGTACTTCGCGTCGCTGTCGGCGCGCACCACCGTGTACAAGGGCATGCTGACCACCCAGCAGCTCGCCGAGGTGTTCGCCGATCTGACCGACGAGCGCATCGAGTCGGCCCTGGCCCTGGTGCACTCGCGGTTCTCGACGAACACCTTCCCGTCCTGGGAGCTGGCGCACCCCTTCCGGCTGCTGGCCCACAACGGCGAGATCAACACCATCAAGGGCAACCGCAACTGGATGCGGGCGCGGGAGGCGCTGCTGGCCACCGACCGCATCCCCGGTGATCTGGCCCGCACCTTCCCGGTCGTGACCCCGGGGCACTCCGACTCGGCGTCGTTCGACGAGGTCCTCGAGTTGCTGCACCTCGGCGGCCGGTCGCTGCCGCACGCGATCATGATGATGATCCCGGAGGCCTGGCAGAACAACCCCGCGATGGACGAGCGTCGCCGTGACTTCTACCGCTTCCACGCCTCGCTGATGGAGCCCTGGGACGGTCCCGCCGCGGTCTGCTTCACCGACGGCACCCTGATGGGGGCGACGCTCGACCGCAACGGTCTGCGTCCGGGCCGGTTCTGGGTCACGGACGACGGGCTGGTGGTCTTCGCGTCCGAGGCGGGCGTGCTCGATATCCCGTCGCACCGGATCGTGCAGAAGGGCCGGCTCCAGCCCGGCCGGATGCTGCTCGTCGACCTCGACGAGCACCGCCTGATCGACGACGCCGAGATCAAGACGCGGCTCGCCGAGGAGCAGCCCTACGGCGAGTGGCTCGCCCACCAGATCGAGATGGACGACCTGCCCGAGCGGGCCCACGTCGTGCACAGCCACAGCTCCGTGCTGCGGCGCCACCAGATGTTCGGGTACACCCACGAGGAGGTGAAGATGATCATCGCCCCGATGGCCGAGACCGGCGCCGAGGCCATCGGCTCGATGGGCACCGACACCCCGCTCGCCGTCCTGTCGGAGCGGCCCCGGCTGCTGTTCGACTACTTCAGCCAGCTCTTCGCCCAGGTGACCAACCCGCCGCTGGACGCCATCCGCGAGGAGATGGTGACGTCGCTGGCGTCCACCATCGGGCCGGAGTCGAACCTGCTGGAGCCCGGGCCGGCGTCGGCCAACCAGATCGTCATCCCGTACCCCGTCCTCGACTCCGACGAACTGGCGAAGCTGGTGCGGATCAACCGCGACGGGTCGCGTCCCGAATTCGACTCCCACGTCGTCCGCGGCCTCTACCACGTCCACGACGGGGGGCCCGCGCTGGCCGCCCGCCTCGACGCGATCTGCGCCGAGGTCGCGGACGCCATCCGCGGCGGCAAGCGCACGATCATCCTGTCGGACCGCCACTCCAACACCGACGAGGCGCCGATCCCGTCGCTGCTCCTGACGGCGGCGGTGCACCAACACCTCGTCCGCGAGCGGCTGCGCACCCAGGCGGGCCTGATCGTCGAGGCCGGCGATGTCCGCGAGGTGCACCACATGGCCCTCCTCATCGGCTACGGGGCCGCCGCCGTCAACCCGTACCTGTGCTTCGAGACCGCCGAGGACCTGGCCCGCAACGAGCTGTACCTGACCGTCACCCCCGAGAAGGCCATCGCCAACGTCCGCAAGGCACTCGGCAAGGGCGTCCTCAAGGTGATGAGCAAGATGGGGGTCTCGACGCTGGCGTCCTACACCGGCGCGATGATCTTCGAAGCGGTCGGCCTGTCCAGTGCCTTCGTCGAGAAGTACTTCACCGGGACGCCGAGCCGCATCGAAGGCGTCGGCATCGACGAGATCGCCGAAGAGATCCGGCAGCGGCACGCCTGGGCGCACCCCGCCGACCACCGCCGGGTCGCCCACCGCACCCTCGACGTGGGCGGCGAGTACAAGTGGCGCCGGGAGGGCGCCCCGCACCTGTTCGACCCCGAGACGGTGTTCCGGCTGCAGCACGCGACCCGGACCCGCCGGTTCGACATCTTCCGCCAGTACACCGAGCGGGTGAACGACCAGGCCCGGCGCCTGATGACCCTGCGCGGCCTGCTGGAGTTCGACACCTCCGCCCGGACGCCGGTCGACATCGACGAGGTGGAGCCGGTCAGTGAGATCGTCAAGCGGTTCTCCACCGGCGCGATGAGCTACGGCTCGATCTCGCGGGAGGCCCACGAGACCCTCGCCCGGGCGATGAACCGGCTCGGCGGCAAGTCGAACACCGGCGAGGGCGGCGAGGACCCCGACCGGCTGCACGACCCCGAACGGCGCTCGGCGATCAAGCAGGTGGCCTCGGGCCGCTTCGGTGTCACGAGCGAGTACCTGGTCAACGCCGACGACCTCCAGATCAAGATGGCCCAGGGCGCCAAGCCCGGCGAGGGCGGCCAGCTGCCCGGCCAGAAGGTGTACCCGTGGGTGGCGAAGACCCGGCACTCGACGCCCGGCGTCGGGCTCATCAGCCCGCCGCCGCACCACGACATCTACTCGATCGAGGACCTGAAGCAGCTCATCCACGACCTCAAGTGCGCCAACCCGGTCGCCCGCATCCACGTGAAGCTCGTCGCCGAGGTGGGCGTGGGCACGGTGGCCGCCGGGGTCGCCAAGGCCAAGGCCGACGTCGTCCTGATCTCTGGGCACGACGGCGGCACCGGCGCGGCCCCGCTGACGTCGGTCAAGCACGCCGGCGGCCCCTGGGAGCTCGGCCTCGCCGAGACGCAGCAGACCCTGCTGCTCAACGGGCTGCGCGACCGGGTCGTCGTCCAGGTCGACGGCCAGCTCAAGACGGGCCGCGACGTGGTGATCGGGGCGCTGCTGGGCGCCGAGGAGTTCGGGTTCGCCACCGCCCCCCTGGTGGTGTCGGGCTGCGTCATGATGCGCGCCTGCCACCTCGACACCTGCCCGGTCGGCGTCGCCACGCAGAACCCCGAACTGCGCGAGAAGTTCACCGGCGACCCCGACTTCGTCGTCACCTTCTTCGAGTACATCGCGCAGGAGGTGCGCGAACTGCTCGCCTCCCTCGGCTTCCGCACCCTGCAGGAGGCCGTGGGCCACGTCGAGTTGCTGCGCACCCGCGACGCCGTCGAGCACTGGAAGGCCCAGGGCCTCGACCTCACCCCGATCCTGCACCGCGTCGAGCACGACGGCCCGCTGCACAACGTGACCACCCAGGACCACGGCCTCGACGGCAAGCTCGACAACGAGCTCATCGAGCGCGCCCGGCCCGCCCTCGAGCGGGGCGAGCACGTGCGGTTCGCCGTCGGCGTCCGCAACGTCGACCGGACGGTCGGCACCCTGCTGGGGCACGAGGTGACCCGGATCACCGGCGGCGCCGGCCTGCCGGACGACACCATCGAGATCGACCTCACCGGCACCGGCGGGCAGAGCTTCGGCGCCTTCCTGCCGGCCGGCGTGACGCTGCGGCTCACCGGCGACACCAACGACTACCTGGGCAAGGGGCTCTCGGGCGGACGCCTCGTCGTGCGGCCGCCCGCCGACGCCCCCTTCGTCGCCGAGGAGCAGATCATCGCCGGCAACGTCATCGGCTACGGCGCCACCTCCGGGGAGCTGTTCGTGCGCGGCGTCGTCGGGGAGCGGTTCTGCGTTCGGAACTCCGGCGCGACCGCCGTCGTCGAGGGCGTCGGCGACCACGCCTGCGAGTACATGACCGGCGGCGAGGCCCTCGTCCTGGGCCCCACCGGCCGCAACGTGGCCGCGGGCATGTCGGGCGGCGTCGCGTGGTTCCTCGACCTCGACCCCGCCCTGCTCAACACCGAACTGGCCGACCCGGTCCCCCTGACCCACGTGGACCTCGATCGGGTGACGCAGTTGCTGGCCCGGCACCGCGACGAGACGGGCTCCCCGGTCGCCCAGCGGCTGTTGGACGCCGGCCGGGCCGAACTCGCCCGGCGGTTCACCAAGGTGCTCCCGCGCGACTACGCCCGGGTGCTGGCGGCGCGGGCTGAAGCGGAGGCGTCCGGCCTGGACGAGGAAACGACCGTCAAGCTGATGATGGAGGCGGCACATGGCTGATCCGAAGGGCTTCATGAAGTACCCGCGCCAGGTCGCCGAGCGGCGTCCGGTGGCGGAGCGCGTCCTCGACTGGAAGGAGGTGTACCCCGGCACCCCCGGCCGGGCGGTGCTGCCGATCATCACCACCCAGGCCGCCCGGTGCATGGACTGCGGCATCCCGTTCTGCCACCAGGGCTGCCCGCTCGGGAACCTCATCCCCGAGTGGAACGACCTCATCTACCGGGACGCCTGGGTGGAGGCCACCGAACGCCTGCACGCGACCAACAACTTCCCGGAGTTCACCGGCCGGCTGTGCCCGGCGCCCTGCGAGACGGCCTGCGTCGAGGGGATCAACCGCGACCCGGTGACGATCAAGAACGTCGAGGTTGCCATCGCCGACAAGGCCTGGGACGACCGCCGCGTCGAGCCGGTCATGTCCGAGTGGCACACCCTCAAGACGGTGGCGATCGTCGGCTCCGGGCCGGCCGGCCTGGCCGCCGCCCAGCAGCTCACCCGGATGGGCCACACGGTCGTCGTCTACGAGCGGGCGGACGCCATCGGCGGGCTGCTCCGCTACGGCATCCCGGAGTTCAAGCTGGAGAAGGCCGTCCTGGACCGCCGCCTCAAGCAGATGGTCCGCGAGGGCACCGTGTTCAAGACCGGGGTGGACATCGGCACCGACATCACCGGCGAGCAGCTCACCGACCGCTTCGACGCCGTGATCCTGGCGATCGGGTCGACGGTCCCGCGCGACCTCGACGTGCCGGGCCGCGAGCTGGCCGGCATCCACCAGGCCATGGAGTTCCTGCCCCAGGCGAACCGGGCGGCGCTCGGCCAGGAGGTCCCGGACCAGATCGTGGCGACCGGGAAGCACGTGGTGATCATCGGCGGCGGCGACACCGGCGCCGACTGCCTCGGCACGTCGATCCGGCAGGGGGCGGCGTCCATCACCCAGCTGGAGATCCTGCCCGAGCCGCCGGTCGGGCGTCCCGCCGGCCAGCCCTGGCCGACGTACCCGCTCGTCTATCGGGTGTCGTCGGCCCACGAGGAGGGCGGCGAACGGCTCTACTCGGTGAACACCCGCGAGTTCCTCGGCGAGAACGGCCACGTCACCGGCCTGCGGCTGGAGGAGGTGCGCTTCGAGGGCGGCCGGATCGTGCCCGTCGAGGGCACCGAGCGGGTGTTGCCCGCCGACCTCGTCCTGCTGGCGATGGGCTTCCTGCACCCCCAGCGGACCGGCGTCGTCGAGCAACTCGGCGTCGCGCTGGACGCCCGGGGCAACATCGCCCGCGGCGACGACTACCAGACCTCGGTGCCCGGCGTGTTCGTCTGCGGTGACGCTGGCCGCGGCCAGTCGCTGATCGTCTGGGCGATCGCCGAGGGCCGCTCGTGCGCCAACGGCGTGGACGCCTACCTGCAGGGGGAGCGCTCGCAGCTGCCCCGAGCCATCGCGCCGTCCGAGCGCCCGCTGGTCGTCTGAGCGGGCCGGCCCGCTGCCCCGGGGGCGGGAAGCGGGCGGAGGGCGCTCAAGCGGAGGCTCGCTCAGGCCGGGTGATCGGCGGGGGTCACCCGCTCCAGGGTGCTCTTGCCGAACAGCGACTCGACGAGCTCGACGGCCAGCTCGGCGGTCTTGTTGCGCACGTCGAGGGCGGGGTTGACCTCGACGATGTCGAGGGAGCCGAGCCGGCCGGTGTCGGCGATCATCTCCATCACCAGCTGCACCTCGCGGTAAGTGGGGCCGCCGATCACCGGCGTCCCAACCCCGGGGGCGTGGTCGGGGTCGACGAAGTCGAGGTCGAGCGACAGGTGGAGGTGGGTGTCGGCGTCCACCCCGGCCAGCGCGGTGTGCATGGCAGCCCGCATGCCGTGCTCGTCGATCCAGCGCATGTCGTAGACATCGAGGCCCGCGGCTCGCACCAGCTTCTTCTCGCCGGCGTCCACGCAGCGCAGCCCGATCGAGCGGATGTCGGCGATGTCCACGGCCGGCACCCGCTCGGCCAGGCCGGTGAGCTCGTCCGGCCCCAGCCCACACAGGCAGGCCACGGGCATCCCGTGGATGTTGCCCGAGGGCGTCAGTTCCGCGGTGTTGAAGTCCGCGTGGGCGTCCACCCAGATGACGCGCAGCCTCTTGCCGGTGGCGCGGCAGTGCTCGGCCACCGCGCTGATCGACCCGATGGCCACACAGTGGTCGCCACCCAGCACGATCGGCAGGCGGTCCGCGGCGAGCTCGCGGCGGACGGCGTCGTGGACGGCCACGTTCCAGGCGACGACCTCGGGCAGGTGCCGATACCCGGCGACGGGCGGCGACTGGGGGTTGGGCGGGCCGGCGAGGTCGCCCGCGTCGACCACTTCGGCGCCGAACGCCTCCAGGGCGGGACCCAGGCCGGCGATGCGGAGGGCCTGGGGGCCGAGCCGGCAGCCGAGCCTGCTGGCCCCGACGTCGGTCGGGGCGCCGATGAGGGTGACGCGGTCCATGGTGAACCCTTCCGTGTGCTGCGTGGATGCTCACACGGGCCGCCTGCCCGGCGCAACGTCCCGGGCAGGCGTGCGGGGCACCCCTCGGGGGTGCCCCGCCGACCGGGGGGCCGCCGCGGCCCCTCGGGAGTTCACTTCCGCGTGATCGGGATCTTGGTCGGGGCCGGGGCCACCGGCTCCGCGAACGGCACCCGGATCTCCAGGACGCCGTCCTTGTAGCTCGCCGTCACGTCGGCCTCCGTCGCTCCCGGCGGGAGCGTGATCGTGCGCAGGTACGAGCCGTACTGGAACTCCGAGCGGTACGAGTCCTTCTCCTTGTGCTCGGACTTGGCCTGCCGCTCGGCCTTGATGCGCAACTCTCCGTTCACGACGGAGATGTCGACATCCTTCTCCGGGTCGATGTCGGGCAATTCGGCGCGGACGACGAGCGTCTTGTCGTCCACGAACTCCTCGACCCGCAACCAGGACTTCTCTGCGTCGCCCTCGAACCACCGCTGCACCAGATCCTGAAGATCGGGCCACTCGCGGCGCACCAGTGCCATCGCGAACTCCTCTCTTCCCCGGGTGACCGGCGTGTCACCCGGTCACCATCTCTCCTCAACGAAAGGTGGTTGTCCTCCCATTCTTGGCCGGAGAGACGGAGTGGTCAACCGGGCTGCCACCAGCGGTGCGCCACCCGGCTGGGCGCTCCGCAGACCTGTCGCCGGGAGCGGTTAGGCTGACCCGGCACGAGGGAGGTCGACTGCGTTCATGGACGGTTTCGTTCACCTGCACTGCCATTCGGAGTTCTCGATGCTCGACGGCGCGGCCCGGTTGAAGGACCTGCAGCGCTCGGCCGAGAAGCTGGGCATGCCGGCGCTGGCCGTGACCGACCACGGCAACCTCTTCGGCGCGTACGAGTGGTACCGGACGGCCAACGGCTCCCCGGTGAAGCCGATCATCGGCCTGGAGGCCTACCTGACCCCCAAGACGCACCGCTCCGAACGCAAACGCGTCCAGTTCGGCGACGGCACGGGCGACGACGTGTCCGCCAAGGGCGCCTACACGCACATGACGATGTGGGCGTCCGACAACGAGGGCATGCACAACCTGTTCCGGCTGAGCTCGATGTCGAGCCTGGAGGGGTTCTTCTACAAGCCGCGCGCCGACCGGGAACTGCTCCAGCGCTACGGCAAGGGGCTCATCGCCACCACCGGCTGCCCGTCCGGTGAGGTGCAGACGTACCTGCGACTCGGCCAGTACCGGGACGCCGTGAACAGCGCCGCCGAGTTCCGCGACATCTTCGGGGCCGGCAACTTCTACTGCGAGTTGATGGACCATGGCCTCGACATCGAGAACCGGGTCCGCGCCGACCTGCTGAAGCTCGCCCGCGAACTCAACCTGCCGCTCGTCGCCAGCAACGACCTGCACTACGTCCACGCCGAGGACGCCGACGCGCACGACACGCTCCTGTGCGTCTCGGCGGGGTCGAACCGGGACACGCCCGGCCGGTTCCGCTTCGAAGGCAACGGCTACTACCTGAAGACGCCCGAGCAGATGCGCCTGCTGTTCTCGAACCTGCCCGAGGCCTGCGACAACACCCTCGCGATCGCCGAGCGGTGCACCGTGAGCTTCGAGGAGGGCACCGGCACCTACATGCCGCGCTTCCCGGTCCCGGACGGCGAGACCGAGGAGTCCTGGTTCGTTCGGGAGGTCGACCGCGGCCTGCGGGAGCGGTTCCCCGACGGCGTCCCCGACTACGCCGTGGAGCTGGCCGCCTACGAGGAACGCATCATCATCGACAAGGGCTACGCGGGCTACTTCCTCGTCGTGGCCGACTTCATCAACTGGGCCAAACGCAACGGCATCCGGGTCGGCCCGGGCCGCGGCTCCGGCGCCGGGTCGATGTGCGCCTTCGCGATGCGGATCACCGACCTGGACCCCGTGCCCCACGGCCTGTTCTTCGAGCGCTTCCTCAACCCCGAGCGCCCCTCGATGCCCGACTTCGACGTGGACTTCGACGAGCGCCGCCGCGGCGAGGTCATCCGCTACGTGACCGAGAAGTACGGCGACGACCGGGTCTGCCAGATCGTCACCTACGGCACGATCAAGGCGAAGCAGGCGATCAAGGACGCCGGCCGGGTGCTCGGCAAGCCGTTCTCGCTGGGCGAGAAGATCACCAAGGTCTACACCCCGCCCACCCAGGGCAAGGACGTCGCGATCGCCGACGTGTTCGACGAGAACCACCCCCGCTACGGCGAGGGCACCGAGTTCCGCGAGCTGTACGAGGCCGACCCCGAGGTGCGGGAGGTCGTCGACACCGCGCGGGGCATCGAGGGGCTCAAACGGCAGTGGGGCGTCCACGCCGCCGGCGTCATCATGTCGAGCGTCCCGCTGCAGGACGTGATCCCGGTCATGAAGCGGGAAGCCGACGGCCAGATCATCACCCAGTTCGACTACCCGAGCTGCGAGGCGCTCGGCCTGGTCAAGATGGACTTCCTCGGGCTGCGGAATCTCACGATCCTCGACGACGCCGTGCTGAACGTGAAAGCCAACCGGGGCATCGACCTCGACCTGGACGCCCTCGCCCGCGACACCACCGATCCGGCGACCTACGACCTGCTCTCGCGCGGGGACACGCTCGGGGTGTTCCAGTTCGACGGCTCCGGGTACCGGTCGCTGTGCAAGCTGATGCGGCCCGACAAGTTCGCCGACATCACCGCGCTCGGCGCCCTCTATCGCCCCGGCCCGATGGGCACCAACACCCACACCAAGTACGCCAACCGCAAGAACGGGCTGGAGCCGGTCACCCACATCCACCCGGAGCTGGCCGAGCCGCTCGAACGTATCCTCGGCGAGACCTACGGCCTGCTCGTCTACCAGGAGCAGGTCATGCAGATCGCCCGGGAACTCGCGGGCTACACCCTCGGCGCCGCCGACCTGCTCCGGCGCGCCATGGGCAAGAAGAAGAAGGAAGTGCTGGACGCCGAGTTCGTCAACTTCGAGCGCGGCATGAAGGCCAACGGCTACTCGGACGCCGCCATCTCGGCGTTGTGGGAGACGATGGTGCCGTTCTCGGCGTACGGCTTCAACAAGTCCCACGCCGCCGCGTACGGCCTGGTCAGCTACTGGACCGCCTACCTCAAGGCCAACTACCCGGCCGAGTACATGGCCGCGCTGCTGGAGTCGGTGAAGGACGACAAGGACAAGACCGCCGTCTACCTCGGCGAGTGCCGCCGGATGGGCATCCGGGTGCTGCCGCCCGACGTCAACGAGTCGGCGGGGGCGTTCACCCCGGTCGGGACGGACATCCGGTTCGGCCTGGGCGCCATCCGCAACGTGGGCGCGAACGTCGTCGCCGGCATCGTCGAGGCGCGCCGGACGCACGGGAAGGCGTCCGACTTCAACGAGTTCCTCGACCACGTGCCGCTCGTGGTCTGCAACAAGCGCGTGATCGAGTCGCTGATCAAGGCCGGCGCCTTCGACTCGCTCGGCCACACCCGGCGCGCGCTGATGGACTGCTTCGAGCAGAAGGTCGACCAGATCATCGACCTCAAGCGCAACCAGGCCAACGGCCAGGACGACCTGTTCGCGGACCTCCTCGGGGGGGCGGACGCCGCGGGTGCGGTCTCCGTCGCCGGCCCGGTGCCGACCCTCGACGAGTGGGACAAGGCCACCCGGTTGAGCTTCGAGCGGGAGATGCTCGGCCTCTACGTGTCCGACCACCCGCTCAACGGGTTGGAGCACATCATCGCCGCCAACCGGGACCTGTCGATCGCGGCGCTCGTCGCCGACGACGGCCCGCGCGACGGCGTGGTGACGATCTGCGGCCTGATCACCCACGTGCAGCGCAAGCAGAGCAAGGACGGGCGCATCTGGGCGATCGTCACGGTCGAGGACCTGGAGGCGTCGCTGGAGGTGCTGGTGTTCAGCAACGCCTACGCCCCCGTCGCCCTGTCGATCGCCCCCGACACCGTCGTGCGCATCAAGGGACGCGTGCGGGACAAGGACGACTCGGTCGAGCTCAGCGCCCAGGAGGTGACGTTCCCCGATGTCAGCGGCGGGCCCAGCGGACCGCTCACGATCAACCTGCCCACGGCCCGCTGCACCCCGGCGGTGGTCGAGCAACTCAAGTTCGTCCTGAGCAACCACCCCGGCACCCAAGAGGTGCGGATGAGGCTCCTGGCGCCCGCCGGCAGCCGGGTCTGGCGGCTCGACGACCGGCTGCGCGTGGCCACCTCGCCGTCGCTGATGGCCGACCTCAAGGCGTTGCTCGGGCCGTCCTGCGTGGGCGCCTAGAGTGGGCCCCATGGTCACCAGCCACCGGGTCGTCTCCTGGGTCGGCATCCTCGCCGGCCTGGCCGTCGTCGTGGGCGCGCTGGCGTCCCTGCTCTGGGCGCGGCTCGTGCGCCTCCCGGCCTACGTCGTGGACGCCAACTACTTCGCCACCATCAGCGAGCGGGGGCACACCGAAGTCATCGCCTCGGACGCCTGGTTCGTGGTGATCGGGCTCGCCGCCGGGTTGGTGCTGGGCGGGGTGGCCTGGTCGTGGTTCAGGAACCTCGGCTGGCCGGTCGCGCTCATCTCGACGGGGGCCGGCCTGCTCGCGGGCCTCGTCTGCTGGGGGGTGGGCCAGTTGCTGGGGCCGGGGCCGTTCGACGTTCGGCTCGCCCAGGCCCAACCCGGCGACTCGGTGGTGATCGCGTTCGCCCTGCATGCTCCGGCCGCCCTGGCCGCCTGGGGGCTCGCCGCGGTCACCCCCAGCATGCTCCTCGCGGCGCTGGGGCCCGAACAACCGGAGCTGCGGGCCCATCCGGATCCTCGCGGTCGCACGACGCTGGCCGTGGCGGCGCCGGACGACCCGCGCGCCCAGGTCGGGGTGGAGTGAGACCATGACCCCCGCCGAGCACGAGATCGAACGCAAGTTCCTGGTGCCCCCGGGGTGGACGGCGCCGGCCGTTCCCGGCCTCGGCGCCTGGACCGAGCCGCGACGGCACGATCTGCGCGCCGAGTACCTCGACACCCCCGGCTACGATCTCGCCCGCGCGGGCTGGTCACTGCGCCGGCGCACCGGCGGCGACGACGCAGGCTGGCACCTGAAGCGTCCGGTGGCCGCCGACGTGCGGCGCGAGGAGTGGCGCCCGGAGGCCCCCGAACTCCCGGCCGACTTCCGGGCCGCCGTCGACGAACTCGCCGGGCCCCGCCCGCTGGTGCCCGTCGCCGTGCTGGTGACGGCCCGCGTCGAACGCGACCTGGTGTCGGACGCCCGGGTTCGGGCCCATCTCGCCGAGGACGCGGTGACCGCCGTCGTCGGGGGAGAGGTGGCGTCCTGGCACGAGGTGGAGACCGAACTGGCCCCGGGTGAACCGCCGGACACCCTGGACGCCCTCGAGGCCGCGCTGCTGGCCGGCGGCGCCACCCGCGCGCCGCACGGTTCCAAGGTCGCGCGAGCCCTGGCGGACGCGGTCGCCCGGCCCCGGCCCGCCCCGGGACGCGACACCCCGGCGGGGGAGGTGCTCCTGGGGTACGCCGCCAAGCAAGTGGGGGCGCTGCAGTCGCTCGCCGCGGGCGTCCGCTCCGACGCTCCGGACGCCGTGCACAAGACCCGGGTGGCGTGCCGCCGGCTGCGCGGGCTGCTGCGCACCTTCGGGCCGCTGTTCGAGCCGCAGCGCACCGACCCGCTGGCGGAGGAGCTGCAGTGGTTCGGGGAGATCGCCGGCGGGCCCCGGGACGCCGAGGTGCTCAAGGAACACCTGCTCGAGGCGCTGGCCGCCCTCGACCCCGGCACGGTGCACGGCCCCGTGGCCGAGCGGCTCGTCGCCGACCTGGACCGGCTGCACGCCGACGCCCACGACCGGCTCGTGGCGGTCATGGCCGGCGAACGCTACCGGGCGCTCCACCGTTCGCTGGCCGCACTGCTCACCGACCCGCCGCTGGGCGCCGCCGGCCTCCGGCCGGCCCGGCTGGCGTTTCCCGGCCTGTTCGCGCGTGCCGTCGAACGGGTGGGGGAGCGGCACGCCCGGGCGCTGCGGAAACCGGCGGAGCTGGAGCGCTGGCACCAGGTGCGCAAGGCGGCCAAGGCGGCCCGCTACTCCGCGGAGGTGCTCGCCGACGTCTACGGCGACGCGGCCCGCGACCACGCCGCCCTGTTCGAGGCGGTGACCGAGGCGCTGGGCGAAGTCCAGGACACCGTGGTCGCCCACGACACCCTGGGTCACCTGGAGGCCGCCGCGGTCGCGCGCGGCGAGCCGACCCTCACCTACCGGGTGCTGCAGCAACGGCAACTCGACCGGCGCGCGGCCGCGCTGCGGGCCGGGCGGGCCGCCCTCGACGTCGCGCTGGCCGCCGACCGGGCCTGGCTGTCCTGAGCCGGCCCGCCCGTCGGCGGCCGGAGCTCAGCGGGCGATGGCGGCGAAGGACGCCCCGGTCACCCGCGCCAGGTCGGTGGGGGCGAGTTCGACCTGCATCCCCCGCCTCCCGGCCGAGCAGAAGATCGTGGCGAACCCGAGCGCGGAGGAGTCGATGACGGTCGGCAGCGGGGTCTTCTGGCCGACGGGGGAGATGCCGCCCACGACGTAGCCGGACGACCGTTCGGCGACCCGGGGGTCGGCGAGGTCGGCCTTCTTGGCCCCCAGCGCGGCCGCGATGGCCTTGAGATCCAGCATGCCCGCGACCGGCACGACGCCGACCGCCAGCCGGGGGCGTCCGCCGGGGTTGAGGTCGACGAGCAGCGTCTTGAACACCCGGGCCGGGTCGAGGCCCAGCACCGCGACGGTCTCGGCGCCGAAATGCCGCTCGGCGGGGTCGTGGTCGTAGGAGGTGACCGTGAAGGCGACTCCGGCCGCCGTCAGGGCGTCGGTCGCCGGGGTGCCGCCGGGGGTCCGCTTCTTGGCCATCGCCGCCTCAGAGGACCACGTCGACGAGGGCGACGAGCACCGGCGCGATCACCAGGGCCGGCAGCATGTCGCCGACCGGGATCTGCTTGAGGTTCAGCAGGCGCAGCGACAGCGCCATCAGGATCACCCCGCCGGTGGCGGTCAGGGCGTCGATGTGCGCCAGCGGCAGGAAGTCGCCGACCAGGTAGCCCAGCAACGTGAGCAGGCCCTGCAGGACGCCGACCGCCACCGCCGACAGCACCACGCCGGCCCCCAGCGAGGCGGCGAACGCGATCGCCGCGAACCCGTCGAGCACGGCCTTGACCAGCAGCTGGTCGGCGCCGCGGCCCAGCCCGTCCGACAGCGACCCCAGGATCGTGAGCGGCCCGACGCAGAACAGCAGGGTCGGCGTGACGACGGCGTCCACGAACCGGCCGGAGGTCTCGCCGCGGGCGAACCGGTCGCGGAGCCAGCCCACGGCGCCCTCCAGCCGCTGCTCGATCCGCAGCGCGGACCCCACGATGCCCCCGACGAGCAACGAGCCGATCACGATCAGCAACCCGCCACGGCCGACGACCGCGGCGAGGGCGTCCGAGTTCATGGCCGCCGCCGACGACAGCCCCAGCACCAGCGTGACGAGGCCGAGGGTGGCGGTGATCAGATCCTTGGTGCGTTCGGGGATGCGGCTGCCGAACGCCAGCCCGACAAGGGCGCCGACGGCCACGGTGACCACATTGGCGACCGTTCCGATCCCGATGAACATGCCCTCATACAATCATCGGGTGCAGCTGAGAAGGATCGACGTCCGAGGACAGAAACCCGACTACCGCGCCGTGATCCCTCGCGGCGCGTTCGATGTCGAGCACGCCCTGGCCGCCGTCCGCCCCATCTGCGACGCCGTCCGCGACCGCGGCGAGGCCGCGTTGCGCGAGTTCTCCGAGCGTTTCGACGGCGTCGTGCCCGACTCGCTCCGGGTGCCCGCCGACGTGCTGGCGCGCTGCGCCGCCGAGTTGGACGCCGACGTGCGGGCCGCGCTGCTGGAGTCGATCCGGCGCCGCGAGCTGGTCTGCCGCGCCGAGTTGCTGCCGCCGCTGGTCGAGGTCGAGGTCGCCCCCGGGGCGACGATCGGCATCCGGAGCGTCCCGATCCGCCGGGTCGGGCTGTACGTGCCGGGCGGGCTGGCGCCGCTGGCGTCCTCGGTGCTGATGAACGTGGTGCCGGCCCGGGCGGCGGGCGTCCGGTCGCTGGCGGTGGCGACCCCGCCGAGCCGGGCGCACGGCGGGCTGCCGGACCCGACGGTGCTCGGGCTGTGCCACCTGCTGGGCGTCGACGAGGTGTACGCCGTCGGCGGGGCCCAGGCGATCGCGATGTTCGCCCACGGCGTGGCCGGCCTGTGCGAGCCCGTCGACCTCGTCACCGGGCCCGGGAACATCTACGTGGTGGCCGCCAAGCGGCACCTGCGGGGCCTGATCGGCATCGACTCGGAGGCCGGCCCGACCGAGATCATGGTGCTGGCCGACGACACCGCCGACCCCGCGCACGTCGCCGCCGACCTGATCAGCCAGGCCGAGCACGACCCGATGGCCGGCTCGGTGCTGGTCACCCCCTCCGTCGCGCTGGCCGACGCGGTCGACGCCGCCCTCGACGGGCAGATCGCCGCGCTCGACAACATCGAGCGGATCCGGACGGCGCTGACCGGGTCGCAGTCGGCCACCGTGCTGGTCGACGACCTCGACCAGGGGATCGAGGTCGCGGACGCCTACGGCGCCGAGCACCTCGAGGTGCAGACCCGCGACGCCCGTGCGGTCGCCGACCGGGTGAGCAACGCCGGAGCGATCTTCGTCGGCCCGTACGCGCCGGTGCCGCTCGGCGACTACTCGGCGGGCTCGACCCACGTGCTGCCGACGGGCGGGACGGCCGCGCACAGCTCGGGGCTGACCGCGCGGGACTTCCTGAAGACCGTGCACGTCATCGACTACAGCGCCGACGCGCTCGCGGCGATCGGGCCGCTGGTGGAGACCTTCGCGACCGCCGAGCACCTGCCCGGGCACCGGGCGGCGATCCGGGTCCGGACGCAGCCCGGCGGCGGGGGCGTCCGGTGAGGCCCGACCCCACCCTGGCCGACCTGCCGCTGCGGCCCGAACTGGTCGGGGAACAGCCCTACGGCGCCCCCCAACTCGACGTGCCGGTCTGCCTGAACGTCAACGAGAACCCGTACCCGCCGAGCGAGGCGATCCGGCGCGAGATGGCGGACGCGATCTGGGCGGCCACCGCCCGCATCGACCGCTACCCCGACCGGGAGGCGTCCGAACTGCGCCGCCGACTGGCCGCCTATCTCGGCTACGGGCTGACCGCCGCCCACGTGTGGGCCGCGAACGGGTCGAACGAGGTGATGACGCACCTGCTCGGCGCCTTCGGCGGCCCCGGACGCCGCTGCCTGACCTTCACCCCCACCTACTCGATGTACCCCGAGTACGCCCGCAACACCCACACCGAGTACGTGACCGTGCCGCGGCGGCCCGACTACACCCTGGACGCCGACCTGGTGCTGGGGGCACTCGACGAGCACGACCCGGACGTGGTGCTGATCACGACGCCCAACAACCCCACGGGCACCTCGACGCCGCTGGACGTGATCGAGGCCGTCCTGGAGGGCACCGACGCCATCGTGGTGGTCGACGAGGCCTACCAGGAGTTCAGCCGGACGCCCGAGGCGTCCGCCCTGGGGCTGCTGCCCAAGTTCGGCAACCTGGTGGTGTCGCGGACGATGAGCAAGGCGTTCGCGCTCGCCGGCGGCCGCGTCGGGTACCTGGCGGCGGCGCCGGCCATCGTGGACGCCTGCCGCATCGTCCGGCTGCCCTACCACCTGTCGGCGCAGACCCAGGCGATCGCCGAGGTGGCGCTGGCCCACGCCGACGAGATGCTGGCGAAGGTGGACCTGCTCCGCGGCGTCCGGGACGCGATGCTGATCCGGCTGCCCGAACTCGGGTTCGAGGTGGTCCCGTCGGACGCCAACTTCGTGCTGTTCGGGCGCTTCGCCGACCGGCACCTGGCCTGGCAGCGGCTCCTGGATCGGGGGGTGCTGGTGCGGGAGACCGGACCGGCCGGGTTCCTGCGGGTCTCGGCGGGGACGCCGGAGGAGATGGCCGCCTTCTACGCGGCCGCGGCACAGATCGGGGAGGCATGAGCGAGCGCAGGGCGACCGCCGAGCGGGTCACGAGCGAGTCGCGCGTCCGGGTCGAGGTGAACCTGGACGGCACCGGACGGGCGACGGTGGCGACCGGCGTCGGGTTCTACGACCACATGCTGACCTCGCTGGCCAAGCATGCGTTGATCGACCTGATCGTCGAGGCGTCCGGCGACGTCGAGGTGGACGCCCACCACGTCGTCGAGGACACCGCGATCGTGCTCGGTCAGGCGCTGGCCGCGGCGCTGGGCGACAAGCGCGGCATCGGCCGGTTCGGCTACGCCCGGGTCCCGCTGGACGAGGCGCTCGCCGAGTGCACCGTCGACGTCGCCGGACGCCCCTACGTCGTCTGCTCGGGCGAACCCGACGGGCAGGTGTACGCGCGCATCGGCGGTTCGGGGGTCCCGTACGCCGGATCGATGACGCGGCACGTCGTCGAGTCGCTGGCGCTCAACGCGGGGCTGTGCGTGCACCTGACGCTGCTGGCGGGCCGGGACCCGCACCACATCGTCGAGGCCCAGTTCAAGGCGCTGGCCCGCGCGCTGCGGGCCGCGGTCGAGCCGGACGCCCGCACCGCCGGGAGCGTGCCGTCGACGAAGGGTGCCCTGTGACCGGCGGCCCCGCCGGTTGGCGCGGCCGAGCCGGGGATCGGCCGTGACCCGTCCGCTGGTGGCGCTGCTCGACTACGGCTCCGGCAACCTGCACTCCGCGACCCGGGCCGTCGCCGCCGCCGGCTGTGAGGCCGTGCTCACCGCCGACCCGGAGATCGTGCGCTCCGCCGCCGGGCTCGTCGTGCCGGGCGTCGGCGCCTTCGCCGCCTGCATGGCCGGGCTCGAGTCGGTCGGCGGTCCGGCGCTGATCCGGGAGCGGCTGGCCGCGGGGCGTCCGGTGCTCGGCATCTGCGTGGGCCACCAGGTGATGTTCGCCGCGGGCGTCGAGCACGGGGTGCGGGCCGCCGGCGTCGGCGTCCTGCCCGGGGTCGTGGAGCGGCTGACGTCGCGCCGGCTGCCGCACATGGGCTGGAACACCGTGGCCGCCGAGGGCTCCTCGACGCTGTTCGCCGGGCTCGCCGAGGAACGGTTCTACTTCGTGCACAGCTACGCCGTCCACGACGCCGCGTGGCCGGACGGCGTCCAGGTGACGTGGTGCGAGCACGGCGGTGACCGGTTCGTCGCCGCGGTCGAGTACGGGGCGCTCAGCTCCACTCAGTTCCACCCGGAGAAGTCCGGGGCGGCCGGCGGACGCCTGCTGCGCAACTGGGTCGCCACCCTCTGACGGGCCGTCCACCCGGCCGCCGACCCGGACGCCTCGGGTTCCGGCCCGGACGCCTCGGGCTCCGGCCCGGACGCCTCGGGTTCGCGACGGACGCTCGGGTTCCGGCCCGGACGCCTCGGGCTCGCGACGGACGCTCGGGCAGGAACCCGAGGAAACGGAGCCGACCCGAGGCGTCCGGTGGGCCAGGGGCGTCCTGTGGGCCAGGGGCGGTCCCGTACTGAGTTGGTCTGCCGATCAGGCCGACCGTGCCGCCGGCCCGAGGCTCTGAAAACCCAGTGCCGAGCGGAGGCGCTGAGCGAGTCGCTGCCGGTCCCACGCGGTCTTCCAATCCCACCGGACGACCCACCAGCCCGCCTCGCGGATCAGTTCCTCGCGGCGCTTCTCCGCCAGAACCGCGTCCTGCGCGCTCTGCCCATCGGCCAGCAGCGCGCCGTACTTCACCGCCCCGTCGCACTCGCCGACCACCTTTTCGTCGAGCCAGGCGAAGTCGCTCGTCGCCACCTTCCGGCCCGCCAGCACGATCGGGTGCTGCAGGACCGGCTGGGGCAGGTCGGTCCTGGAAATCGTGAGCCGGCTGACGGACTCGAGCGGCGACTCCGCCCGTGGATCGGCGAAGGCGACCGCCCGCGCCGCGCGGGCGATCCCGCGACGTCCCCTGCCGGCGGCGACCGCTGCCTCAAGATCGTCCCGGGTGCACAGGCCGCGGTGCAGGGCGGCGTCCGCGGCGGCCACGCCCCACTCGAGCGCGGAGGTCCGGCCCAGGTCGACCACCGTGCGGGCCACGCTCGTCACGACGAGCCCCGACGCCACGGCGATCTCCTCGGCGCGCAACGAGGACTGACTCTCGACCGCGTCGGGCACGGTCCGGCCATGGCCGTGGCCCCGACGCCGCGTCAGCCAGACCCGGTCGAGGTTGCGGCTGTTCACGGGCAACCCCCAGGCGACCGCGGCCGTGACGTGGCTGAAGACCGGCTCGGACCGCTGCAGGGCAACGGCCCTGGCCAGTTGCAGGTGCCGCTGGACGGGCGTTTCGGCCGTGCGGTCCGTCAGCACGCCACGCCGCAACCGGACCAGGCGCCCGTCCCGCACGCGCTGCTTCACGTCCCGCTCGCTCAGCCCGTCGTCGGCCCGCAGGTTCGCTGTCCGTCGTTCGCGCCGATCGGGCGCCTGTTCGCGGTGCTGGTCACGCCATTCCTGGGGGGTCATGAGCACACCCCACCACGTCTGCGCCGCGGCTGCCCGGTTATCCACAGGGGAGGGCTCCCAGGTCTCCCCCTTCGGGCCCCTCGACCCCCGGCCGCCTCGGGTTCGCGACGGACGCTCGGGCAGGAACCCGAGGGAACGTGGCCGGCCCGAGGCGTCCCGTCGCCCACCCGAGGAAGCGTGGCTCGCCCGAGGCGTCCGGGGGTGAGGTCGGGGCGCCCCGTGGTTGGGCCGGACGCTACCCTTCCCCGGTGACCGATTCGCTGTACCTCCTCCCGGCCGTGGACATCCAGGGGGGCCAGGCCGTCCAGTTGACCCAGGGCATCGCGGGCTCCGAGAAGGTCTTCGGCGACCCCCTCGCCGCCGCCCTGCGCTGGCAGGACGCCGGCGCCCAGTGGCTCCACCTCGTCGATCTCGACGCCGCGTTCGGCCGGGGCTCCAACGCCGAGCGGATCGCCGAGATCACCGCCCGCCTGAGTCTCAACGTCGAACTCTCGGGGGGCATCCGGGACGACGCGTCCCTCGAACGGGCGTTGGCGACCGGCTGCCGTCGCGTCAACATCGGCACGGCGGCGCTCGAGAACCCCGCCTGGTGCGAGCGCATCATCGCCGAGCACGGCGACCGCATCGGCATCGCGATCGACGTCCGGGGCAGCCGGCTGGCGGCCCGCGGCTGGGTGCGCGAGGGCGGCGACTGGGCCGAGGCGGTCCGGCGTCTGTCCGACGCCGGGTGCCGCACCTTCGTGGTCACCGACGTGCAGTCCGACGGCATGCTGACCGGCCCCAACCTCGACCTGCTGCGCCGGGTGTGCGCCCTCACCGACGCCGAGGTCATCGCCTCGGGCGGCATCGCCTCCCTCGACGACCTGCGCGCGCTGCGCACCCTCGTGCCGCTCGGCGTCACCGGGGCCATCATCGGCACCGCCCTCTACGTGGGGAACTTCACCCTGGCCGAGGCCCTCGACGTCGCCGGCCGATGACCGCCGAACACCTCGCGACCCTCCTCGCCACGCTCGCCGCCGGGGATCCCGCCCAGCGGCTGGCCGCCGTCCTGCGCCTCACGGACCTGCGCGACGCCGCCCTGCCCGCCCTCGATGCGCTCGTGGTCGCCCTCGACGACCCGGACGCCGCCGTGCGGTACGCCGCCGTGCAGGCCATCGGCGTCCTCGATCCGGTCGAGACCGAGGCGGCGCTGCTGTGGGCGTCCCAGTCGCAGGACCGGCGCGTGCGGGTCGCCGCCAACACCCTGATCCACGCCACCGCCCGGGACCGAGGGCCCCAGTCGACGGTCTGGCGCCGCCCGGCGGAGGGGCACGGCGAGTAGGCACAGCGGGGGCGTCCGCGCGCGTGCACTAGACTCGCCGCGGCAAAAAACTCGCGACAGGAACGGACACCGATGAGCGGTCACTCCAAGTGGGCCACCACGAAGCACAAGAAGGCGGCGATCGACGCGAAGCGCGGCAAGCTCTTCGCCAATCTGATCAAGAAGATCGAGGTCGCGGCCCGGCTTGGCGGCGGTGACCCCGGCGGGAACCCGACGCTCTACGACGCGATCCAGAAGGCCAAGAAGAACTCGGTCCCGAACGACAACATCGACCGTGCGGTCAAGCGCGGCTCCGGGGTGGGGGGCGAGTCGGTCGAGTACACCAACATCATGTACGAGGCGTACGGCCCGGCCGGCGTGGCGATCCTGATCGAGGTGCTGACCGACAACCGCAACCGCTCGGCCGCCGACGTCAAGGTCGCGGTGACCCGGAACGGCGGCACCATGGCCGACATGGGCTCGGTCGCCCGGGTGTTCGACCGGAAGGGCGTCGTCGAGGTCGCCAAGAAGCAGCCGTCCGGCGAGCGCGGCGTCCCGGACAAGCTGGTGACCGAGGACGACCTGCTGGAGGCGACCCTCGACGCCGGCCCCGAGGACATCACCGACGAGGGCGACACCTTCAAGATCGTCTGCGACCCGAACAACCTGGTCGACGTCCGCAAGGCGGTCCAGGCCGCCGGGCTGGACTACGAGTCGGCCGACACCGAGTTCCGCGCCCAGTTCGTCCAGGCCGTCACCGACAAGGACCAGGCCGCGAAGCTGTTCAAGCTGCTCGACGCGATCGAGGACGTCGACGACGTCCAGGACGTCTGGTCGAACGAGGACGTGCCCGACGCGATCCTCGCGCAACTCGACGAGGACTGACCCGGCTCGCGACCGCCACGCCCCCCGCGCGGCTCGCCGGCGACCCGCCGACCGAGATCCGCGCCGGGGCGCCGGCGTCCGCTAGCATCCGAACAAACGTTCGGGGCGCGGGGTCCCGTCGGGAGGGGTGGGCATGCGCGTGCTGGGCGTCGACCCCGGCCTGACCCGGTGCGGTGTCGGGGTCGTCGAGGGCGGTCCCGGCCGCTCCCCGGTCCTGCTGGCGGCCGACGTGGTGCGCACCTCCGCCGACCTGGAGCCGGGTCAGCGCCTGGCGGCGCTCGAGCGGTCGCTGGTGCAGTTCATCGCCGAGTACCGGCCGGACGCCATGGCCGTCGAACGCCCGTTCGCCCGCCGGGACGTGAGCACCATCATGGGCACGGTGCAGGCGGCCGGGGTCGCACTGCTGGTGGGCACCCGGGCCGGCCTGCAGGTCGTCCAGCACACCCCCACCGAGGTGAAGGCGGCCATCACCGGCTCCGGCCGCGCGGACAAGGAGCAGGTCGGTCACATGGTGATGCGCGTCCTGAAACTGGACGCCCCGCCCCGCCCGCCGGACGCCGCGGACGCCGTCGCGCTGGCGATCTGCCACCTGTGGCGGGCACCGGCGTTGCGGCGCGTCGAGGAGGCCCGCCTCCGCGCCGAGTTGGCCGCGGGGAGGGCCGCGAGCCGCGCCAGGGCGCGGGAGAGGAGACTGTCGTGATCGACCGCCTGACCGGCACCGTGGTCGCGGCCGGCGTCACCTGGCTCGTCGTCGACCTCGGCGGCTTCGGCCTGCGGGCTCTCTGCACGCCGGCCACGTCGGCGTCCGCGCGCGTGGGCGAGCGCGTCACGCTGCACACCACGCTGATCGTGCGGGAGGACTCCCTGACCCTCTACGCGTTCGCGGACGCCGCCGAGCGCGACGCCTTCGAACTGGTGCAGTCGGCGTCCGGCATCGGACCGAAGATCGCCCTGTCCTGCGTGTCGGTGCTGCCGCCCGACCAGCTGCGGGCCGCGGTGTCCTCGGAGAACCTGACCGCCCTGATGAAGGTGCCCGGCATCGGCCGCAAGGGTGCGGAGCGGCTCGTCATCGAGCTGCGCGACAAGATCAACGCGCTGGGCTCGTCCTCCGGCACCGCCTCGCCGCCGCCCGCCTCCGCGGCGTCCGGCTGGGGCGAGCAGGTCGCCGCCGGCCTGGAGTCGCTGGGCTGGTCCGCCCGGGACGCCGCCGCGGCCGTCGAGCGGGTCGCGCCGCTCGCCGAGGACGACCCGGGCCTCGGCGTGAGCGACCTCATGAAGGCCGCGCTGCGCACGCTGGCGAAGACCCGATAGGAGCCGCGCATGGCCAAGCTCGCCGAAGACCCCCTCGACCCCCACCGGCACCCCGACGACAAGGCCGCCGAGTCGGCGCTGCGTCCGCCCACCCTGGCCGAGTTCCGGGGGCAGCCGCGGGTCGCCGAGCAGCTCGACCTGGTGCTCACCGCGGCCCGCCGCCGGGGGCGGGTGCCCGATCACGTCCTGCTGTCGGGGCCCCCCGGGCTCGGCAAGACCACCCTCGCCATGATCATCGCCAACGAGTTGGGCGTGGGCCTGCGGATCAGCTCGGGCCCCGCGATCCAGCACGCCGGCGACCTGGCGGCGATCCTGTCCGGGCTGGCCGAGGGTGAGGTGTTCTTCCTCGACGAGATCCACCGGATGAGCCGGCCCGCCGAGGAGATGCTCTACCTCGCGATGGAGGACTTCCGGGTCGACGTCATCGTCGGCAAGGGCCCCGGCGCCACCGAGATCCCCCTGGAGATCCCGCCGTTCACCCTCGTCGGCGCCACCACGCGGGCGGGTCTGCTGCCGGGGCCGCTCCGGGACCGGTTCGGTTTCACCGGGCAGCTCGACTACTACGAGACGGACCCGTTGATCGGCATCGTCGAGCGGTCGGCGGCCCTGCTGGGCATCGGCATCGACCGCGAGTCGGCGACGGTCATCGCGTCCCGCTCGCGCGGCACCCCCCGCATCGCGAACCGGCTGCTGCGCCGCGTGCGCGACTTCGCGCTGGTCAGGGCCGACGGAGTCATCACCCCTGAGATCGCCGCCGACGCCCTGGCGCTCTACGAGGTGGACGCCCTCGGCCTCGACCGGCTCGACCGGGCCGTCCTGGAGGCCGTGTGCGTTCGGTTCGGCGGCGGTCCCGTCGGTGTCGGCACCCTCGCGATGAGCGTGGGGGAGGAGACCGAGACCGTCGAGGAGGTCGCCGAACCGTTCCTGATCCGGCAGGGCTTCCTGATGCGGACGCCGCGGGGCCGCGTCGCGACCCCGCGCGCCTGGCGGCACCTCGGGCTCGCGCCCCCGCGGCCCGGGCCGGACGCCGCCGGCGCACCGGACCTTTTCGGCGGCCCCGGCGAAACCGGGTAGTCTTTCCCGGGCGCGTCCGCCGACGGTCGTGCCATCGCTCCGAACGTCAAGGAACCTGATCCGTCATGGACCTCATCTCCTCCCTGCTGCCCCTGGTCGCGATCTTCGCGGTCTTCTGGTTCCTGCTGATCCGGCCGCAGCAGCGCCGCCTGCGGGAGCAGACCGAGCGCATCAACAGCCTCGAGGTGGGCACCCGGGTGATGACCACCTCGGGCATCTACGGCACCGTGCGGCACCTGGGCCGGACGCAGGCCGTCGTCGAGATCGCCCCGGGGGTCGAGATGACCATCGCGAAGGCGGCGATCAGCCAGCTCGTGCGCGCCGAGGACGAGGAGTTCGAGTACGAGGACGCCGACGATGCGGCGTCCGGTCCCGACCGTCCCGCGGGAGCGCCGTTCGAGACCGGCGAAGGCCCCGTGTCCGCCGAGGGACCTGAGGACTTCCGGGCGTACCCGCGCCCCGGCGACGACAAGTAACCCGGGCCGGGGACTTTCGTGGCGACGAAGAGCACCAACACGCACCAGCACCCCCTGCGGACGCTCCTGACGGTGCTGGCGGTCACGGCCCTGCTGTACGTCATCATGGCCGTCAACAACATCTGGCAGCCGAAGCTGGGCCTCGACCTGCGCGGCGGCACCACGATCACGCTGACCGCGGCGAACGTGTCGGGTCAGGGGGCCGTCGACCGGGAGAGCCTCGAGCAGGCGCGCACGATCATCCAGCAGCGCGTCGACTCCCTCGGCGTCGGCGAGTCGGTGGTCTCGACCTCCGGTGACAACCAGATCGTGGTCGCCGTCCCCAACGTGGCCCCCGACAAGCTCAACCAGATGGTCGGCCAGACGGCCCAGCTGCACTTCCGTCCGGTCTACGCCATCGACCAGGTGGTGGCGCCGCAGCCGCAGCCGTCGGCGGAGCCCAGCGCCGAGCCGTCGGCGTCCGGCGCGCCCAGCCCGGCCGCGACGGTGGCGGCGGCCGACCCGAGCGCCGCCCCGACCGTGGTGCCCACGCCCAACCGCCGCCCGCTGCCCCAGCTGCCGACCCTGCCGCCGACCCCGCGGCCCACCGTCCCGGCGGAGAAGCAGCCGACGACCGCGGAGGCGCTCGCCTGGACCCCGACGGGGCGCGACGAGGCCGACTTCGCCGCCTATCAGTGCGGAGACCCGTTCCCCGACGTCACCGACCAGCCCCTCATCACCTGCGACCGGGAGGGGACCCTCAAGTTCCTCCTCGGCCCGGTGATCCTCAAGGGGAACCAGGTCACCTCCGCCGCGGCCGGGGTTCCGCAGGGCCAGCTGGCGCCGGTGGTCACCCTGCAGTTCAACAGCGAGGGTGCGGCGATCTTCGAGGAGGCCACGAAGGCGCTGGCCAAGAAGCAGTCGCCCCAGAACGCCTTCGCGATCGTGCTGGACAGCCGGGTGATCTCCTACCCCGAGATCGACCCGATCAAGACGCCGAACGGCATCCCGGGCGGCTCCGCGGAGATCTCGGGCAACTTCACGCTGGCGTCCGCCCAGGACCTGGCGAACGTGCTCAAGTACGGCGCGCTGCCGCTGTCGTTCACCCTGTCGGAGCAGAACACGGTGTCCCCGACCCTCGGCGGTGAGCAACTGCAGGCCGGCATCATCGCGGGCCTCATCGGCCTGGCCCTGGTCGTCGCCTACTCGATCGTCTACTACCGCGCGCTGGCCATCGTGGTGATCGCCTCGCTGGCGCTGGCGGCGGCGATGACCTACGCGTTGATGGTGCTGCTCGGCGAGGGGATGGGCTTCGCGCTCAACCTGCCGGGCATCGCCGGCGCGATCGTCGCCATCGGCGTCACGGCGGACTCGTTCATCATCTTCTTCGAGCGCATCCGGGACGAGGTGCGCGAGGGCCGCAGCCTGCGCAGCGCGATCGAGGCCGGCTGGGTGGGCTCCCGCAAGACCATCCTGATCGCGGACGCCGTCTCGCTGCTCGCCGCCGTGGTGCTGTTCGTCCTGGCGATCGGCGCGGTGAAGGGCTTCGCGTTCACGCTGGGCCTGACGACGATCATCGACATCCTGCTGGTGTTCTTCTTCACCAAGCCGCTGGTGACGCTGCTGGGCCGCACGCGGTTCTGGGGCGAGGGACGCCGGTTCTCGGGGTTCGAGGCCGAGCACATGGGTGTGAGCCGACGCTCGCCGGCGGCGCGCCGGCGGCCGGCGACCGCGGGGGAGGGGAACCGATGAGCGACACCGCGACGGGCGCCGGCCGGTCCGGCACGATGGGGCTGACCCACCGCCTCTACACGGGGCAGTTGGCCTTCGAGTTCGTGGGCCGCTGGAAGCGCTGGTTCGTCTTCTCCGGCGTCCTGATCCTGATCGCGGGGCTGGCCCTGGCCGTGTTCCGGCTGAACCTGTCGATCGACTTCCGGGGTGGCACGGCGTTCACGGTGCCGACCACGGTCACGGCGACCTCGATCGACGACTACCGGCGGGTCGCGCAGGGGGCCGGGCTGCCGGGCATGGCCGACATCCAGGTCAGCACGATCGGCGACCGGCAGGTGCGGGTCGAGACCCGGTCGTTGGACGCCGAGGAGCTCGGCACGATGCGCGCCGCCCTCGCCCAGGAGGCCGGGCTGGCGCCGGAGCAGGTCGCCAACAGCCTGATCGGCGCCACCTGGGGCCAGCAGATCACCCAGCAGGGGCTGATCGCGCTGGTGGTGTTCCTCGTGCTGGTCAGCCTGATGATCTGGGCCTACTTCCGGGACTGGAAGATGTCGGTGGCCGCCATCGTGGCGCTGCTCCACGACCTGATCGTCACGCTCGGTGTGTTCGCGATCCTGCAGTTCGCGTTCAGCCCCGCCAGCCTCATCGGCATGCTGACCATCCTCGGCTACTCGCTGTACGACACGGTCGTGGTGTTCGACAAGGTGCGCGAGAACGTGCGGGGCCTGGAAAGGCAGAACCGCACCTACTCGGAGGCGGCCAACGCCGCGGTGAACCAGGTGCTGGTCCGGTCGATCAACACCACGATCATCGGCGTGCTGCCGGTCGCCGCGCTGCTGTTCGCGGGCACCTTCATCCTCGGTGTCGGGCCCTTGAAGGACCTGGGCCTGGCCCTCTTCGTCGGCATGATCGCCGGCGCGTACAGCTCGGTGTTCATCGCCACCCCGCTCCTGGCGCTGATGCGGGAGGCGGAGCCCGCCATGAAGGAGCACCGGGCCCGGCTGGCCCGGCGCGCCGCCCGCAAGGGGACCCAGGTTCCGGCGGTGCCGATCGCCACGGCCGGGGCGGTCGCCGTCGCGCCCGAGCGTCTCGCCGCGGTCCCCGCCGATCATCTCCCGGGCGAGACGGCCTTCACGCAGCCGCCCGCCTCCGCGCCGGCCGGCGAGCGCCATCAGCCGATCCGGACCAGCCGCGCCGAGAGGAAGAAGACGTGACGACCGTGCCCCAGGAACACAACGCCAACCAGCGGTTGATCCTCGACCTGATCCGCGACGTACCGGACTGGCCGAAGCCCGGCGTCGTGTTCAAGGACATCACACCGCTGCTGGAGCGGCCGGAGGGCCTGCGCGCGTCGATCGACGAACTCGTGGCGCACGCCCCGGGCCCGATCGACGTCGTCGTGGGCATGGAGGCCCGCGGCTTCATCTTCGCCGCCCCGGTCGCCCTGGAGCTCGGGGCGGGTTTCGTGCCCGTGCGCAAGCCCGGCAAACTCCCGGGCCGGGTGCTCGAGCAGCAGTTCACGCTGGAGTACGGGCACGAGACGCTGACGATCCTGCACGACTCGCTGTGGCCCGGCGCCCGGGTCATGGTCGTCGACGACATCCTGGCCACCGGCGGCACGGTGGCCGCCACGGCCGCCCTGCTCAAGAAGTTGGGCGCCCAACTCGTCCACGTGGCCGTCCTCATGGAGTTGGGCTTCCTCGGCGGGCGCGGCGTCCTCGACGCCGCCGGCATCGACTCCTACTCGGCCGTCGTCACCGTCTGACCCCGCGCCGGAGGCCGCTGCGCCGCCCGCACCGGGTGGCGGGCGCGGTCGCCCCGCCGACCGATCTACACTCTCCCCACCGGGGGGAGCCGATTCGGGCGCCGGGAGGGGGTGGATCGTGGCTGGCGAGCGGGAGACACGGCGCGCTGCGGACACGCCGAGGGTCTCGGAGGCCGACGCCCTCATCATGGGGCTGCCCAGCATGGCGCGTCCGGCTGCCGTGCCGGTGCCCGCCCCGGTCACCGCGGACGCCGCCGCCACCGCCGCCGTCGCGGCAGCTCCGCCGCCGACCCGTCAGCCGGAGGTCCCCGCGACCGAACAGCCGCGCCTGAGCATGCGGCAGGTGCTGGCACGCCTCGGTGGCACGCGCACCCCCCACTCCTCCCAGCTGGATCCGCTGCTCAGCGCCATGCGTGCCCACCACCCGAAGATCGACACGGCCCTGATCGAGCGCGCCTACCGCACCGCGGCGCGGCTGCACGCCGAGCAGACCCGCAAGAGCGGCGACCCGTACATCACCCACCCGCTCGCCGTGGCGACGATCCTGGCCGGGCTGGGGATGACCGAACCCACCGTGGTGGCCGCGCTGCTGCACGACACCGTGGAGGACACCAACTACAGCCTCGACCAGCTCCGCGAGGAGTTCGGTGACACGGTCGCCAGGATGGTAGACGGCGTCACGAAGCTCGACAAGCTGACCTACGGCGAGAACGCCAAGGCCGAGACGATCCGCAAGATGGTCGTCGCGATGAGCCGGGACATCCGCGTCCTCATCATCAAGCTGGCCGACCGCCTGCACAACATGCGGACGATCCACTTCCTGAGCCAGGACAAGCAGAGGCGGATCGCCCGCGACACGCTCGAGATCTTCGCCCCACTGGCCCACCGCCTCGGCATGAACGCCATCAAGTGGGAACTGGAGGACCTCAGCTTCGAGGTGCTCGAGCCGAAGATCTACCGCGAGATCGTCAACATGGTCGCCGAGCGGGCCCCCATGCGCGACGAGTTCATGCACACCGTCATCGACCAGGTGAAGGCCGACCTGGCCGCCGCCCACATCAAGGCGACCGTCACCGGCCGACCCAAGCACTACTACTCGATCTACCAGAAGATGATGGTCCGCGGCCGCGACTTCTACGAGATCTACGACCTGGTGGGGCTCCGGGTGCTGGTGGAGGACAAGCGCGACTGCTACGACGTGCTGGGCGTGGTGCACGCGCGCTGGCGTCCGCTCCCGGGGCGGTTCAAGGACTACATCGCCATGCCCAAGTTCAACCTCTACCAGTCGCTGCACACGACGGTGCTGGGGCCGGCGGGGCGTCCGGTGGAGTTGCAGATCCGCACCCACAAGATGCACGAGGAGGCCGAGAGCGGGGTCGCCGCCCACTGGAAGTACAAGGAGGGCAAGGCCGAGGGCAGCGAGATCAACTGGGTGCAGTCGATCTCGGAGTGGCAGAAGGAGACCGAGGACTCCGGGGAGTTCCTCGACACCTTCCGCGAGGAGATCGCCAGGAACGAGGTCTTCGTCTACAGCCCGAAGGGCGACGTCATCTCGCTGCCACAAGGGTCGACCCCGGTCGACTTCGCGTATGCGATCCACACCGAGGTCGGGCACCGCTGCATCGGCGCCCGCGTCAACAACCGCCTGGTGCCCCTCGACTCGACCCTCGAGATGGGGATGATCGTCGACATCATCACCTCCCGGGCCCAGAACGCCGGCCCGAGCCGGGACTGGCTGTCCTTCGTCAAGACCCAGCGGGCGCGGTCGAAGATCCGGCAGTACTTCACCCGGGAGCGGCGCGACGAGTCGATCGAGCACGGCAAGGAGTCGCTGACCAAGCAACTGCGCCGCCGGGGCCTGTCGATCGCGCGGACGATGACACCCGAACACCTGGCGGCCGTCGCCCAGCACTTCCACCTGGTGGACGCCAACGCTCTGTTCGCCGCGGTGGGGGAGCACCGCATCAGCGCGCAGGCCGTCGTGGAGCAACTGATCGACTCCATGGGCGGCGGGGACGCCGCGGCCGAGGCGTCCGCCGTCGGTGAGCCCGTGCTCACGGGACGGTCGATCCGGAAGCGGCTGAACTCGACCGGCGTCGTCGTGGACGGCGATCCCGACGTGTGGGTGAAGCTGGCCAAGTGCTGCATGCCCGTGCCCGGGGACGACATCGTCGGCTTCGTGACCCGCGAGGAGGGCATCAGCGTCCACCGCGCCCACTGCTCCAACGTGCGCAGCCTCCTGCGCACCCCGGAACGCATCGTGCCGGTCACCTGGACGCCGACCGCCAACGCCGCCTACCTGGTCGCCGTCCAGGTGGACGCCATCGACCGGGCGGGCCTGCTGTCGGAGGTGACGCGGGTGCTGTCCGACATGCACATGAACATCATTTCGGCGAACGGCCGGGCGAGCCGCAACGGCGAATTCACGCTCCGGTTGACGTTCGAGACCCCCGACCCGCGCCACCTCGACAACGTGATCGCGGCGATGCGCCGGGTGTCCGGGGTGTTCGACGTGTTCCGCGTGCAGGCGGGCTAGGCGCTGCCCAGCCCGCCGGCTCAGCGGGTGAAGTCGGCCAGCGTGGCCTTCGCCTGGTCGAGCCACGCCGTGTAGGTGCGGATGGAGTCCTCGGCCTTCCGGGCCGCGGCGGCGTCGCCGCGGGCGGTCGCCTTCGCGATCTTCTCGGTCAGCTTGGCGATCTCGGACGACAGCATCGACACCGTCTCCTCGGCGCGCTGGCGCGCCTCGGGGTCGGTGCGCCGCCACTCGTCCTCCTCGGCCTTGCGGACGGCCGACTCGAGCGCACGGACGCGGCTGTCGAGCCCGCGGATCGCGTCCCGGGGCACCTTGCCGAGCGCGTTGTACCGCTCGAGGAACGTCCTGAACGCCGCCCGTGCGGCGTTCAGGTCGGTCACCGGCAGGATGGACGCCTCCGCCTCCGCCAGCAGCGCCTCCTTGGCGTTCAGGTTGCCCTGGAACTCGGCGTCCTGCTCGTTCAGGGCCGCGCTGCGCGCGTTGAAGAACCGGTCCTGCAGGGCGCGGAACTCCGTCCAGAGCTGATCGTCGACGGCGCGGGGGGCGGCCCCGGCGGTCTTCCAGCGGGCCATCAGGTCCCGGAAGGCGGCCGACGTGGGGCCCCAGTCGGTCGAGTCGGCCAGTTCGCGGGCCTCCGCGATGATCTGCTCCTTGACGGCCCGGGCCCCGTCCCGGCGCGCCGACTGCTCGGCGAACTGGGACTTGCGGCGGCGGGTGTAGGTCGTGCGGGCCGAGCTGAACCGGTGCCAGAGCGCGTCGTCGGTGGCCCGGTCGATCCGGGGCAGCTCCTTCCAGGCATCCAGCAACGCCCGGAACCGGTTGACGCCCCCGCGCCAGTCGTTGCCCTGTGCGAGCGCCTCGGCCTCGGCGACCATCTGCTCCTTGGCGGCCCGGGTGGCCTCGTGCTGCTTGGCGCGTTCGGCCTTGCGGGCCTCGGACTGCTCCGCCAGTAGCGGCGCGAAGGCGTCCAGGCGGGCCAGCAGCCCGTCCAGGTCACCGACGGCGTTCGCGCCGGTGACGCTCTTGCGCACCATGCCGATCGACTGCCGCGCCTCCTCCGGGGACAGCGCCCCGTTCCTGACCCGCTGTTCCAGCAGCTGCACCTCGAGTTCGAGGGCCTGGAACCGGCGCACGTAGAAGTCGAGCGCCTCGGCCGGCGGGACATCGGGGATCTGACCGACAGCCCGTTCGCCGTCGGCGGTGCGGACGAAAACGGTTCCGTCCTCCGCGACGCGGCCGTAGCTCGTCGGACCTGCGGGTTGAGTCATGCGCCCCATCTTGCCCCAAGAACGCGCCCGTGCGCGTGCGCGTCCGAGGTCGGCGCCTCGGACGGCCCGCGGGGCCTCCGGCGCGACTTCGCTAGGCTGCCCCCCATGTTCCTGGCTTCCTTTCCCGCGGGCCCGTGGCAGACCAACTGCTACCTGGTGGCGTCCGAGCGGGGGGCGGACCTGGTCGTGATCGACCCCGGCGTGCAGGCGTTCGAGCAGATCGAACGGTTCGCGGACGCCGAGGGCGTCCGGGTCGCCGGCGTCCTGCTGACCCACGGCCACATCGACCACGTGGCCTCGGCCGCGGACGTCGCCGAACGGTACGGCTGCCCGGTCTGGGTGCATCCGGCGGAGCGCGAACTGCTGGACGCCGCTGGTCCGATCCTCCCCGGCGCGCTGGACCTGATCCGCAGCCTGGGCGTCCGCCTGCGGGAGCCGCAGGACCTGCGCTGGGTGGCCGACGGCGACGACCTCGAGGTCGGCGGGCTGACGTTCCACGTGCACCACGCGCCCGGGCACCGGCCCGGCTGCGTCATGTACTCGACGGCTTATGCGGGCGACGGCGAAGCGGGGGGCGCCCCGGCCCCGGACCGGCTGCTGTTCAGCGGCGACGTGCTGTTCGCCGGGTCGATCGGGCGCACCGACCTGCCCGGCGGCGATCCCGAGGCCATGCGCGCCACGCTGCGCACGGTCGTGTTGGCCCTGCCCGACGACTGGGCGGTGCTGTCCGGGCACGGCCCCGAGACGACCATCGGCGCCGAACGCGCCGACAACCCGTACCTGCAACCGTCGTTCCTGAGGTAGACCATGGCGCGTCCCAAGCCGTTGTCCGGCTTCCCGGAGTTCCTGCCCGCCGGCCGCATCGTCGAGCAGGCCGTGCTCGACTCGCTGCGCTCCACGTTCGAACTGCACGGTTTCGCCTCGATCGAGACCCGGGCCGTCGAACCCATGGAGGCGCTCACCCGCAAGGGCGAGATCACCAAGGAGGTCTACGTCGTCCGCCGGCTGCACGCGGCGGAGGGCGAGGCGTCCGACGACCTCGGACTGCACTTCGACCTGACGGTGCCGTTCGCGCGCTACGTGCTGGAGAACTCGGGGCACCTGCACTTCCCCTTCCGGCGCTACCAGATCCAGAAGGTGTGGCGCGGTGAGCGTCCCCAGGAGGGTCGCTACCGCGAGTTCGTGCAGGCCGACATCGACATCGTCGGCGAGGGGGTCCTGGCGGAGCATCACGACGTCGAGGTCGTGCTGGTCATGCTCGAGGCGCTGGAGCGGCTGCACACCGAGCTGGGCCTGCCGCCGGTGACGATCCACGTCAACAACCGCAAGCTCGCCGAGGGCTTCTACCGCGGGCTGGGCGTGGAGGACCACCTCGCCGTCCTGCAGCGCGTCGACAAGCTGGACAAGATCGGCCCGGACGCCGTCCACGCCCTGCTCGTCGAGGAGTTGGGCCTGACCGCGGACGCCGCCGCCCGGTGCCTCGCGCTCGCCACGATCACGGCGGCCGACGACTCCTTCGTGGACGCCGTCCGCGCGCTCGGCGTCACCCACGACCTGCTGGACGAGGGGCTGGCCGCGCTGGCGTCCGTCGTGCGGGCCGCGGCGGCCGTCGCGCCCGGCCGGGTGGTGGCCGACCTGAAGATCGCGCGGGGGCTCGACTACTACACGGGCACCGTCTACGAGACCGAGCTGGCGGGCTACGAGAAGCTCGGGTCGATCTGCTCCGGTGGCCGCTACGACTCCCTGGCCTCCGACGGCCGGACGACGTACCCCGGCGTCGGGATCTCGGTGGGGGTGACCCGGATCCTCGGGGTGCTGATCGGGCAGGGGAAGCTGACGGCGTCCCGCTCGGTGCCGACCTGCGTGCTGGTGGCGGTCGACGACGAGGACTCCCGGTCGGCGTCCATGGGCATCGCGGCCCGGCTGCGCGCCCGCGGCATCCCGACCGAGGTTGCCCCGAGGGCGGACCGGTTCGGCAAGCAGATCCGGTACGCCGATCGGCGCGGCATCCCGTACGTGTGGTTCGGCGACTCGGTCAAGGACATCCGCAGCGGCGAGCAGCTGCCCGCGGACCCCGACCGCTGGACGCCGCCGCCGGCGGACCTGCGTCCGACGGTCGGCGCCGGCTGATCCCCACCCGGCCGGCGCGCGTTGGCGGCAGAGCGGGTTCAGCCGCGAAACGCGGGCCTCTCCACCGGGCGGAGCGTAGGTTGAGTGGCAGCGTCCACCATTCGCAAGGGGGAACCATCATGAAGAGACGCGCAGCCGCCATCCTCACCGCCATCCTGAGCCTGTTCGCCGCCTTCGCCGCGGGAACGCCGGCCGCCGCGGCACCGGGCAAGGCCCAAGGGCCGAAGCCCTACCAGATCGTCTCGCTGGGCGACTCGTTCGCGGCGGGTTCGACCCTCGATCCCGCCTACGTGATCGACATCGACTGTGACCGCTCCTCGCTGGCGTACCCGACGAAGCTGATCGGCAAGTTCACCCAAGGTCCCCGCGTGAACCGGGCCTGTACGGGGGACGGGATCGGAGACCTGACCGCGCAGTTGGCGGGCGTCGACCTCTCCAAGGCCAAGATCATCAAGCTCACCATCGGTGGGAACGATGTCGGCTTCGGGGCGATCACCTCGTGCCTCGCCCAGGCCATCGCCACCGGGACTCCTGCGGCGGGCTGCGTCGGGCTGTTCGATCAAGCAGCCCTGTCCAACTTGCCGGCCAACCTGGCTGGGACTCTCGCGTCCATTCGGACTCTGGCACCGCAAGCCAAGATCTTCGTCTCCGGATACCCCCTGGTGCTGGGCACGGGCACCAACCCGGTCTGTGGCCAGCAAGAGCAACTGGTGGCCTCGTTGAACTACGCCAACGGTCTCCTCAACGACGCGATTGCCGGCGGAGTTGGCGCGGCGCGTACTTACTACGTCGACGCCACCTACGTGGACGTCGTCCCCGCGTTCGCTGGGCAGGGCTACTGCGCCGCGAATCCGATCACGGAGCAGTACCTCCTCATCAACCAGTACCTCCACCCGACGGCCGACGGCCAGCGCGCCTACGCCAACACCTTCAACGGCGTGATCAAGGCAGCGTTCGCAGCCTGACCGACACCCTCCAGACCCGGCGCCACGGACATCGTCCGTGGCGCCGGTCCGTTGCGTGGTTCTAATCCTCGTCCTCGTCGCCGGGGGGCTCGAACAGTTCGGCCACCCGGGCCAGGGTCTCCTCGACGGTGCCGCCGGCGTCGACGCGTTCGGCGCGCGGCCGCGCGCGCAGCATTTCGGTGATGGACGCCACCAGGTCGGGGGCGTCCGCGGGGACGACCATCCGGTTGTTGAGCTCGAGCGCCGTCTTGGTGGGGTTCCTCAACCGCTCGCCGATCCTGGTGGCCAGGGCCTGCACCGGCAGCGTCAGCACGATCTCGTGGAAGGTCGCCCCCACGTCCCCGGCGTCGGCCTCGAGCTCGTCGATGAACGACCCTCGCACGATGTACTGGGCGAGGATGACGTCGCGGCCCCGCCCCAGTTGCTCGCGGATCAGGGCGATGCCCAGGGAGCGGGCGTGTGCCTTGGCCTCGGTCGGATCGTCGGCCCACCGCCCCAGCGAGTGCTTGATGTCGTCGATGCTGAACGCCAGAGTGAACGGGTTCCGTTCGGCCAGCAGGCGGGCGATCGTGGACTTGCCGACGCCGGGAGCGCCGTTCAACAGGATCAACCGAGGCATGCCCCGATCGTACGTGCCGCCTGTGGGCGATGCCATGGCCGGCCGGAGGCGCCGCGGGTACGCGGGGGGTCCTAGACTGGCCGCTCGTGCCCGCACCGTCTATGCGCGGCACCGGAAAGGAACAGCACATGCTTCGCACCCATCGGGCCGGGACCCTCCGTCAGGCCGACGTGGGCACCACCGTCACGCTGGCCGGCTGGATCGCCGCCCGCCGCGACCACGGCGGGGTCGCCTTCATCGACCTGCGGGACGCCTCGGGCATCTGCCAGGTCGTCGTCCGCGACGAGTACCTGGCGGCGTCCGGGATTCACGACCTCCGCAACGAGTTCTGCATCCAGGTGACCGGCGTCGTGGACGCCCGCACCCCGGAGAACGTGAACCCGAACCTGGCCACCGGCGAGGTGGAGGTCGCCATCCGCGAGCTCACGGTGCTGAACCCGTCCGCGGCGCTGCCCTTCCAGATCGACGAGCGCACGACGGTCGGCGAGGACGCCCGGCTGAAGTACCGCTACCTGGACCTGCGGCGTCCCCGGCAGGCGGCGGCGATCCGGCTGCGGTCGAAGGTGACGTCGACGATGCGCCGGGTGCTCGACGGGCTCGACTTCGTCGACGTCGAGACGCCGACCCTCACCCGGTCGACCCCGGAGGGTGCCCGGGACTTCGTGGTGCCGGCCCGCCTGCACCCGGGCTGCTGGTACGCGCTGCCGCAGAGCCCGCAGTTGTTCAAGCAGCTGCTGATGGTGGCGGGCTTGGAGCGCTACTACCAGATCGCGCGCTGCTACCGCGACGAGGACTTCCGCGCCGACCGGCAGCCCGAGTTCACCCAGCTCGACATCGAGATGAGCTTCGTCGACCAGGACGACGTGATCGGCGTCTCCGAGCAGGTCATGGCGGCCTGCTGGAAGCTGGTCGGGGTCGAGATGCCGCTGCCGCTGCCGCGGATGACCTGGCACGACGCCATGGACCACTACGGCTCCGACAAGCCCGACCTGCGCTTCGAGAACCGGATCGTCGAGCTGACCGAGTACTTCGCCGGCACCCCGTTCCGCGTCTTCCAGGCCCCGTACGTGGGCGCCGTCGTCATGCCCGGCGGTGGGTCGCAGCCGCGGCGTGCCTTCGACGCCTGGCAGGAGTGGGCCAAGCAGCGCGGGGCGAAGGGGCTCGCGTACGTCACGATCGGCGAGGACGGCGAGCTGGGCGGCCCGGTCGCCAAGAACATCACGGACGCCGAGCGCGCCGGGCTGGCCGCCGCGACGGGCGCCCAGCCGGGGGACTGCATCTTCTTCGGCGCGGGCAAGCGCGAGGCGACCCAGGAGCTCCTGGGTGCCGCCCGCCTGGAGATTGGGCGCCGCTGCGGCCTGATCGACGAGAACGCCTGGTCGTTCCTGTGGGTCGTCGACGCCCCGATGTTCAAGCTGCGCGAGGACGCCGAGGCGTCCGGCGACGTGTCGCTCGCGGCCGGCAAGTGGGCCGCCGTGCACCACGCGTTCACCTCCCCCAAGCCGGAGTCGATGGACACCTTCGACACCGACCCGGGCTCCGCACTGTCCTACGGCTACGACTTCATCTGCAACGGCAACGAGGTGGGCGGCGGGTCGATCCGTATCCACCGCCGCGACGTGCAGCAGCGGGTGTTCAAGGTGATGGGGCTGTCCGAGGAGGAGGCGCAGGAGAAGTTCGGCTTCCTGCTCGACGCGTTCCAGTACGGGGCGCCGCCCCACGGCGGCATCGCGTTCGGCCTGGACCGGCTCGTCATGCTGCTGGGCGGCTTCGACACCATCCGGGACGTGATCGCGTTCCCGAAGTCGGGCGGTGGCTACGATCCGCTCACCCAGGCGCCCGCCCCGATCTCGGCCCAGCAGCGCAAGGAGGCCGGCGTGGACGCCAAGCCCGTCGAGAAGGGGGCCAAGGCGCCGGCTCAGGCGGCTCCGTCCGCCTGACGGCGGTCGTTCCGGCCGGCCGCGGGCCGGCGGGGACGGCCCCGGTACGATGGCGCCCGTGACCAGCCCTGCTGTCGCGGGCGCCTTCCGCGCCGTGGCCCGGCGCGGTTTCCTCCCGCCCGACCTGCGGGACGCCGCCGAGCACGACGGTCCGCTGCCGATCGGGCACGGGCAGACCAACTCGCAGCCGTGGACCGTCGCCTACATGCTCGAGCTCCTCGACGTCCGACCCGGGCAGCGGGTGCTGGACGTGGGCGCCGGCTCGGGCTGGACGACCGCCCTGCTGGCCCACCTGGTGGGGGCGTCCGGCGAGGTCATCGGGGTCGAGCGCGTTCCGGCGCTGACGGCGTTCGGCCGCGCGAACCTGGCGGCGTACCGGTTCGGTTGGGCGCGCATCGAGCAGGCCCGGCCGGGGGTGCTGGGCTGGCCGGACGCCGCCCCGTACGACCGCATCCTCGTCTCGGCGATGGCGGAGACGCTGCCCCTGGATCTGGTGGAGCAACTCGCGCCCGGCGGGATCATGGTGATCCCGGTGGCCGGGGAGATGGTGCGGGTCCGGCGCGAGGGCGACGAGCTCAGCGTCGAACGCAGCGGCGGCTTCGTCTTCGTGCCGCTGGTCCGCGACTGAGCCCGCCGCAGGTAGGCGCAGTCCGCTGTTCAGCTGGACTGTTCCTCGGCGAGGAGGCCGAAGAGCTTGCGCCGCGTCTCGGTCAGGAGGTCCGTCGCGACCCGGAGTTGGGCCGGGGTGCCCGCCACGGTGGCCGACCGCAGCGCGGCGGCCAGGGCGGCGAACTCCCGCCACAACTCCTCGGCGCCCTCGGCGTTGCGGCCGGTGGCCTCGTTCAACGCTTCCCAGGGCTTGACCTCGACGGCCTTCGCTGCGGCCCGGCCGGACTCGGTCAAGCGGAAGCCCTTGCTGTTCTCGTCCTCGTGGGCCTCGATCAAACCCTCGTCCACAAGCTGGTTGAGCGCCGGGTAGATGGCGCCGGGGCTGGGCTTCCAGGCCCCGCCGGTGCGCTCTGCCAGGGCCTGAATGACCTGGTAGCCGTTCATCGGCTGCTCCGTCAGCAGGGCCAGGATCGCCTGTCGGACGTCGCCACGCCGGGCGCGTCCGCGCCGGCCGCCGGGGCCGCACTCGGGGCCGAAGCCGTAGGGGCCCTGCCCGGCCGGCCCGAAACCGCCGGGCCCGAAACCGCCGGGCCCGAAACCGCCGGGCCCGAAGCCGCCGCGTCCGCCCGAGTGCCCGGCGCCGAAACCGCCCGGCTCCGGCGAACCCATCGGGCCGAAGCCGTGGCGGCCGCGGCCCGCACCGCGTCCGCCACGGCGCCCCTCACCGGGACCACTAGGTCCGTCGGTGTCCTCCCCTCGGCGGCCCAGGCGCGGCCCGAAGCCGCCACCCGCCGCGTTCCAGCCGCCCCGGCGACCGCGCCGGGGGCGTCCCAAATCGTCGTTCGTCTGCGGCCACTGCGGCCGCGTGTCTGCGTCATACATCTGAAGTCCTTTCATCGACTGCTCTAACGATATATCGAAAGTAAGTCGTAAGCAAGGCCGTGATCGGAGCGCCGCCCCTGGCTCGGTCCTCACCCCTCGGGGTGGCCTCGTTTCCTCGGGCTGCTGCCCGAGCGGTTGTCGATCGCCCGAGGGGTGGCCCTGCCGCCCGCGAAACGCCTCGGGGTGGCGTTGTTTCCGCGGGCTGCTGCCCGAGCGTCCGACGCTTGCCCGAGGGGTGGCCCTTCCGCGGGTGTGCCCCAACGAACCGGGTGACCGACCCCCCGTGTACGGTCGGGGGCGTGACGGACCTGTTCGGCAACCCCGACCCGACGGACGCCGCCACGCCCGCGATCCGTGGCGGGTCGCTCACCGGGGCCGACCACGCCGGGCTGCCCCTCGCGGTGCGCCTGCGCCCGCAGACCCTGGACGAGATCGTGGGGCAGCAGCACCTGCTGGCTCCGGGCAGCCCCCTGCGCCGCCTCGCCGACGGCCAGCCGATGTCGGTGTTCCTGTGGGGGCCGCCGGGGGTGGGCAAGACCACCATCGCCGCCGTCGTCTCGCGCGCCACGAACCGGCGCTTCGTCGAGCTCTCGGCCGTCACCGCCGGGGTGAGGGAGGTGCGGGCCGAACTCGAGACCGCCAAGCGCGAACTCGCCCGCGGGCGGGCGACGGTGCTGTTCGTGGACGAGGTCCACCGGTTCTCCAAGGCCCAGCAGGACGTCCTGCTGCCCGCCGTCGAGAACCGCCTGGTCACCCTGATCGCCGCCACCACCGAGAACCCGAGCTTCTCGGTCATCTCGCCGTTGCTCTCCCGAAGCCTGCTGCTCACCCTCAAACCCCTGACGGACGCCGACATCGGCGTCCTGCTCGACCGGGCCCTCACCGACGATCGGGGCCTCCGGACGCCCGACGGCGACCCCTATCGCCTCGCCCCCGAGGCGCGCGCCACCCTCGTCCGCCTCGCCGGTGGGGATGCGCGCCGCGCCCTGACCTACGTGGAGGAGGCCGCAGCGTCGGCGTCCGCCCAGGGCGGCACGGAGATCACGCCCGAGGTCGTCGCCCAGGCCGTCGACAAGGCCGCCCTCCGCTACGACCGCGACGGAGACCAGCACTACGACGTCGTCAGCGCGTTCATCAAGTCGATCCGAGGCTCCGACGTGCAGGCCGGCCTGCACTACCTGGCCCGCATGCTGGAGGCGGGGGAGGACCCGCGCTTCATCGCGCGACGCCTGGTGATCCTCGCCAGCGAGGACATCGGGCTGGCCGCCCCCAGCGTGCTGCAGACCTGCGTCGCCGCCGCCCAGGCCGTCCAACTGATCGGCCTGCCCGAGGCCCAGATCAACCTCGCCCACGCGGTCGTCGCCTGCGCGACGGCGCCCAAGTCGAACGCCGTCGTCGTCGCGATCGGGGCGGCCCTGGCCGACGTGCGAGCCGGCAAGGGCGGCCCCGTGCCGGCCCACCTCCGCGACGCCCACTACCCGGGCGCCGCGAAGCTCGGCCACGGCGAGGGCTACCGCTACGCGCACGACTTCCCGCACGGGGTCGCCGCGCAGCAGTACCTGCCCGACGACCTCGCCGACGCCGTCTACTACCGGCCCACCGACCACGGCAACGAGGCCCAGATCGCCGAGCGGCTGCGCGCGATCGACGACCTGCTGGGCCGGCGGCGCCCCTCCTGAGTCGGCCGTCCCCGCCCCGCGGCCGTGCACTAGGCTTCGCCCCGGCCGGGGGCGGCCGAGGAGGCGGGTAACCTGGACCCTCGGCGTCCAGCGGGGCGCGGCGCCGGCCCGACGATCGAAAGAAGGCACCTGGGATGAAGACGGCCGAGATCCGGCGACGGTTCCTCGATTTCTTCGAGAAGAACGGGCACCTCGTGCTGCCCTCCACGTCGCTGGTCTACAACGACCCGACGCTGCTGTTCGTCAACGCGGGCATGGTGCCGTTCAAGAAGTACTTCGTCGGCGAGGAGGCTGCCCCGGCCCCCCGCATCGCCACCTGCCAGAAGTGCGTGCGCACCCTCGACATCGAGGACGTCGGGAAGACCACCCGGCACGGCACGTTCTTCCAGATGCTCGGCAACTTCTCCTTCGGCGACTACTTCAAGGAGGGCGCGATCCGCCTCGCCTGGGACCTCGTCACGGGCCCGCAGAGCGAGGGCGGCTTCGGTTTCGACCCCGACACGGTGTGGGTCACGGTGCTCGGCCCCGGCTTCCACCCCGACTACCCCGAGGGCGACGTCGAGGCCCGCCGGCTGTGGCGCCGGATGGGGATCCCGGACGAGCGCATCCAGGGCCGCAGCCTCAAGGACAACTACTGGAACATGGGCGTCCCCGGCCCGGGCGGCCCCTGCTCGGAGATCTACATCGACCGCGGCCCCGCGTTCGGCCTCGACGGCGGCCCGGTCGTCGACGAGGACCGGTTCCTGGAGATCTGGAACCTCGTCTTCCAGCAGGAGGACCTGTCGGCCGTCCGGGCGAAGGACGACTTCGACATCCGCGCCCAGCTGCCCAGCCAGAACATCGACACCGGCGCCGGCCTGGAGCGCATCGCCTACCTGTTGCAGGGCAAGGCCAACATGTACGAGATCGACGAGATCTTCCCGGTCATCGAGCGGGCCGCCCAGCTGGCCGGCACCCGCTACGGCGCCGACCCGGACGCCGACGTGCGCCTCCGCGTCGTCGGCGACCACATCCGCAGCGCCCTGATGCTGATGACGGACGGCGTCGCGCCCGGCAACGAGGCGCGCGGCTACGTGCTGCGCCGGCTGCTGCGCCGCAGCATCCGCTCGATGCGCCTGCTCGGGGTGACCGACCGGGTGCTGCCCCAGCTGCTACCGATCAGCCGCGACCTGATGAAGGAGTCGTACCCCGAGATCCTCACCCAGTGGGAGCGGGTCTCCGCGAACGCCTACGCCGAGGAGGAGGCCTTCCGGCGCACGCTGGCCGCCGGCACCCAGATCTTCGAGGGCGCGGCCAGCCGGGCGCGGGCGGCGGGGGAGTCGGTGTTGGCCGGCGAGCAGGCCTTCCAGCTGCACGACACCTACGGCTTCCCGATCGACCTGACCCTGGAGATGGCCGCCGAGCAGGGCCTCGAAGTCGACCGCGAGGGCTTCCGCCGCCTGATGCAGGAGCAGAAGGACCGGGCCAAGGCCGACGCCCGCGCCAAGAAGGGCGGCGCGGTCGACACCACCGCGTTCACCGAGTTGCGCCGGGCGGGGGAGACCCCCTTCCGCGGCTACGACGACCTGCAGCTCGAGGCGCGCGTCCGCGGCCTCGTGGCCGACGGCCGGGCGGTCGAACGCGCGCGGCCGGGCGACATCGTCGAGGTCGTGCTCGAGGAGACCCCGTTCTACGCCGAGTCCGGCGGCCAGGACGCCGACTCGGGCGTCCTCACCGCGACCGGCGTGCAACTGGACGTGCTCGACGTGCAGAAGCCCGTCGAGGGCCTGATCGTGCACAAGGTGGCGGTCGTCGAGGGTGAGGTCGCCCCCGGCGATGTCCTGCTGGCCAGCGTGGACGCCGCCGCGCGCAAGTCCGGCGCCCAGGCGCACTCGGCGACGCACATCGTCCACGCGGTGCTGCGCCGGATCGTGGGCCCGACGGCCGTCCAGGCGGGCTCCTACAACCGGCCCGGCTACCTGCGGTTCGACTACAGCGCCCCCCAGGGGCTCAGCGCCGACCTGCGCGCCGAACTGGAGGGCCTATCGAACGACGCCATCGACGCGGCGTACGAGGTCACCACCAAGCACATGCCGCTGACAGAGGCCAGGGCCCTGGGCGCCATGGCCATGTTCGGCGAGAAGTACCCCGACATCGTCCGGGTCGTCGAGCTGGGCGGTGAGTTCAGCCGGGAGCTGTGCGGTGGCACCCACGTCACCAACTCGGCGCAGATCGGCATGCTCACCCTGCTCGGCGAGTCGTCGATCGGGTCGGGGGTGCGCCGCGTGGAGGCCCTGGTCGGCCGGGACGCCTTCGCGCACCTCGCCAAGGAGCGGGCGCTGGTGTCGACGCTGGCGGACCTGCTGAAGACGCAGCCCGCGCAGCTGGAGGAGCGCGTCGCCGCGCTGGTCGCCCAGCTCAAGGCCGCCGAGAAGGAGGTCGCCGACCTCCGGTCGCGCGAGCTGCTGGGCAACGCCGACGCCCTCGCCGCCACCGCCGCGCCGGCCGGGCCGCATCGACTCGTCGCCCAGCAGGTGCCCGGCGTGGCCGGGAACGACCTGCGCACCCTGGCGCTCGACCTTCGCACCCGCCTCGGCTCGGAGGCGGCGGTCGTCGCGCTCGTCGGCGGTACGGACGCCAAGCCCGCCGTCATCGTCGTCACCAACGAGGCCGCGCGCGCGGCCGGCGCGAAGGCCGGCCGCCTCGTCGCCCTCGCCGCGGAGCGGCTCGGCGGGCGCGGCGGCGGCAAGGACGACATCGCGCAGGGCGGCGGGTCGAACGCCGCCGGCGCGGCGGACGCGCTGCGCGCGATCCGTGAGGAGTTGGCCTCGGCATGACGGACGCCGCCGGCTTCCGCCCGGGCGTCCGGCTCGCCCTCGACTGGGGGCACGCGCGCATCGGCGTGGCGGCGTGCGACGCGCACGGCACGCTGGCCTACCCGGTGGAGACCATCGCGCCGGCGTCCGATCCGGGGGTCGTGGAGCGGCGGTTGCGGGCCCTGGTGGCCGAGTACGAGCCGATCGAGTTCATCCTCGGACTGCCCCGGCACCTGAAGGGGGTCGAGGGGGCCGCCGCCGCCGGCGTCCGGGAGAAGGCCGGCTGGCTGGTGCGACGCTTCCCGGAGGTGCCGGTGCGCCTGGTCGACGAGCGGCTCACGACCGTCGCGGCGGAGCGCCAGTTGCGGGCCGCTGGCCGGCCGGCGCGACGCCAGCGAGCCGTGATCGACCAGGCCGCGGCGGTGGGTATCTTGGAGCAGGCCCTCGACCGGGAGCGCGCCACAGGCCGGCCCGGCGGCGAGGTCGTCGACGCGGAGAGGACGCAGGGTTGATGCGGAGCCACAAGTACGACACCGATCCGTTGCGCGACCCCGAGACGGGTCGGATCGATCCGGTCGAGTTCAAGCGGCGGCTCAAGGGCTGGCTCGCGGTGGCGCTGGCCTTCGCGGTGCTGCTCGGCGGCGGCGGTTTCCTGGCCGTCAAGGGCTACCAGTGGTACGCCGACTACGTGACGGCCCGCGACTTCACCGGTCCAGGGCAGGCCGAGGTGGCGGTGGTGATCCCGCCGGCGTCGTCGTCGCTGACGATCGGCAAACTGCTGGTCGAGGCGGGCGTGGTGAAGAACGCCGAGAAGTTCCGGGAAACGGCTTCGAGCCGCCCCGACCTGTGGCAGAAGGTGCAGGCGGGCAAGTACAACCTGCAGACGCAGATCCCCGCGCTCACCGCCCTCCAGCAACTCACCGATCCGAGCCGCGCGATCCGCGTCTGGCTGCTGCTGCGGGAGGGCCAGCGGCTCGATCCGACGCAGATCAACGAGATCGCGAAGGTGACCAAGCTGGACGCCGCGGCCATCCGCACCTACCTCTCGGTGACCACGCCGGCCGCCATGGGCATCCCCGCGTGGGCGCCCCAGACGGTCGCGCCGACCGCGGCGGAGGGCTTCCTGTTCCCCGACACCTACGAGGTGCCCGACGGGGTCAAGCCGGAGACGATGGTCAAGAAGGCCATCGCCCAGTTCAACGCGATCACCAAGAAGCTCGACTTCGAGGCCCAGGCGGAGACCCTCAACTTCGGCACCACCCAGCCGAACCTGTCCAAGGCCTACAAGGCGCTGATCGTGGCCAGCATCATCGACCGCGAGGTGTTCCTGCCCGAGGACCGCGGCAAGGTGGCCCAGGTCATCTACAACCGGCTGGCCCAGGGCATGAAGCTCGACATGGACTCGACGGTCGCCTACGCGGTCGGCAAGACCGACGGCGTCTTCACCACCGAGGCGCAGCGCAAGACCGCGAGCCCCTACAACACCTACCTCAACGCGGGCCTGCCGCCCGGCCCCATCTCGGCTCCCGGCGAGGCGGCCCTCTCGGCGGCCATCAATCCGGAACCGGGTGACTGGCTGTACTTCGTGAGCGTCAACCTCGACACCGGCGAGACGGTGTTCTCGGCGGATCTGACCGCCCACAAGGCGGCCGTGGCCCAGTTGCAGGCCTGGTGCGCGGCATCTGAGGCGAACCGGAAGAAGTGCGGATAACTGCTCGGCGCCTGGCCCCCGTCCGCTGAATGGCGTGCCGGTCCCCGGAGGCTCATCCAGGGACCGGAACAGCAATCGTCGTTCATTCCGTGATCCCCTTTCCCCCCGGGGTGTCCACTTTCTGTCCTGCTCCACTTCATTGACACCGCGCGACACGTCTCAATAGATTTCCTGCCAGATCGATCGGTCCCCACCCCCCCGGTTCTGGCGAGACCCGTTTCCGTTTTCGGGTCATCGGCAGCCGGCCTCACACCGGTACCGGCGTGCGTCAACGTCGGCACCCACGGATCAGGAGGAGTCATGCTCAGGAAGAAGATCGCCACCGCCGCCCTCGGCGTCTTTGCCGCGACGGGCCTCATGCTGCAGGCCGCCCCCACCCCCGCCAACGCCTGGCTGGCGAGCGGCGTCCACACGCAGTACCCCGCCACCGGCGGAATCTGGCAGTACGGCTTCTGGAACGCGGCCGTGCGCAGCTACTACACCGTGAACCGGAACCACGGGTCGACGGTCGTGGTCGAGGGCCAGACGGTCCGGAGCGTCTGCACGGCCGCCGGGCGGACGTCGATCGCCGAGAAGTTCGCGCTCAACTGGTGGGGCGCCACGGACGCCTACTACTACCGGACCTGCTGAGCTGAGTCGTCCTCGTCCTGGTGCCCGGCGCACCTGATGTTCACCGGGCACCGCTTCCCCGCCGTGTAGGAGGCTGCAGTGATCCACCGTCGCGTGATCTTCACGGCCACGGTCGTTGTTTTCCTCATGGTTGGTGCACTCAGTTATCTGGCGACGAGCCTGTGGGATCACAGTTTCCCCATTCGCCTTCATGCACGCTCTGGAGTTCTCATGGACTTCGGCGGGGCCGGCGTTGCGGGAGACCCGGCATTTGCCGAACTCGGCGAAATGAGCGATCGGTACGGCTTGGGGCTGATCCGCGTCCTGCCGGACTTCTCGGGCGACCAGTCCAGCGAGTTGTTCGTCCGGGTCGGTGATCGAGGGCCGGAGGCGGGGCGCGTCGATCGGTTCGCCTTCCTCCCGGACAGCCGAGTGGTGGATCGCGGTTCCCTCGCCGGCGCCTTCCCCGGCGGCCGGTACCTGCTCACGGGGGCTTCACCCGAAGGCGACGCGGCCCTGCGGAGCTGGCTGGCCTCACGGGGGGTCAGCGCGACGTGGGTGGAGGCCGACCCCGCAGCCTTCGGCCGACTCCTCGGAGCCCAGCCTGCACTGCTCACCTCTCTGGCCGCCCTCGGGGGCCTGGTACTGGCCCTCAGTCTCTACTGGTTGACCGTGCGGGCACGGAGCCGCGCGCTGCGCGTCCTGGGCGGGGTGCCGGTGGCGCGCATCCAACTCGAAGACGGTGCGCAGCATGCCCTGCTCACGACGGGCGGCGCCCTGGTGGGCCTCGTGCTTCTCTCCGTGGCCGTCGGCTTCTTCGAGGGGTGGGCGTTCGTGCCCGTGATGGCCACCGTTCAGGCCGCCTTCTCCCTGGCCCTGGTGGGCGTCTCCGCCGGCGGCACCGCGGTCTTGATGGCGACGGCTTGGCCGACGGCGGAAGCGCTGGCCCACCGGACCGATCCCGTCGCGCGCCTCAGGACCGCGACCTCCCTCCTGATGCTCACCACCTTCCTCGTCACGCTGTTCGCGCTCGGCCCCGCGGCGCGGGGCCTTGACCAGTCGCGTCGTCTGGCCGATCAGCAGGCGACGTGGCGCAGGTTGGCCGACCAGGTGGTCCTCGTCCTCGACGTGCCCCCCGGCGAGGAAGGGGCCCTGTCCCCGGGACTCCGCCGGGTCCTCGGCGAGAGCGACGCGAAGGGTGACCTGGCCTTCAGCTACGGCTGGCGGGCCGGTGAGGACCAGGCGGTGGCTCCGACCGTCGACGGGTACGACGCGATCGGGTTCGTGAACCAACGCTGGCTGGACGTGACGGGGCGGGGCATCACCGGGCCGGATCGAGCCGCTTCCGGTGCGCCCCCAGAGGCGGTGGCGGCCCTCCGGTCCTGGCTCGACCCCAACCTGGCCATCTGGCTCGCCGATGGGGCGACGCCGGTGGAGCGGTGGTGGAGCAAGTGCGCCGTCCTCAGCGTCGAGGGACCCGACGCCGTGGTGCTGTCGAAGGCGGGCGGAGGGGAACTCGTCTTCCCGCGGCGGGCTCTCGTCATCGTCGTCCCGGAGGTGGCGACGACGTTCAACGACGACTTCCTGCTGTCCGTCGCGTCCACCCGGAACATCACGCTGCCGGAGTTGGATCCCACGCAGCGAGCCGTCCGCGCCGCCGGCCTCGCCGACAAGGTCCAGGTCAGGTTCGCGGCGCAGGACGGCGTCCTGCTCGCCCAGTACGTGGCCTTCGAGGCGCTGATGCTGGCGACCTCCCTGGCGGCTTTGGTCGTGGCGTTCCTGGTGTCCGCCTTCATCTCAGCCCTCATCACCGCGACTCTCGGGGCGCGAGCCGGGTTCATCCGCCGCACGACCGGACGCCCCTGGGCCCGGATCGTTCTTCCACGGCTGACCACTCCCTTGCTGCTCGGTGTCGGGATCGGCGGGACCGTCTCGGCCGTCACCGCCCGCGACTCCCGCCCCTGGGTCGTCGCGGCGGTGCTCCTGGGTGGCTTCGCGGTGACGGTCTTCACCTGGGGGTCGGCCGTCCATGCCTTCCGGCGAGCAGTTCGGCGGACGCTGTGATCGAAGAAGGGGGAACGGGACCGATGTCGCTCCGTGCACAGAACGTGGCCGTCGCGATCGGCGGGCGGACCATCCTGCCCCCGGTGTCGCTCTCCTGCGACCCGGGCCGGCTCACGGCGCTGATCGGGCCGAGCGGTTCGGGCAAGACCACCCTGCTCCACTGCCTCGGCCTCCTGCAACGACCGACCGCCGGTCGAATCATCGTCGACGGAGAGGACGCGACCGAGTGGTCCGGTCGGCGGCGGCGCAGGTTCTGGGCCGAGGACGCCGGCTTCGTCCTGCAGGACTACGGGCTCATCGACGAAGACTCCGTCGCCGCTAACGTGACGATGAGAACCAGCCTGTTGCGCGGCCGTCCCCTCGGCGATGCTGATCGGGTGGCGGAGGTGCTCGCTCTCACCGGCCTGGACGGCAGGCAGGCAGATCCCGTGGTCCAGCTGAGCGGCGGCGAGAAGCAGCGTCTCGGGGTGGCGCGTGCGCTCTACCGGCGCTCCCGCTTCCTGTTCGTCGACGAGCCGACCGCGTCGTTGGACGCCGAGAATCGACGCCTGATCTCGGGACTGCTGCGGCTGGCGTGCGAGCGCGGCGCCACGGTCGTGGTGGCGACCCACGACGAAGAACTGGCGACCGTGGCGGACGTCACGCTCGCCCTGGGGACCCTTCCGGAGGAGGAGAGCGCGTGAGAAGCCATCTGACACGCACCGGTCTCGGTCTCGGACTCCTGGCCGCCGCCGGGCTCGTTCTGGCGGGGAGCGGGGTGATCCCTCAACCGGCGGGTGACCCGCCCCCCGCCTGTTCGGAACTGCGCCCCGCGACGCAGGTCCACGCGGCCCTCGACGCGGCGCCGGAGTTCTGGGCCGCGGTGCAGCGCGCCGGCGGGCGGCCGGACCTGGCCTCCAGGCAGGACTGCGGCCCGGGTCCCGGGGACAGCTTCGTGGTCATCAGCTACGTCAGCCCGGATGCCCGCCAGGTGTTGGAGCCCCTTGTCAACGACCGACCCAACCTCGACGTCGCCATCCAGCTGAAACAGCGTTGAGGCCCCCCGCCCTCGGGGACGAGACTCCCCCCGGTGGCTCGGTTGCCGCGTGAGACACTCTGACGCATGCTGCGTTACCTGACCGCCGGGGAGTCCCACGGGCGGGCCCTCGTCGCCACCATCGAGGGGCTGCCGGCCCACGTGCGCATCACCCCCGAGGAGATCGCGGACGCCCTGGCCCGCCGTCGGCTGGGGGTCGGCCGGGGGGCCCGGATGAAGTTCGAACAGGATGAGATCACGCTGCTGGCGGGCATCCGGCACGGCGAGACGCTGGGCTCGCCGATCGCCCTCATGATCGGCAACTCGGAGTGGGCGAAGTGGGAGACCGTCATGGCTCCCGAGCCGGTCGACCCGGAACTGCTGGCCTCCCTGGCCCGCAATGCCAAGCTGACCCGGCCCCGCCCGGGGCACGCCGACCTGGCGGGCATGCAGAAGTACGACTTCGACGAGGCGCGGCCGATCCTCGAGCGGGCCTCCGCCCGCGAGACCGCGGCCCGCGTCGCGCTCGGCGCGCTGGCGAAGGCGTTCCTGGAGCAGGCGTTCGGCGTCCGGATCCTCAGCCACATCGTGCAACTGGGCCAGGTGCGCTCGCAGTCGGCGCCGCGGCCCACGTTCGAGGACCTCGCCGCCGTCGACGCCAACCCGGTGCGCTGCTTCGACCCCGTCAACGCCGACGCGATGCTGGCCGAGGTCGAGGCCGCGAAGGCCGAGGGCGACACCCTCGGCGGGGTCCTCGAGGTGCTGGCCTACGGCGTCCCGGTCGGGTTGGGCTCGCACACCCAGGGCGATCGCCGACTGGACGCCCGCCTGGCCGGCGCCCTCATGGGCATCCAGGCCATCAAGGCGGTGGCGCTCGGCGACGGCTTCGAGATGTCGACGCGGGGATCGCTGGCACACGACGAGATGGTCCCCGGCGAGCACGGGCCGACGCGGCTGTCGAACCGCTCCGGCGGCACCGAGGGCGGCATGAGCACCGGCGAGCTGTTGCGCGTCCAGGCCATCATGAAACCGATCTCGACCGTGCCGCGCGCCCTGCGCACCGTGGACCTCGCGACGATTGAGCCCGCGCAGGCCCACCATCAGCGGTCCGACGTGTGCGCCGTCCCGGCCGCCGGCGTGGTGGCCGAGGCGATGGTGGCGCTCGTGCTCGCCGAGGCGGCGCTGGAGAAGTTCGGGGGCGACTCGCTGGCCGAGACCCGCCGCAACCACGAGTCCTACCTGGCGCAGCTCCGCGCCCGGAGGCTCGGGTGACGCGGAGCATCGCCCTGGTGGGCACGTCCGGGGCGGGCAAGACCTCCATCGGACGCCTCCTCGCCGATCGCTTCGGCGTCCCGTTCGTCGACGTGGACGCCGAGATCGAGCGCCGGACCGGCCTGGAGATCCGCGAGATCTTCGCCGTTCACGGCGAGCGGCACTTCCGCGACCTCGAACGGGAGGTGACCGTCGACGCCCTCGGGCGGGCGGGCGTCGTGTCCCTCGGCGGCGGCGCCCCGATGACCCCGGCGATCGCGGACGCCCTCCGCCGCCACCGCGTCGTCGTCTGGCTCCAGGTCGATCCCGAGGTGGCCGCGCGCCGGATCGGCGTCGATCCGCACCGGCCACTGCTCGGCGACGGCGACGTGGCGGCCACCCTGACCGAGATGCTGGCCCGCCGGGGGCCCGTCTACGCCGAGGTGGCGTCGCTGGTCGTCGACACCACCGCCCGCACCCCCGAGGAGGTCGTCGAGGAGGTGGCCGCCCGCGTGCCGGCCACGGCGGACGCGGGGGCCGACCGCGCATGAGAACCGTCCGCGTGGCCGCCGAGCGGCCCTACGACGTCACCATCGGCCACGGCGCCGCCGCCGGGCTGGCGGACGCCGTCGCGGGCAGCGACCGGGTGGCCGTCCTCCACCCGCGGGTCCTCGCCGACCGGGTCGCGGCGTGGACGGCACCGCTGGCCGCCGAGGTCCTCACCCTCGAGGTGCCCGACGGGGAGGCCGCGAAGACGGCGTCCGTGCTCGCGGACTGCTGGGACGCCCTGGCGGCGGCCGGCTTCACCCGCTCGGACGCCGTGGTGGGCGTCGGCGGCGGAGCGACGACCGACCTGGCCGGGTTCGTGGCGGCGACGTGGCTGCGCGGCGTCCGGTACGTCTCGGTGCCCACCACGGTGCTGGCGATGGTCGACGCCGCCGTGGGCGGCAAGACCGGCATCGACCTGGCGGCCGGGAAGAACCTGGTGGGCGCCTTCTGGGAGCCGACGGCCGTCCTCGCCGACCTGGACGCTCTCGCCACCCTGCCCGAGGCGGAGATCAGGGGCGGGCTCGCCGAGGCGATCAAGCACGGCTTCGTCGCCGACCCCCGCACACTCGAACTGTTCGAGGCCGAGCCGGCGTCGATGCTGGACGCCGCCTCGCCGGTCCTCGCGGAGATCATCGAGCGGTCGGTCGCGGTGAAGGCGGCGGTCGTCTCCGCCGACCTGCGCGAGCGCACCTCGGCCGGCAAGCGCGTCGGCCGCGAACTGCTCAACTACGGGCACACGCTCGCCCACGCCATCGAGAAGCGCGAGCGGTACCGGTGGCGCCACGGCGACGCCGTCGCGGTGGGGCTGGTCTTCGCGGCGACGCTGTCGCGCAACCTGGGCCACCTGGACGCGGCGACCTGCGCGCGGCACCGGTCGATCCTGGCGTCGGTCGGGCTGCCCACGACCTACGAGGCGGGCGCGTGGGCCGACCTGCGGGCCACGATGAGCCTCGACAAGAAGGCGCGCGGCTCGGACCTGCGCTTCGTGCTGCTGGACGCCGTCGGCGACCCGTTCGTCGCCGTGGCCCCGGACGAGGAGATCCTGGCGGCCACCTACGCCGAGATCAGCGGTTGAAAGGAGAACCATGTACGTCCCCAAGCACTTCGAACTGCCCGAGGCCCGCTGGCGCGAACTCCTGGAGAGCGCCGAGGTGGCCGAGGTCGTCGCCGGCTATCCGACCGGTCCGGAGGCCACGCTCCTGCCGGTGTCGTACGAGCGGGACGCCGACGGCGGCCTGGGCTCGCTGGTGCTGCACGTGACCCGCACCAACGACCTGTGGCGCCGGGAGCCGATCGGCGAGGTCCTCGCGATCCTCGCGGGCCCGGACGCCTACGTGCGGCCCGAATGGTTCCCCGGCTTCGACGTGGACCCGACGGTGCCGACCTGGAATTACGTGACCGTGCACGCCTACGGCGACCTCGTCGTGCACGATGACCCGCACTGGAAGTTGGAGGCGGTCCGCAAGGTGTCCGCCGATCACGGCTTCGACGTGGACCTGGTGGCCGACGAGAACGTGGCGCTGATGCTGCGCGCGATCGTCGGCGTCGAGCTCCGGCTCACCCGGGTCGTCGCCAAGGCCAAGCTGCACCAGAACAAGTCGTCGGCGACGATCGAGTCGGTCATCGCCGGCCTGCGGCAGCGCGGCGACGCCGACGACGAGGACGTGGCCGAAGCGATGACCGCGATCTCGCTGCCGCACGCCCGGGCCCGCGAGGAACTGGTCGCCGGGATCCGGGCCGAGCACCAACTGGGCCTGGCCCGGCCGGTGCCGCGGGACTGAGCGGTTTCTCGACCCGGAGAGGTTCTCGGTAGACTCCTCCGTCGGAGTAGGTGAAGGCGAAAGGGCACGCGGATGGTTCAGATCTCGACGAACGACCTCAAGAACGGCACGGTCCTGGACCTGGACGGTCAGCTGTGGACCGTGACCTGGTTCCAGCACCACAAGCCCGGCAAGGGCAACACGGTCGTGCGGAGCAAGCTGAAGCACGTCCTCACCGGAAAGGTCGTCGACCGCACGTTCAACTCCGACACCAAGGTCGAGAGCGCCAGCGTGGACCGCCGCGAGATGCAGTACCTGTACCACGACGGGGCCGCCTACGTGTTCATGGACACCGCGACCTTCGACCAGCTGCCCGTGCCGGACGCGGTCGTCGGCGACGGCAAGGATTACCTGCTGGAGAACCAGATGGTCACGGTGGCCACGCACGAGGGCAACCCGCTCTACGTGGAGATGCCGGCCTCGGTCGAGCTCGAGATCACCTACACCGAGCCCGGCCTGCAGGGCGACCGCAGCTCGGCCGGCACCAAGCCGGCGACGCTGGAGACCGGCAAGCAGATCCAGGTGCCGTTGTTCATCGAGGCCGGCACCCGCGTGAAGGTCCGCACCGAGGACGGCGCCTACCTCGGTCGGGTCTGAGGTGACCGCCGGCGCAGCGACGCCCGCCGGCCGGCCGCCGACTCGCCGGCACGGCACCCGCACGAAGGCCCGCAAGCGCGCCCTCGACATCCTGTTCGAGGCCGACCTCCGCGGGGAGGACCCGCTCGCGATCCTCGCCCACCGGGTCGAGTTGGGGGAGCCGCCGGTGCGTGAGTTCACCCGCGACCTGGTCGAGGGGGTGTGCGCCGAACTGGCGGAGATCGACGCGACGATCGCGGCGAGCCTGATCCCGGGGTGGACGCTCGACCGGATGCCCCGCGTCGACCGTAACCTGGCCCGGATCGCGGTCTACGAGATGTGGTTCACCGGCCTCGCTCCCGAGATCGCGGTCAGCGAGGCCGTCGACCTGGGGGCCCGGCTGTCGACCGACGAGTCGCCCGACTTCCTCAACGGGCTGCTGGGCAAGGCGCTCCGCACGCTGCGCGAGACCTATCCCGAGGCAGCCCGAGGGTCGGCGTCCGACACCGACGACGACCCGGACGCCCCGGACGACGACGAATCCGAAGACGACAACGACGCGGGCGGCGACTGACGCCGTCGGCGTCCGAGAGAGGGTGACGATGAGCGAGACCCGCCCGGAGGTGCCGGCCCTGCTGGTGCTGGAGGATGGCCGATTCTTCCGGGGGGTGTCGTTCGGCGCCCAGGGTGAGACGTTCGGGGAGGCGGTCTTCTCGACAGCCATGACCGGGTACCAGGAGACCCTCACCGACCCGTCCTACCGCCGCCAGATCGTCGTGGCCACCGCGCCGCAGATCGGCAACACCGGCTGGAACGACGAGGACGACGAGTCCCGCCGGATCTGGGTGGCGGGCTACGTGGTGCGTGACCTGTCCCGGGTCCGGTCCAGTTGGCGGGCCAACCGCACGCTGGACGAGGTCCTGGCCGACCAGGGCGTGCCGGGCATCGCCGAGATCGACACCCGCGCCCTGACCCGCCACCTCCGCGATCGGGGCGCGATGCGGGCGGGCCTCTCGACGGTCGACCTCGACGTCGCCTCGTTGCTGACCCGGGTGCTGGCGCACCCCCCCATGACCGGCGCGAACCTGGTGGGCGAGGTGACCGTCCCGGCGCCCGTGGTGCTGCCGGCGCACGGCGAGAAGCGGTTCACGGTGGCGGCGATCGACCTCGGCATCAAGGACATGACCCCCGCGCTCATGGCCCGGCGCGGCATCGAGGTGCACGTGCTGCCGGCCTCGACGACGATCGACGACATCGACGCGCTCGCGCCCGACGGCGTCTTCTTCAGCAACGGCCCCGGAGACCCGGCCGCCGCCAGCGGCCCGCTGCGGCTGCTGCGGGAGGTCCTCGACGCCGGCTACCCCTACTTCGGGATCTGCTTCGGGCACCAGATCTTCGGGCGGGCGCTGGGCTTCGGCACCTACAAGCTCAAGTACGGCCACCGGGGCATCAACCAGCCCGTCAAGGACCTGGCCACCGGCAGGGTCGAGATCACCGCCCAGAACCACGGCTTCGCGGTGGACGCCCCGCTGGCCGGCGTGACCCCGACCCGCTGGGGCGACGCCCGCGTCAGCCACGTGTGCCTCAACGACGACGTCGTCGAGGGTCTCGAACTGACGGACGCCGACGGTTCCGTCCGCGCGTTCAGCGTCCAGTACCACCCGGAGGCCGCCGCCGGCCCCCACGACTCGGCCTACCTGTTCGACCGGTTCGTCGAACTGCTGGAGCACGCCCGTGCCCGGCGGGGCGTCCCGGCCGGCGACCCCGCCGCTGAGGAGGCCTGACATGCCCCGCCGCACCGACCTGCAGTCCATCCTGGTCATCGGCTCCGGCCCGATCGTCATCGGGCAGGCCTGCGAGTTCGACTACTCGGGCACCCAGGCCTGCCGGGTGCTGCGCGAGGAGGGCTTCCGGGTGATCCTGGTGAACTCCAACCCGGCCACGATCATGACCGACCCCGAGTTCGCCGATGCCACCTACATCGAACCGATCACCCCGGAGATGGTGGAGAAGGTCATCGCCAAGGAGCGGCCGGACGCCATCCTGCCGACCCTCGGCGGCCAGACGGCGCTCAACACCGCGATCGCGCTGCACGAGTCGGGGGTCCTCGCCCGCTACGGCGTCGAGATGATCGGGGCGAGCGTCGAGGCCATCCGCAAGGGGGAGGACCGGGAGCAGTTCAAAGCCATCGTCGACGGCCTCGACGTGCCCGGCGCCCGCCCAGAGTCGGCCCGCTCGGTCGTCTGCCACAGCGTCGAGGAGGTGGTCGCGGCCGCCGGTCTCCTGGGCTACCCGGTGGTGCTGCGGCCCTCGTTCACGATGGGCGGCGTCGGCTCGGGGTTCGCCCACGACGAGGCCGAGCTGCGTGAGCTGGCCCGGATCGGCCTCGACGCCTCGCCGGTCACCGAGGTGCTGGCCGAGGAGTCGATCCTCGGCTGGAAGGAGTACGAGCTCGAGGTGATGCGGGACGGCGCCGACAACGTCGTGATCGTCTGCTCGATCGAGAACCTGGACCCGATGGGGATCCACACCGGCGACTCCATCACGGTCGCCCCCGCGATGACGCTCACCGACCGCGAGTACCAGGCGATGCGCGACGTCGCGATCGCCGTCATCCGCGAGGTCGGCGTCGACACGGGCGGGTGCAACATCCAGTTCGCGATCAACCCGGCCGACGGCCGGATGGTCGTGATCGAGATGAACCCGCGGGTGAGCCGGAGCTCCGCGCTGGCGTCCAAGGCGACGGGGTTCCCGATCGCCAAGATCGCCGCCAAGGTGGCCGTGGGGTACACCCTGGACGAGATCGACAACGACGTGACGCGAGAAACGCCCGCCTCCTTCGAGCCGACCCTGGACTACGTCGTCGTCAAGGTGCCCCGGTTCGCGTTCGAGAAGTTCCCGACCGCCGAGGACACCCTGACCACCCACATGAAGTCGGTCGGCGAGGCGATGGCCATCGGCCGCAACTTCCCCGAGGCCCTGAACAAGGCGCTGCGCTCGCTGGAGGACCCGAAGGCACCCTTCGACTTCACGTCCCCCATCGACGAGCCACTCGCCGACATCCTGCGCCGGGCCGCCCGCCCCCACGACGGCCGCCTGCAGGAGGTCATGCGGGCCCTCCGCGCGGGGGCGTCCATCGCCGACGTGCAGCGCGCGACCGCCATCGACCCCTGGTTCCTCGATCAGCTCCAACAGATCCGCGAGGTCGCCGAGGCGGTGGGCGCCGCCCACACGCTCACGCCGGCGCTGCTGCGCCGCGCCAAGCGCATGGGGTTGTCGGACGCCCAGATCGGCCGGTTGCGCCGGTGCGGGGAGGAGGTGGTGCGCGGCGTCCGGTGGGCCCTGGGGGTGGACCCGGTCTACAAGACTGTCGACACGTGCGCCGCCGAGTTCGCGGCCCGGACGCCGTACCACTACTCCTCCTACGACGAGGAGACCGAGGTCGAGCCCCGCACGAAGCCGGCGGTGCTGATCCTGGGCTCGGGCCCGAACCGCATCGGGCAGGGCATCGAGTTCGACTACAGCTGCGTGCACGCGGCCCTCGCCCTCCGCGAGGCCGGGTACGAGACCGTCATGGTCAACTGCAACCCGGAGACGGTCTCGACCGACTACGACACCTCCGACCGGCTCTACTTCGAACCCCTGACCCTGGAGGACGTCCTCGAGGTCTACCGCGCCGAGCTCGACCAGGGGCCTGTGGCCGGCGTGATCGTCCAGATGGGCGGGCAGACCCCCCTGAAGCTCGCCCAGCAGCTCAAGGACCACGGGGTGCCGATCGTCGGCACCCCGCCCGAGGCGATCCACCTGGCCGAGGAGCGGGGGGCCTTCGGCGAGGTGCTCGCGGCCGCCGGCCTGCCGGCGCCCAAGTTCGGCATGGCCCACAGCGCCGCCGACGCGATCCGGATCGCGAACGAGATCGGCTATCCCGTGTTGGTGCGGCCGAGCTACGTCCTGGGCGGGCGCGGGATGGAGATCGTCTACGACGACCGCTCGCTGTCGTCGTACATCGAGCGGGCGACGACGATCACCCCGCGGCAGCCCGTGCTCGTGGACCGCTTCCTCGACGACGCGATCGAGATCGACGTCGACGCCCTCTACGACGGCACCGAGCTCTACCTGGGCGGCGTCATGGAGCACATCGAGGAGGCCGGCATCCATTCCGGCGACTCGGCGTGCTCCCTGCCGTCCATCACGCTCGGCCGGGACGTGATCGCCCGCATCCGGGACGCGACCGAGCGCATCGCCCGCGGCGTCGGCGTCCGAGGGCTGATCAACATCCAGTTCGCGCTGCAGGGCGACACCCTCTACGTGCTGGAGGCGAACCCGCGGGCCTCCCGCACGATCCCGTTCGTCTCCAAGGCGACCGACACCCCGTTGGCGAAGGCCTGCGCCCGGCTGATGCTCGGCGAGTCGATCGCCGACCTGCGCGCGGCCGGCGTCCTGCGGGCGTCCGGCGACGGCAGCTCGCACTCGGACTTCTGGCCGGTCGCGGTGAAGGAGGCGGTGATGCCGTTCAATCGCTTCCGCACCCAGGAGGGCCAGTCGGTCGACACCCTGCTCGGCCCCGAGATGAAGTCCACCGGCGAGGTCATGGGCCTGGACCGCGCGTTCGGCACCGCCTTCGCGAAGAGCCAGGCGGCCGCCTACACCGGTGGCCTGCCGCTGTCCGGGACCGCCTACGTGTCGGTGGCCAACCGCGACAAGCGGCACGCGATCTTCCCCCTCAAGCGCCTCGCCGACCTCGGGTTCCGGATCACCGCCTCGGCCGGCACCGCCCAGGTGCTGCGCCGCAACGGCGTCCCGGTGTCGGTCTACCGGAAGGCGCACGAGGACGGCGGCGACGGCGGCGCCAAGACGGTGCTGCAGGCCATCCTGGACGACGAGATCGATCTGATCTTCAACACGCCGCAGGGCGCCGGGGCCGACGGCTCCCCGCGCCGCGACGGCTGGTCGATCCGGGCGGCGGCCGTCCTCCGCTCGATCCCCTGCATCACGACCGTGCAGGGCCTGGCCGCCGCCGTCCAGGGGATCGAGGCCGCCCAGAAGGGTGAGGTCGACGTGAAGTCGCTCCAGCAATGGTCCGCCGAGGTTCGGGCCGCGATCGAGGAGGCATCGTGAACCTGAAGGCCGCGCTGGTCGCGGAGGGCTACCAGCACCTGGTGCGTCCGCTGCTGTTCCGGGCGCACCACGGCGATCCGGAGGCCATCCACGAGGACATGATCCGCGCCCTCGGCGTCCTGCAGGCCGTCCCGGGCCTCCGGGACGCCGTCGGTGCGCTCACCCGGGTGCCCACGTCGCCGGTGACCGTGGCGGGCATCCGGTTCCCCGGCCGGGTGGGCCTGGCGGCCGGCATGGACAAGGAGGGGCGCGCCGCGAAGGCGTGGCAGTACCTCGGCTTCGCGTTCGCCGAACTCGGGACCGTGACCGCCCAGGCCCAGCCGGGCAACCCCAAGCCGCGGATCTTCCGCCTGCGCGACTCCCGGGCCCTCATCAACCGGATGGGGTTCAACAACGACGGCGCCGCCGCGCTGGCCAACCGCCTGGCGGTCGCCGGCATCTACCGCGGCAACGGCGCCGCGGGCATCCCGCTGGGCATCTCGATCGGCAAGACCAAGGTGGTGCCGGTCGAGGAGGCGGTCCCCGACTACCTGGAGTCGCTGCGCACCCTGGCGGCCCACGCCGACTACGTGGCGGTGAACGTGTCCAGCCCCAACACCCCGAACCTGCGCTCGCTGCAGGACGGCGGTGCGCTCGCCGAACTGCTCGGCGCCCTCGTCGCCGAGACCCGCGCCCTGGCGGGCGACGCCGCGCCCGTCCCGATCTTCGTGAAGGTCGCCCCCGACCTGACCGAGGGCCAGCTCGACGAGGTGCTGGCCGCGGCCACCGGCGCCGGCTGTGCCGGGCTGATCGCGACCAACACCACGCTGGCCCGCGAGGGGCTCGCCCCGGCCGACCGCCCCCGGGCCGGCGAGGCCGGCGGGCTGTCCGGGGCGCCGCTGACGGCCCGAGCCCGCGAGGTCGTCGGGTACGTGGCCCGGCACACCGACCTGCCGGTGATCGGGGTCGGCGGCATCATGACGGCCACCGACGCCGTCGCCCTGCTGGACGCCGGAGCGAGCCTCGTCCAGCTCTACACTGGCTTCATCTACGCGGGCCCTGCCCTGATCGGGGCCATCAACGCGCTGACCAGGGGATAGGGGCTTCCATGGCGACGTACCGGCAGCGGCTGCGGGAGGCGGTCGAGGCGCGCGGCCGCCTCGTCGTCGGCATCGACCCCCACCCGGGGATGCTCGATGCGTGGGGGCTGCCGCGCACGGTCGCGGGCCTGGAGTCGTTCGCGCGGGGGCTCGTGGCCGCCGTCGGCGACCTGGTGCCTGTGTTCAAGCCGCAGTCGGCGTTCTACGAGGTGTACGGCTCGGCCGGCATCGCCGTCCTGGAACGCCTCCTCGCCGACATTCGCGAGCAGGGCGCCCTGAGCATCCTGGACGTGAAGCGCGGCGACATCGGCTCGACGATGGCCGCCTACGCGGACGCCTACCTGCGCTCGGACGCCCCCTTGGCCGCCGACGCCATCACGATCTCGCCCTACCTCGGATTCGCCTCCCTGCAGCCGGCCTTCGAGCGCGCCGTCGCCCACGACCGCGGCGTGTACGTGCTGGCGCGCACCTCGAACCCGGAGGGCGGCCAGGTGCAGCTCGCGCTGGGCCGGGAGGGGTCCGTCGTCCAGGAGATCATCGACGCCGCCGCCGAGCTGAACCGCGCCCTGCCGACGAAGTGCATCGGGCTGGTGGTCGGCGGCACGCACGCCGACCTCGGCTGCGACGTCTCGGAGTTCAACGGGTCGATCCTGGTGCCGGGCATCGGCGTCCAGGGGGGACGGCTGGAGGACCTGCCCGATCTGTTCGGGGACGCCCTTCGGCACGTGCTGCCCTCGGTCAGCCGCGGTGTGCTGTCCGCCGGGCCCGACCGGGACGCCTTGCGGGCACGCGTCGGCGAACTGCTGGCCGGCTGACCCTCCCCGCATCGGCCCTAGAAGCGCTAGGTTTGCCCTAGTCGCGCACACCGCGTCCGGATGGAGGCCTCTCGTGTCTATTCCTCAGTTGACCACCGAACAATTGCAGGCCGCCCGCGCCGCCGCCACCCAGGCCCGGCGCCAGCGTGCGGAGCTGAAGGCCAAGGTACGGTCCGGTGCTCTGAGCCTGTCGCAGGCCCTCGACGTCGCCGGCGCCGACGACGTGCTGGCGCACATCAAGGTCGTGGACCTGCTCAAGTCGCTGCCGCGGGTCGGCGAGAAGCGGGCCGCGGCCGTCATGGAGCGCCTCGACATTTCGGCGAACCGTCGGGTCAGGGGGCTGGGGCGGCACCAGATCGCGGGGCTGAAGGCCGAGTTCAAGTGACGGGAGACATCACGGTCATCTCCGGCCCGACGGCCGTCGGAAAGGGGACCGTGGTGTCGGCTCTCCGCAGGCGCTGCCCCGAGCTGTGGGTGTCGGTGTCCGCGACCACGCGGGCACCGAGGCCGAATGAGCGTCATGGCCGCGACTACCTGTTCGTCTCGGACGCCGAGTTCGACGACCTGATCGCCCGGGACGGGTTGCTGGAGTGGGCGGTCGTGCACGGCAAGCATCGCTACGGGACGCCGCGGCGTCCGGTCGAGGAGGCGGTGGCGGCCGGCCGCCGGGTGATCCTGGAGATCGACCTGCAGGGGGCGCGGCAGGTCAGGAGCAAGCTGCCGGGCGTCCGCTCGATCTTCCTGCAGCCACCGAGCTGGGAGGTGCTGGTCGAGCGGCTCGTGGGGCGCGGCACCGAGTCGGACGAGGGGCGCGCCCGGCGGCTCGCCACCGCCCGCGTCGAGCTGGCGGCGGCGTCCGAGTTCGACCACATCGTCGTCAACGAGGATTTGGAGCAGACCGTCGAGGAGTTGGTAGGCTTACTGGGCTTAGCGTCCACGTCCAGCGAAGGTTCATCTTGAGCAATCTGATTCCCGAGGGCATCACCAACCCCCCGATCGACGAACTGCTGACCAAGGTCGACTCGAAGTACCGGCTGGTGCTGTTCGCCGCCAAGCGGGCCCGCCAGATCAACGCGTACTACAGCCAACTGGGCGAGGGTCTCCTGGAGAACGTGGGCCCGCTCGTCGAGACCTCCGTGCAGGAGAAGCCGCTGACGATCGCGCTGCGCGAGATCAACGCCGACGTGCTCGACTGCACCGAGATCGACCCCGAAGCCGAGGCGGCCGCCCGGGCCGCCGCCGAGGCCGATCCGGACTTCTCGCTGGATCCGTTCGAGCCCGACGATCTGGCCTGAGCGCCGATCCGATGAGCCGCATCCTGCTCGGGGTGGCGGGCGGGATCGCGGCCTACAAGGCCTGCCTGCTGCTCCGCCGGTTCACCGAGGCCGGCCACGACGTGACCGTGGTGCCGACCGAGAACGCGCTCCGGTTCGTCGGCCGGGTCACCTGGGAGGCGTTGTCCGGCAAGCCGGTCTCGACGTCGGTCTTCGAGCAGGTGGACGCCGTCCCGCACGTCGCGCTGGGGCAGGCCGCCGACCTGGTCGTGGTCGCCCCGGCGACGGCCGACCTGCTCAGCCGGGCGGCGACCGGACGGGCCGACGACCTGCTCACCAACGTGCTGCTCACGGCCGCCTGCCCGGTGCTGATGGTGCCGGCCATGCACACCGAGATGTGGCAGCATCCGGCGACGCAGGCCAACGTGGCGACGCTGCGCGCCCGCGGCGTCCTGGTCATGGAGCCGGCCGACGGACGCCTCACCGGCGCGGACAGCGGCCCGGGGCGGCTGCCCGAACCCGACGACATCGAACAGGTGGCGCTGGCGGTGCTGGGCGACCCGGCGACCGTCGCCGCGGTGCGCCGCCGGGACCTGGCCGGTCGCCGGGTCGTGGTCAGCGCCGGCGGCACCCACGAGCAGCTCGACCCCGTCCGCTACCTCGGGAACGCGTCGTCGGGGCAGCAGGGCATCGCGCTGGCCCGGGCCGCCGCCCTCCGCGGCGCCCGCGTGACGCTGGTCGCCGGCCACGTGACGGTCCCGCTGCCGTCGGGCGCCGACATCGTGCGGGTCGGCTCGACGGCCGACCTCGCCGTGGCCATGCGCGCGGCGGCGGCCGAGGCCGACGTGATCGTGATGGCGGCGGCCCCGGCGGACTTCACCCCGGCGCAGGCGTCCGGGACCAAGATCAAGAAGGACGGCGCCGACGGGCTGGAACTCCACCTGGTGCAGACCGTGGACGTGCTGAAGACGCTGTCCCAGGACCGGCCGCGCCCGCAGGTCATCGTCGGCTTCGCCGCCGAGACCGCCCGGGACGCCGCGCACCTGCTCGAACTGGGGCGGGCCAAGCTCGACCGCAAGGGCTGCGACCTGCTCGTGCTCAACAACGTCAGCGGCGGCGCCGTGTTCGGCGCGGCCGACAACACCGTCACGATCATCGACGCGCACGGGATCGTGGCCGAGGCGTCCGACGACAAGAACGTGATCGCGCACCGCATCCTGGATGCGGTCGCGGCAGCCAGCGAGGGAGTGAAGCGGCAGTGAGGTTGTTCACATCGGAGTCCGTCACCGAAGGCCACCCCGACAAGGTCGCCGACGCCGTCTCGGACGCCGTCCTGGACGCCCTCCTGGAACAGGACCCGGCCTCCCGCGTCGCGGTCGAGACCCTCGTCACCACCGGCACGGTGGTCGTGGCGGGCGAGGTCACGACCGAGGCGTACGCCGACATCGCCGGCATCGCCCGCGAGCGGATCCTGGCGATCGGCTACGACAAGGCCGAGGCGTCCTTCGACGGGAAGTCGTGCGGCGTCCTGGTGTCGCTGGGCTCGCAGAGCCCCGACATCGCCCAGGGCGTCGACGCCGCCGAGGAGGTCCGCGACGACGCCTCCGACACCGACCCGCTGGACCGGCAGGGGGCCGGAGACCAGGGCCTCATGTTCGGCTACGCCTGCACCGACACCCCGACGCTCATGCCGCTGCCGATCGACATCGCGCACCGGCTGGCCGAGCGCCTGGCCGAGGTGCGGCGGACCGGCGAGCTGGACTGGGTGCTGCCCGACGGCAAGACGCAGGTGACGATCGAGTACGACGGCGACACCGCCGTGCGGCTGGACACGGTGGTGGTGTCGACGCAGCACCTGCCGCGCGTGCCCCACGACACGATCGCGGGCGAGGTGCGCGCCCGGGTCATCGACCCGGTGCTGGCCCGCTACGACATCTCGCACGCGGGCCTGAAGACGTTCGTGAACCCGACCGGCAAGTTCGTGATCGGCGGCCCGATGGGCGACGCCGGGGTCACCGGCCGCAAGATCATCGTCGACACCTACGGCGGCATGGCGCGGCACGGCGGCGGCGCGTTCTCGGGCAAGGACCCGTCCAAGGTCGACCGGTCGGCGTCCTACGCGATGCGGTGGGTGGCGAAGAACGTGGTGGCGGCGGGGCTGGCGTCCCGCTGCGAGGTGCAGGTGGCGTACGCGATCGGGCGGGCCCACCCGGTCGGCTTCTACACCCAGTGCTTCGGCACCGAACAGGTGCCGGTCGAGCAGATCAACGACGCCGTGCTGCGCACGTTCGACCTGCGGCCGGCGGCGATCATCCGCGACCTGGACCTGCTGCGGCCCATCTACTCGCAGGTGACGAACTACGGCCATTTCGGCCGCGAGCTGGACGTCATGACCTGGGAGCGCACCGACCGCGCCGACGCCCTCGCCCGCGCCGTCCGCGGCTGACGGGACGCCCCCTCCGGACTGCTCCGGGGGGCTGTCGGCGGGACGTCCTAGGATCGCGGCGTGACCACCCCGGAGACCACGCCCACCGGCCCCCTGGTGGCGCGGGTCGCCGTCGACATCGCCCTGCCGCACCTCGACCGACCCTTCGACTACCTGGTGCCGGACGCCGACCGGGCGTCGATCGCCGTCGGTTGCCGCGTGCGCGTGAAGTTCGCGGGCAAGCGCGCCGACGGGTTCGTCCTCGGCCTGGCGGGCAGCTCGGAGGCGGGCGACAAGCTGCGTCCACTGGAGCGCGTCGTGTCGCCCGAGGTCGTCCTGACCGCTCCGGTCGCCCGGCTGTGCCGCGCGGTCGCCGACCACTACGGGGGCACCTTCGCCGACGTGGTGCGCATGGCGGTGCCGGCCCGGCACGCCGCCACCGAGGCCGCCGAGCCCCCACCGCACCCGGAGCCGAGGCCCGCCGCACCGCCCTCGATCCTGTCGCGCCACCCCGGCGGCCCCGTCTTCCTGGACGCCCTGGCCGCCGGCCGGCCCCTGCGCGCCGCCTGGACGCCGGCCCCCGTCCACGGCCCGCCCGGCGACTGGGCGTCCGGCCTCGTCGAGGCCGCGGCAGCGACGCTCGCCGGCGGCCGCGGCGTCCTGCTGGTCGTGCCGGACGCCGACGCGCTGGCCGCCCTCGCGGAGCGGTGCGCCGCCGTCTTCGGCGCCGGCTCGTTCGTCACCCTCGCCGCCGACCTCGGCCCCGCCGCCCGCTACCGCGCGTTCCTGGCCGTGGCCCGCGGGCGGGTGCGCCTGGTGCTCGGAACCCGCAACGCCGGCTACGCACCGGTGCGCGACCTGGGCCTGATCGCGGTGTGGGACGAGGGGAACGACTCCCTGGCCGAGGAGCGCGCTCCCTACCCGCACGCCCGCGAGGTGGCCGCCCTGCGGGCGGCCCTGGAGCGGAGCGCCCTCCTGGTCGCCGGTTATGCGCGCACCGCCGAAACCCAGGCGCTCGTCGAACGCGGCTGGCTCGCCCCACTCAACCCGCCGCCGGCCGAGCTGCGCCGGCTGGGACCCGCCGTCCGGATCGCCGCCGACACCGACCTCGCCCTCGAGCGCGACCCGCTGGCGCACGCCGCCCGGTTGCCGCACGACGCGTTCGCCGTCATCCGGCGCGGGTTGGCGATCGGGCCGGTCCTGCTCCAGGTGCCGCGCGCGGGCTACGTGGCCAGCGCGGCGTGTGCCGACTGCCGTGCCCCCGCCCGCTGCCCGCGCTGTCGGCGCACGCTCCGCGGTGAGCGGGGCGCCGACGCCCTCCAACTGGTCTGCGGCCTGTGCGGGCCCGTCCCGGGCCCGTGGCGGTGCGCCGACTGCGGCGGCACCCGGCTGCGCGCCCCGCGGGTGGGGGTGCGCCGCACCGCCGAGGAGATCGGTCGAGCCTTCCCGCAGGTTCGGGTCGTCGAGTCGTGGTGGGGCCACCAGATCGCCGAGGTCCCGGACGTGCCGGCCCTGGTGCTGTGCACGCCGGCGGCCGAGCCGCGGGCGTCCGGCGGCTACGCGGCGGCCGTGCTGCTCGACACCCACCTGCTGCTCAACCGCCCGGAGCTTCGGGCCGCCGAGGAGGCCCTGCGGCGCTGGCTCACGGTGTGCGCCCTGGTGCGTCCGGGCGCCGACGGGGGCACCGTCCTGGCGGTGGGGGAGTCCGACGCCCGCGCCCTGCAGGCCCTCGTCCGGCTCGACCCGGTCGGCTTCGCGGCCCGCGAGCTGGCGGAGCGCCGCGCGACCGGCTTCCCTCCGGCCGCGAGGCTCGTCTACGTCGAGGGGCCCCCGGCCGCCGTCGAGCACTACGCGGTCGCGGCGGCCACGGTGCCGGACGCCGAGCGGTACGGCCCGCTGCCGCTCACCGACGAGACGGTGCGGCTGACGGTGCGCTGCCCGCCCGCCCGCGCGGCGGCCCTTCTGGACGCCCTCACCCGTGAGTCGGCCCGCCGCAGCGCCCACAAGGAGGGGGGCGGCGTCCGGGTCGTCGTGGACCCGCAGGTCGTCGACTAGCCGGGATGACGAAGGCCGCCGGGCGTGATCGCCGGGCGGCCTTCGGTGTTCGGTGTTCGGGCTGAATCAGCCCCTGACCCTCTCGGAGAGTTCTGCCATTGCGCCGCTCCCTTCTCCGGGTTGCCGGGGAGAATCCCGGGTCTCCGCCATGCTAGGTCGCGCTCCGCCGGAAGGGAAGGGCCCCGGCTAGGGTTTGGCTCGTGCGTGTCGTCTTCGCCGGGACCCCCGAGGTCGCCCTGCCGTCGCTGGCCCTGCTGGCCGCGTCCGAACTCGACCTGATCGCCGTCGTGACCAGGCCGGACGCCGCCCGGGGCCGCTCCAACCGTCCCGTCCCCTCGCCGGTGGCCGCCTGGGCGGCCGAGCACGGCGTTGCGGTGCTGAAGCCCGAACGGCCCCGCGAGGAGGCGTTCAAGGCGCAGCTGCGCACCCTCGCCCCCGACGCCTGCGCGGTGGTCGCCTACGGGGCGCTGCTCCCGCAGGACGTGCTGGACATCCCCCGCCTGGGCTGGGTGAACCTGCACTTCTCGCTGCTGCCCCGATGGCGGGGGGCAGCGCCCGCGCAGCGCACCATCATCGCCGGAGACGCGGTCGCCGGGGCCACGACCTTCCGGATCGTCAAGGAGCTCGACGCCGGCCCCGTCTACCGCACGGTGACCCACCCGCTGGCCGGCACCGAGACGGCCGGCGCGCTGCTGGCCGCCCTCGCCGAGGTCGGGGCGCCCCTGCTGCTCGACACCCTGCGCGCCCTCGAAACGGCGGTGCCGACCCCGCAGCCGGCCGACGGCGTCACGCTGGCCCCCAAGCTGACCCCCGAGGAGGCCCGGCTCGATTGGTCGCGCGACGGCCACGCCCTCGACCGGCTCATCCGCGGCTGCTCGCCCGAACCCATGGCCTGGACCACGCTCGGCGGCGAACGCTTCCGCGTCGCCCTGGCCCGCCCGACGGACGCCGCGACCCTGCCGCCCGGCGGGCTCTCCCTCGGCAAGCGCGCCGTGCTCGTCGGCACCGGCACCGTCGACCTCGAGCTGCTCCGGGTCCAGCCGCAGGGGAAGCGGGAGATGGCCGCGACCGACTGGGCCCGGGGCCTGCGCGAACCGGTGGAGTCCTTCGACGCGGCCCCGGGCGGTTCCGCCTGATGCCCAACCGGACGCTGCGGCGCCGCCGCCCGGACGCCGCCCGGACCCTCGCCCACGAGGTGCTCCGGGCCGTCACCGGCGAGGGCGCCTACGCCAACCTCGAGCTCGGTCACCGGCTCGCCACCGCCGGCCTGGACGCCCGCGACGCCGCGTTCGTCACCGAACTCGTCTCGGGCACCTGCCGCCTGCAGGGCACCTACGACCGGATCATCGAGGACGCCTCCGGCCGTCGGGCGGCCGACCTGCAGCCGGCCCTGCTCGACGTGCTGCGGCTGGGTGCCCACCAGCTGCTCAGCACCCGGGTGCCGCCCCGCGCCGCGGTGGCGGCGACCGTCGAGCTGGCCGGGAGCGTCGTGGGGGAGCGGGTCGTGGGACTCACGAATGCCGTCCTGCGCCGGGTCGGGGAGCGTGACCTCGCCGGTTGGGTCGCCCGCCTCAGCCGCGACGAGGACGCCGTGGGTGCGCTGGCCACCCGCACCCACCATCCGCGCTGGATCGCCGAGGCGTTCGTCGACCTGCTCGGCGACGAGGCCGAGGCCGCCCTGGCCGCGAACAACGTGCCGCCGGTCACCACGCTCGTGGTGCGTCCCGGCCTCGCCGAGGTCGCCGCCCTCGGGGGCGAGCCCACCCCCTTCAGCCCGTTCGGCGCCCGCCGCGCCGGTCATCCCGGCGATCTGGACGCCGTCCGTGCCGGCCGCGCCGGCGTCCAGGACGAGGGCTCGCAGCTCGTGGCCTGGGCGCTCACCCGCCCGGACGCTCCCGCCGCTCCGTGGCTTGACCTGTGCGCCGGCCCCGGCGGCAAGTCGGCCCTCCTGGCCGGGCTGGCGATCGGCCAGGGGCAGCGGCTGCTGGCCGCCGAGCTGCAGGAACATCGCGCCCGGCTCGTCGCCCAGGGCCTGCGGGCCTACGCCGCCGACCCGCTGGCTCCCGCGGTGGTGTGTGCCGACGGGACCCGGCCGGCGTGGCGCGAGGGCGCGTTCGGCCGGGTCCTGGCCGACGTGCCGTGCACCGGCCTGGGGGCGCTGCGTCGCCGGCCCGAGTCGCGTTGGCGGCGCCGTCCGGAGGATGTGGCCGCGCTCGTGCCCCTGCAGCGCCGGCTGCTGGCCACCGCGCTGGCCTCCGCCGCCCCGGGCGGCGTCGTCGCCTACGTCACCTGCTCGCCCCATCGCCGGGAGACCGCCGAGGTCGTGGACGCCGTCCTGGCCGGCACCACCCGGCCGGTGACCCGGCTGCGGGCGGCCGACGCCCTGCCCGGGGTGCCCGATTGCGCCGTCGGCGACGACGTGCAGCTCTGGCCCCACCGGCACGGCACCGACGCCATGTTCCTGGCGCTGCTGCGCGTCGGCTGACCCTGCCACACTGGGCCCCATGGACGAGCGCGTCGACAGCACGCTGAGCAGCCCGCTGGGGGCGGCGATCCAGGTCGTCATGCTGCCCGTCTGGGCGCTGCTGCTCATCATGCAGCTCAGCCTCATCGAGAAGACGTGGTGGCTGATCGGCCTGGTGGCGGCCATGACGCTGTACGCGATCCCGCAGCTGCTCAAGGGCCTGGTGATCTTCCGGCAGCGCGTCGAGGCGGACGCCGCCGGGGTCCGGCTGCGCGGGCTGGGCGGCTTCGACGTGCCGTGGGAGTCGGTGCAGTCGCTGGCCGCGGTGGCTCGCGCCCGCTCCAACAACGTGGCGCTGTTGCTGAAGGCGGGGCACTCCGTGCGCGCCGACACCCTGCTGTGGCGCACCCGCCGGCGCGGGTTCGGGGTGGACCCGACCCAGGTGGACGCCCTCCGGCGCCTGGCCGCCGCCCGCGGCGTCCCTGTCTCGGACTCGCTGCTCGCCGCACCGCGGGCCGATCCCGCCAGCTAGAGTCGCCCCGTGGCGAACCGCATCCATCCCAGCATCCTGAACGCGAACCTGGCCGCCCTCGACGACGAGATCCGCCGCATCCCGAGCGCGGACGCGATCCACGTCGACGTCATGGACGGCCATTTCGTGCCCAACCTGTCCATCGGGCTGCCGGTCGTCGAGTGCCTCCGGAAGAACCACCCGGACCGGTTCCTCGACGTGCACCTGATGATCGAGAACCCCGACCTGTGGGCGCCCCAGTACGCCGAGACGGGCGTGGACTCGGTGGGCTTCCACATCGAGGCGTCGCAGGCGCCGATCCGGACGGCGCGCCAACTGCGGTCGATGGGCTGCCGCGCGTCGCTGGCCCTGCGGCCGCAGACGCCGATCGAGCCCGTCGCCGACTTCATCGCCGAGTTCGACCAGATCCTGATCATGACCGTCGACCCGGGGTTCGGCGGCCAGAAGTTCCTGGACGCCATGCTCGGCAAGATCCGCCGCACCCGTGAGTTCGTGGAGCGGTCGGGGGCCGACGTCTGGATCCAGATCGACGGGGGCGTCTCGGCGGCGACGATCGACCGCTGCGTGGACGCCGGCGTCAACGTCTTCGTGGCCGGCTCGTCGGTGTTCGGGGCGGACGATCCGGACGCGATGGTCCGCGCGCTGCGCGAGCAGGCCGACCGCCGCGCCGCCGGCGGCCTCAGCTGAACCGCCGGCCGGGCGACCGCGCCCGCCTGCCGCTGCGCCGCGTGAACCGGGAGGCCGCGGAGCCGGCCTTCCGCGCGATCGCGCACGTCCTGGCTCCCGTTCTGCGCGCGTTGACCCGGCGCGACTGGGACGACGCGGCCACGCTTCCCGCCACCGGCGGCGTCATCGTCTGCCCCAACCACATCAGCAACGCCGACCCGCCGCTCGTCGGTCACTACCTGGTGTGGTCGGGACGCTGGCCCCGCTTCCTCGCCAAGGCGTCCCTGTTCGACGCCCCGGTGGTCGGGTGGCTGGCCCGGGCGACCGGGCAGATCCCCGTTCACCGGCGCACGCGGGCCGCCGGGGCGTCCCTGGACGCCGCCGCGGACGCCCTCGCCCGCGGCGCCTGCGTCGTGATCTACCCGGAGGGGACGGTGACCCACGAGCCCGACGCCTGGCCGATGACCGGCCACGGCGGCGCCGCCCGGCTGGCGTTGCGCACGGGGGTTCCGGTGCTGCCGCTGGCCCAGTGGGGTGCGCACACGGTCTTCGACCGGTGGCGCGTGGGCGTCCCGCGGGTGTGGCCGCGGCCGACGATCACCATGCGGCTGGGAGAGCCGGTCGCCCTCGACGACCTGCGCCCCCCGGCCGGCGAGGAGCCGGACGCGGCGGCGGTGCGCGAGGCGACCGACCGCATCGTGTCGGCGATCACCGCGCTGGTGGAGGGCATCCGCGGCGAGGTGGCGCCCACCGTCCGCTACGACCTGCGGCGCGATTGGCAGGCCGGCCTGGCCCCCGACGGCCGCCCCCTGGACGACCCGGACCGCTGACCCGCGCGGCTCTCAGCGGTTGCGCCGCCGGAGGAAGCGTTCGGCCTCGGCGGCCAACTGGTCGGCGACCCCGCCCTCCTCGTCGTAGCTCTCCTCGAGGGTTTCGATGTAGCTCTGGATGTCGGGGTCGTCCGCCGCCAGGTCGTTGACCCGACCCTCCCAGGCGGCCGCCAGGTGCGGCAGGTCGCGCACCTCGAGGGTCGCGTCGAGCACGTCCTCCACGCGACCCAGCAGCGCCAGGGTCGCCTTGGGGTTCGGCGGTTCGGCCACGTAGTGGGGCACGGACGCCCACAGCGTGGTCACGTCGAAGCCGGCGTCCTTGCACGACTGGGTCAGGACGCCGACGATGCCGGTGGGGCCCTCGTAGTCGGTGGAGTTGATGGCGATCTGGATCGGCCGCCGGTGGGGGACGTCGGCCAGCATCGAGCCCAGCAGGATCACCTTGTCGGGCTTCACCGTCAGCATCGCCGACACGAGCTTCGTGCAGAACGCCCTCCAGTGATAGTTGGGCTCGGGGCCGCCGATCAGCACCACGTCGCGCTCCGGCAGATGGCCGACCAGCACCTCCACGGTCGGCCACTCGATGAGCCGGCCGCCATCCTCGGTGTTCATCACCACGGGCCGGTTCTCGGTGAAGTCGTAGAACTCGTCGGGATCCAGGGCGAACACGAACTCCGCCGAGGTCAACTCGGCGATGTGGTCGATGACGCCCGTCGCGGCCTCGCCCGCGTCGTTCCGAACGCGGCAAGGACGACCGGGCGCTTGAGGCCCCGCAGCTTCGACTGGCCAGACATGCCGGCCAGGATACCGACCGCCGGCCGGGCCCGGCCGTCCCGGTCCGGCCCGTACGTCGCACGCGGGCGTCCCCGGGGCGCCGCCCGGCCGCCGGTTATCCTTGGCCGGTGACCCAGGACCTGCGCACCGCCCTGACCACCCGCGTCGTCGTCGCCGACGGTGGCATGGGCACGCAGCTCCAGGGCTTCGACCTCACCCTCGACGACTTCGCCGGGCTCGAGGGCTGCAACGAGATCCTCAACGTGACCCGCCCCGACGTCGTCGCCGCGATCCACCGCGCGTACTTCGCCGCCGGATCGGACGCCGTCGAGACCAACACCTTCGGCGCCAACCTGGCCGCGCTCGGCGAGTACGACATCGCGGACCGGATCGGCGAGCTGGCCGAGGCCGGCGCCCGGATCGCCCGCAGCGTCGCCGACGAGTTCGCCACCCCGGAGCGGCCCCGCTACGTCCTGGGGTCGATGGGGCCCGGCACCAAGCTGCCGTCCCTGGGCCACCTGCCGTTCGCCGCGCTGCGCGACGGCTACCGCACCTGCGCCGAGGGGCTGCTGCGCGGCGGCGTCGACGGCATCATCATCGAGACCGTCCAGGACCTCCTCCAGGCCAAGGCCGCGGTCATCGGCGCCCGGCGCGCACTGGCAGCCGCCGGCAGCGACCTGCCGATCATCGTCAGCGTGACCGTCGAGACCACCGGCACCATGCTGCTGGGCTCCGAGATCGGCGCCGCGCTCACCGCGCTCGCCCCGCTCGGCATCGACGTCATCGGCCTCAACTGCGCCACCGGTCCGGAGGAGATGCGCGAGCACCTGCGCCATCTCGCCCGGCACGCCCGCATCGGGGTGAGCTGCATGCCGAACGCCGGCCTCCCCGAGCTCACCGCCGACGGCGCCCGCTACCCCCTGACCGCGCCCGAGCTGCGCGCGGCCCTCGACTCCTACGCCACCGACTTCGGCCTGTGCCTGGTCGGCGGCTGCTGCGGCACCACCCCCGAGCACATCCGGCAGGTGGCCGACGCGCTGCGGGGGCGTCCGCTGGCCGCCCGGGACGCCAGCCCCGGGCCGGCCCCGGCCGACCTGGCCGCCGGGTCGGTGTCGTCGCTGTACGCCGACGTGCCGCTGCGCCAGGACACCTCCTATCTGGCGATCGGCGAGCGGACCAACGCGAACGGCTCGAAGGCGTTCCGGGAGGCGATGCTGGCCGGCGACGTCGACACCTGCGTCAACATCGCCAAGGCGCAGAGCCGCGACGGAGCCCACCTGCTCGACCTGTGCGTCGACTACGTGGGCCGCGACGGGGTCGCCGACATGCGGGCGCTGGCGACCCGCCTCAACACCGCGGTCCCGCTGCCGATCGTCATCGACTCCACCGAGCCCGCCGTCATCGAGGCCGGCCTGGAGTCGCTGGCCGGCCGCAGCGTGATCAACTCGGTGAACTTCGAGGACGGCGACGGGCCCGGGTCCCGCTACGACCGCATCATGCCGCTGGTGGTCGAGCACGGCGCCGCCGTGGTCGCCCTCACCATCGACGAGGAGGGGCAGGCGCGCACCGCCGACTGGAAGGTGCGCGTCGCCGAGCGGCTCATCGCCGACCTGACCGGCCGATGGGGGCTGCGGGAGGCCGACATCATCGTCGACTGCCTCACCTTCCCGATCGGCACCGGCCAGGAGGAGACCCGGCGCGACGCCCTCGAGACCATCGAGGCGATCCGCCGGCTCACGGCCGCCCACCCCGAGGTGCAGACCACCCTCGGCGTGTCGAACGTGAGCTTCGGACTCAACCCGGCCGCCCGCGCCGTCCTCAACTCGGTCTTCCTCCACGAGTGCGTGGCGGCCGGCCTGACCAGCGCGATCGTCCACCCGAGCCGGATCCTGCCGATGGCCCGCATCCCCGACGAGCAGCGCCAGGTCGCCCTCGACCTCATCTACGACCGGCGCACCGCCGACTACGACCCGTTGGCCCGGTACCTGCAGCTGTTCGAGGGCGTCACCACGACCACGACGCGGGAGGCGCGCGCCGCCGAACTCGCCGCCCTGCCGCTTGCCGAACGGCTGCAGCGGCGCATCGTGGACGCCGACGATCGCGGCCTGGCGGCCGACCTCGACGAGGCGCTCGCCACGCGGTCGGCCCTCGACATCATCAACTCCGACCTGCTCGCCGGCATGAAGACCGTCGGCGACCTGTTCGGCTCTGGGCAGATGCAGCTTCCGTTCGTCCTGGCCTCGGCCGAGGTCATGAAGCGGGCCGTCGCGCACCTCGAGCCGCACATCGAGTCCTCCGACGCGACCGGCAAGGGCACGATCGTGCTGGCCACGGTCAAGGGCGACGTGCACGACATCGGCAAGAACCTGGTCGACATCATCCTGACCAACAACGGCTACCGGGTCGTCAACCTGGGCATCAAGCAACCGGTCGCCGAGATCCTGCGGGCCGCCGAGGAGCACGCCGCGGACGCCATCGGCATGTCGGGGCTGCTGGTGAAGTCGACCGTCGTCATGCGCGACAACCTCCTGGAGATGAACGCCCGCGGTGTCAGCCACTATCCGGTCCTGCTCGGCGGGGCGGCGCTGACCCGGACCTACGTCGAGCAGGACCTCAACGGCCTCTACCACGGCGAGGTCCGCTACGCGAAGGACGCCTTCGAGGGGCTCGCCCTCATGGACGCCGTCATGGCCGTCCGCCGCGGTGAGACGGGAGCGACCCTGCCCCAGCCGCGGCAACGGCGCCTCCCGGCCCCGGTGCCGGCGCCGCAGCCGGACGCCGAGGGCGTCCGCTCCGACGTGGCCCGCGGCGTCGACGTGCCGGTGCCGCCGTTCTGGGGCTCCCGGGTCGTCAAGGGCATCAAGCTGGCCGAGATCGCCGACTGGCTCGACCTGGACGCCACCTTCAAGGGGCGTTGGGGGCTCCGCGGGACGCCGGAGCGCACCTACGAGGACCTGGTCGCGGAGGAGGGGCTGCCGCGGCTCCGGGCCTGGCTGGACCGCATCCAGACCGAGCAACTCGGGGAGTTCGCCGTCGTCTACGGCTACTGGCCCTGCCATAGCTCCGGCAACGACCTGGTGATCGGCGACCCCGACGCGGCGGCGTCCGGGGAGTGGCGGGAGGTCACCCGGTTCACGTTCCCGCGGCAGCCGCGGGGCCGTCGGCTGTGCCTGGCCGACTTCTTCCGCGACGAGGCCGAGGCGGCCGAGCTGGGGCCCGACGTGATCGCGTTCCAGCTCGCCACCATGGGGTCGCGCGTCTCGGCGGCCACCGCCGAGCTGTTCGAGGCGCACGCCTACCGCGACTACCTCGAACTGCACGGGCTCTCGGTGCAGCTCACCGAGGCCCTGGCCGAGCGGTGGCACGCCCGCGTCCGCGCCGAACTGGGCCTGGGCGGGCAGGACGCCGACCTCACCGGCATGCTGCGCGACCAGGCGTACCGGGGGTCGCGGTACAGCCTCGGCTACCCGGCCTGCCCCGACCTGGAGGACCGCGCCAAGGTCGTGACCCTGCTGGCCCCGGAGCGGATCGGGGTGACGCTCAGCGAGGAGTTCCAGTTGCACCCCGAGCAGGCGACCGACGCGTTCGTCGTCCACCACCCCGAGGCGAAGTACTTCAATGCCCGCTGAGCGTCCGCCCCTCCCCGCCCGCCGCCGCCTCGGTGCCCTCGTGCTGACCGCGGCGCTGGCGTCCGGATGCACCGCGGGCACGCCCGGGCCCAGCGTCGGCCCGAGCACCGGGCCGAGCACCGCCGTGACCCCGCCGCCGCGGCCGTTCACGGTGGCGACGACCGAGCCCCCCCAGTCCTTCGATCCCGCGGCCAGCCAGACGGGGGCCGACGCGATCGTGGCACTCAACGTCTTCCAGCGGCTGATGCGGGTGCACCCCGACAGCGGCGACCTGAAGCCGGACGCCGCCGACTGCATGTTCAACACCCCGACCACGTACCGGTGCACGCTGACCAAGGACCTGACCTTCAGCAACGGGAACCCGCTGACGGCGTCCGACGTGAAGTTCAGCATCGACCGCGCCTACCGGCTCAACGTGCCCCGCTCCTCGATCAGGCTGTTCGGGTCGCTGCAACGCGTCGACGTCGTCGACGACCTCACGGTCGAGTTCGTGCTGCGCTGGCACGACGGCCAGATCGGGCACGCGCTCGCCACGCCGGCGGCGTCCATCGTCGACGAGCAGGTCTACGACCCCGACAACGTGCGGCCGACCACGAGCGCGCCGGTCGGATCGGGGCCGTTCCGGCTCGACCTCGCCGAGGTGACCGGGCTGACCTTCCTGCGCAACGAGGACTACGTGGGCGCCACCCCCGCCGCCCTCGACCAGGTGCGGCTCGCCCACCTGCCCCATTCCGCGGCCGCCGAGCAGGCGATGGTGGACGGCACCGTCGACGTGGTGTGGCGCAGCCTGGACGCCGCCGCGCTCGGCCGGCTGGCGTCCGGGGTGACGAAGGCCGCGTTCACCCGGACCGACCTGCCGGACGCCCGCCTGGAGCGGCTGGTCTGGAACCCGGCCAGCGCGCTGCGGGCGCGGGCCGACGTGCGAACGGCGGTGGCCCAGGCCCTGCAGGCCGACCGCACCCTCACCTCGCTGGTGCCGCCGACGCTGGACGGCTCTGTCCCGTCGTTCCCCGTCGGCGGTCGCCCCACCGTCGCCCCGGTGGCCGGCAAGCGGCCGATCCTGACGCTGGCGTACGCGTCCACGGCCCCGGGGCAGGGCGACCTCGCGCGCCTGCTGCGCGACCGGCTGGAGTCGAACGCGTCGCTGAGCGTGAAGCTCGTCGCCGACGCCACGGACGCCGACCTGATCCTGACCGATCGGGCCGCCTGGGTGAACACCCCGCTGGGCTGGCTGCAGAGCTACCTCGACGACCCGCTGCCCGCCAGCGCCGACAAGGTGACCCAGCTGAGCGAGGCTGCGCGGCAGACCGACGACAAGGTCCTACGGGCCTCGCTGCTGTCGGAGATCCAGCAGCAGGCCGCCACCGACGCGACCGTGGTGCCGATCTCCCTGGGCCCGGAGACGCTGTTCGTCGCCGAGGACGTCACGGTGGGGCAGCACGCGTTCGGGCCCTGCTGGCAGCTCGGACTGTGGGGGTTCGCGCGATGACCGGGGCGGAAGGCACCGAGCCGCGGCGCGAGGGCGCCGCCGCGCCGTCGGGAGTGCGGACGGGCCCGCTCGTGGCCGGGGAGCGGGTGACGCTGACCGACCAGAAGGGACGCCGCCATTCGGTGCTGCTGCGTGCCGGCGGCGTCTTCCACACGACACACGGCGGCGTCGCCCACGACGACCTGATCGGCCGGCCGGAGGGGTCGGTGGCCCGCTCGGTGGGCGGACACCTGTTCCTCGCGTTCCGGCCGGTGCTCAACGAGTTCGCGGTGTCGATGCCGCGGGGCGCCGCCGTGATCTACCCCAAGGACGCCGCCGCGATCCTGATGCAGGCCGACATCTTCCCGGGCGCCCGGGTGCTGGAGGCCGGCGTCGGGTCGGGGGCGTTGACGCTGTCGCTGCTGCGCGCGGTCGGCTCGGCCGGCACGGTGTACTCCTACGAGCGGCGCGAGGACTTCGCCAGGGTCGCGGCCAAGAATGTCGAGACGTTCTTCGGCGGCCCCCACCCGGCGTGGCGGCTCCGCGTCGGCGACCTCGTCGAGACGATCGGCCCCGAGCCGGTCGACCGGGTGATCCTCGACATGCTGCGCCCCTGGGACTGCGTGGCGGCCGTCGCCGAGGTGCTGATCCCCGGCGGCTTCCTCTGCGTCTACGTCGCCACCACCACCCAGATGGGCCGGGTCATGGACCAGATCCGCACCCACGAGGGGTTCACGGAGCCGTGGGCCCGCGAGTACGAGGTGCGGGAATGGCACGCCGAGGGGCTGGCGATCCGGCCGGCGCACACGGCGACCGGGCACACCGGCTACCTGGTGTTCGCCCGCAGGCTGGCGCCCGGGGTCACCGCGCCGCTGCGCCGCCGCCGCCCGGCGCCCGGCGCCTACGGTCCGGACTACACCGGGCCGCGGCCCGGCTGGGTGCGGGCGTTGCCGCCGGAACGCGACGACGAGTGAGGCACGCCGGCTGATCCCGGTCACCCCACGTCGAGCGCGCGGGCGTCCTGAAGGGTGCGCAGGAACACGATGCGCTCGCCCCGCCGGCCCGACACGCGCGCCCAGTCGTCGGGGTTGGTGGTGTTCGGCAGTTCGGCGTTCTCGGCGATCTCGGCGCGGCAGGCGGCCAGCACGTGGGCACGGCGGAGGCCGGGCTCCCTGCCGGCCAGGACGTCCTTGATGGCCGCCTTCTTCGCGCGGGCCACGACCGAGGCCAGCATCGCCCCGGACACGAAGTCCCCGACGTGAAGCACCTCCCGGGCGCCGGACGCGTACGTCACCTCCACGAAGCGGGTGGCGTCCGACCGCTCGAACAGCGCGTCGACCGCGGCCGCGACCAGCGCCGCCCGGTGGGCGGCGGGCCCGCCGGCGGCGTCCGTCTCGGCGGCGTTGAGCGGAACCTCCGCCGACAGGTACTTGCCCATGATCTCGGCGGCGCCGGCCGGGGACGGCCGCTCGAGTTTGATCTTCACGTCGAGCCGGCCCGGGCGCAGGATGGCCGGGTCGATGAGGTCCTCGCGGTTGGTGGCGCCGATGACGATGACGTTGGCCAACGCCTCGACGCCGTCGATCTCGGCGAGCAGTTGCGGCACGACCGTCGACTCGACGTCGCTCGACACCCCCGAGCCGCGGGTGCGGAACAAGGCGTCCATCTCGTCGAAGAACACGATGACCGGACGGCCGCGCTCGGCCAACTCCCGGGCCCGGCCGAAGATGACCCGGATCTGGCGTTCGGTCTCGCCGACGTACTTGTCGAGGAGTTCGGGGCCCTTGACGTTGAGGAAGTACGAGCCGGCCGAGTTCGCCACGGCCTTCGCGATCATCGTCTTGCCGCAGCCGGGCGGCCCGAACAGCAGCACCCCCTTGGGGGCGGCCAGACCGTACTCGTCGAACAGGGCGCGCTGCGTGAACGGCAACTCCACGGCGTCCCGGATCAGGCCGATCTGTTCGTCGAGGCCGCCGATGTCGGCCCAGCCGACGTTCGGCACCTCCTCGAGCCGCAGGTCCTCCACGTCGGAACGGGCGATGCGTGCGTGGGCGACGAGCGCCTGCCGGTCGGCCAGCACCGAGTCGCCGACGCCGAGGTCGGCGCCCGCGAGTTCGGGGGCCCGAAGCAGCACCACGTCCTCGTCACCGCCCGTGCTCGCCAGGATCCGCCCGTCGGGGAGCACCTCGCGGACCCGCAGCAGCGTCCCGGCCTCGGGCCGGCCGGCCCCGCCCACCACCGCCATCGCCTCGTTGAGCAGCACAGCGGCCCCGAGGGCGATGCTGTCGGCGGGCAGGTCCGGAACGCAGCCGACCCGCAGCAACCGGCCGCCGACCATCACGTCGAGTTCGTCACCGGCCCGACCCACCACCGTGCCGTGGGAGGCCGGCGGCCGCCCCAGCGCCTCGAGCTGCTCGCGGAGGGCCAGCAACGACTCGCGCGCCTGGCGCAGGGTGACGTTCAGCTTCTCGTTGGTCTGGGCGAGCGCCCGGGCGTCCGCACGGGCCTCGGCCAGCCTGCGCTCGGTCAGCTCGGTCGCCCGCAGGCGGGCGTCGAGGAGCCGCCGGGCCTCGGACAGCTCGGCCTGGAGTCGACGCAGGTCCTCGTTCACAGGTCGAGGCTAGCGGTCCTCGTCGGCGCTCGACTCTGCGCACCGACTGCCCCGGGTCGACGCGGCGCCCCCGCGCGGGGGGTCAGGCGGCCGCCCGGGGCACGTCGTGCGCACCCCAGGACACCGCGGCCATCACCTCGCGCACGAACCGGTCCGGCTCCGCGAACACCAGGGCCGCCGGGAAGCGCAGCACGCGCCAGCCGGCGGCCGCCAACTCCCGGTCGCGGGCCATGTCGGCGACCCGTTGGTCCCACGTGCAGTGGAAACCCCGCCCATCGATCTCGACCGCCACGCGCTGCTGGGGGAACGCCAGGTCCAGATAGCGCCGCCGCCCCGCCAGCAGGAGGGGCTGGTTCGCCACCCAGCCACGGACTCGGGCCGCGCGCAGCGCACGGTGGGCGGCGCGCTCCGCCTCAGACCAGGGTTCGTCGCGTGAGTCGGCCAGCAGCTGCCGGACCCGGCTATTGCCGGGACTCCCGGGGCACTGCTCGAGGGCCTCCCACAGGTCCGCGAGGCGGACCCCCGAACGCAGCGCTTCGTCGAGGGGGCCGCCGCCGAGCTGCCTGGCGAGGTGGAGCGCCGTCAGCGCCATCGACGCGAACCGGACCCCGTCGCGCGACACCACCTGCTCAACGGGAATCCGTCGGCGTGAGAACCGGTAGTCGGGGCTCCGCCCCCGGAACGAGGTCGCCACGTCGCACACCGCAGGATCGGCGACGCCCTGCCACCCGTGCAACCGCGCCGCCGCGGCCCCCGTGATCACCGCGCCGGGATCCACGCGCATCATCGCCCGGGCCCGCAGCAGCGCGTCCGGCTGGCGGTCCGTCGCCACGTAGACCCCCGGCAGCAGCAACCGCAACTCCCCGCGCGACACGGCACGGCGGATGGTGTGTCGGAGTCCAGGCGCCTCCGAGAGGACGATCATGCCCCGCCCGAACGCGAGTTCCTCTGTCAGAACTGCTCTCATGCACCTCACTAGAGGCGTGGCCGCCCCTTCCCGGTCACGTGACCTCGCGGCTGTGGAGAAGTCAGGCCGCGCGAGTGCGCATGGCCTGCCACAGGTGGCCCTCACACCAGCCTTCTCGGCCCTCAGGGGGTGACGCGAGGCACGTCGTGCGCGGGTGCCGCGCCGGTCAGCGGCAGCTCACAGCCGTAGAATCGGGCCGTGTCCGACCCGGTGCGCAGGAGGCACTGGCCCGCGGTGAGCCGGCCGGTGCGCAACGTGTTGGTGTGGGGGCTCGTGGTCGTGGCCGCGACGCTGACCGGGACGGCCGGCTACATGATCCTCGAAGGCTGGGAGTTCTTCGACGCGCTCTACATGACCGTGATCACCCTGGCCACGGTCGGGTTCCGGGAAGTTCACCCGATGGACCGGGCGGGCGAGATCTGGACGATGCTGATGTCGGTGTCCGCTGTGGCGCTCATCTTCGGCACGGTCGGCGTCGCGGCGGAGAGCATCATTGCCGAAGTGTCCAGCGGAAAGCGGGAGGTCAGGCGCATGGAGAAGCGGGTGAACGCCCTGCGCGGTCACTTCATCGTCTGCGGCTACGGCCGCGTCGGGTCGCTGGTGGCGCGCGAACTGCGCGACGACGGGCGGGAGGTGGTCGTCCTCGACGTCGACCCGGCATCGCTCACCCGGGCCGTCGAGGACGGCTTCCTGGTCGTCCCCGGCGACGGCACCTCGGACGCTGTGCTGGTCAAGGCGGGGGTGGAGCGCGCCCGCGGGCTGGTCGCGGTCATCGACTCCGACGCCAACAACGTCTACGTGGTCATCTCGGCCCGCTCCCTGAATCCCGACCTGTTCATCATCGGCCGGGCCAGCACGGCGGCCGTCATGCGCAAGGTGCTTCAGGCCGGCGCCGACCGCACGATCAGCCCGTACGAGATGGCCGGACGCCGGGCGGTCCAGTTGGCGCTCAAGCCGGCCGTGGTCGACTTCATCGATGCAGCCCTCTCGCGCGGCGATCTGTCGTTCGCGATGGAGGAGATCGAGGTCGACTCCCTGATCGCCGGCCAGACCGTGGGCGACCTGCGTGCCCGCGGGGTGTTCACGCTGGCGATCCGCCACGATCCCGGCCACTACGTGCCGAACCCCGGCGACGACCGGGTGCTCGAGGCGGGGGAGACCCTCATCGTCTCCGGGGCGGCCGCGGCGATCCGCGCGCTCAACGAGGCGCTGTGACGGCACACGCCGCGCACAGCCCCGACAGGGCGACGTGCGACGAATCCAGCCGGAACCCGTAGTCGGCGGCCAGTCGGCCGGCCAGATCGGCGGCCAGGTCGGCCGGCGCCCCCCGCACGTGCCCGCACCGCCGGCACTGGAGGTGCAGGACGCCGCCGTCCGGCTGGGCCACGTGGTAGGTGGTGGCGCCGTGGCCGAGGTGGACGTGCTGGAGCACCCCGAGCCGGGAGAGGGCTTCCAATGCCCGGTAGACGCTCGAGCGGTGCACGGTGGCGTCCTGGGCCGCGACCGCCTCGACGACGTCGTCGGCCGTCGCGTGCCGCGGCCCGGACGCCAGCGCGACCAGCACCGCACGACGCGGCTTGGTCATGCGTTCGCCACGGGCGTGCAGCCGCGCTGTGACCGCCTCGACCAACGCGGCCGGGTCGTCGGCCGGCAGCGGGGCAGCGGGACGGGGCTCCACGCCGCTCAGTCTAGGGACGTCTCCCGGGCTAGCATGGCCAGCGATCACGAGGGGAGGGCCATGGGGGAGTGGCGGACGGGGCTCCGCGACGGCGTCGGGATCGCCCTCGGCTACTTCACCATCTCGATCGCCTTCGGCCTGGCAGCCGTTCGGTCCGGGCTGACGCCGCTGGTCGCGACGGTCATCTCGTTCACCAACCTGTCCTCGTCGGGGCAGTTCGCGGGCGTGACGATCCTCGCCGAGGCCGGTTCGCTGGCCGAGCTGGCGCTGACGGTGCTCCTCATCAACCTGCGCTACGTGCTGATGGCGTTCTCGCTGTCGCAGCGGCTGGCGCCGGGCATCGGCACCGGCCGCCGGCTGCTGATGGGGTACGGCGTGACCGATGAGATCTACGCCCTGGCCCTGGGCCGGCGCGTCGTGACGGCCCCCTACTACCTCGGGCTGATGGTCCTGCCGGTGCTGGGCTGGACCGCCGGCACCCTGGCCGGGGCGGTGCTCGGCCAGGTGCTGCCTCCGTCCCTGCAGAGCGCGATGGGTGTCCTGCTGTACGCGATGTTCGTGGCGATCGTCGTGCCGCCGGCCCGGTCGTCCGGGCCGGTGTTGGCCGTCGTCGCACTCGCCGGCTCAGTGAGCGTCCTGCTGGCCGCCCTCCCGCTCGCTGTGGCGCCGGGCTGGCGGCTGATCGTCGCCACCTGCGTCGCGGCGGCCCTCGGGGCCACCCTGTTCCCGGTGGGGGACGCCGATCGTCCGGCTGGGGCGCGACCATGACGGCGGTCCCGCTGGGCGCCGCCATCGCCGTGATGTGGGCCGTCACCTACCTGCCCCGGACGCTGCCGCTCGTGCTGTTCCGCCGCGAGATCACCAACCGTTGGGTGCGGTCGTTCCTGCACTACGTGCCCTACGCCGTCCTCACCGCGCTCACGCTCCCGGCGATCTTCGCTGCGACGACGAGTTGGGTGTCGGCGGGTGCGGGCCTCGTGGTCGCGGTGGTGTTGGCCTGGCGGCGCCGCTCGTTGCTCACGGTGGCCCTCGCGGCGGCGGTGGCCGTGTGGCTCGTGGAGGCCGCCCTGGCCGGACTCTGAGCGCCGCCTCTTGACCAACTCTTCGGGCTGCCTCAGGCCCCTGTCAGGATCGGCCGCCACTGTGGAGCCATGACCAGACGCCCGGGCGCCCGGTTCCTGACGGCCGCGCTCGTCCTCCTGACGATCGGGTGCGCCCCGGCCGTCCCCACCGCCAGCACGCCGGTCGCGACGCCGCCGACGACCTCCGGCAGCCCTGGGCCGTCCGCCGCCACGCCGACACTGACACCGTCGAGCCCCAGCGCGTCGACGATCACCCCCAGCGTCACCCCGACCTCCGCGACGCCGGCGCCGTCGCCGACCGCGACGCCGTCCACCTCGAAGCCGTCGCCGCCCAGCGGCCTCACCACGACGACCTCGACGCGCACCACGACCACCAGCAAGACGACGACGAAGACCACCACGACCACGAAAACCACCACCAAGCCGCCCACCACGACCACCACCACCAAGCCGCCCACCACGACCACCACCACCAAGCCGCCCACCACGACCACCACCACCAAGCCGCCCACCACCGCGCAGTGCGCCCTGCCGTCCAGCGTGCTCGGCAAGGACTTCGAGACCCTGGGCACCACCCGCAAGGTCGTCGCGCTGACGTTCGACGCCGGGTCCTCGGACGCCGGCGTGAGCCGCATCCTGGCCACCCTCCGCGACACCGGGACCGCGGCGTCCTTCTTCATGACCGGGGACTTCGCCCAGGACTACCCGACGTCGGCCTCCCGGATCGCGGCGGCCTTCCCGATCGGGAACCATTCGATGACGCACCCCTACTTCACCCAGCTCAGCGACGCCCAGATCGCGACCGAGCTGTCCCGGGCGCGCTCCGCCATCATCGCGGCGACCGGCGACGACCCCCGACCGTGGTTCCGGTTCCCGTTCGGCGACGTGAACTCCCGAGTGATCGCGACCGTCAACCGGCAGTGCTATGTGCCGTTCCGCTGGTCGGTCGACTCCCTCGGCTGGAAGGGCACCTCCGGCGGCATGACCAAGGACGCCGTCGTGCGCCGCGTCGTCGACGGCGTCACACCCGGCGGCATCGTCCTGATGCACGTGGGCGCCAATCCCAACGACGGCACGGTCCTGGACGCCGACGCTCTGCCCGAGATCATCAGCGGCCTGAAGGCGCGCGGCTACACCTTCACCACCCTGGACGCGGTCGTGTCCTCCGAACTCGACTGAGCACCCCCGGAACGCGCGAGCGCCCGGCGACCGCGTCGCCGGGCGCTCGCCGTGTTCGGGTCAGGCGATGACGCGCACCTTGCGGACGATGGGGAGCGCCCGCAGCGTCTCGACCGCCTCCTGCGGCACCTCGCCGGGGATGTCGATCAGCGTGTAGTCGAGGTCGCCGCGCGACTTGTGCACCATGTGCGCGACGGCGAGCCCGGCGGCGCTGAGCGCCCCCGTGAGCTTGGCCACGGTGTCGGGGGAGTTGTCGCTGGCGATCGCGAGGCGCGTCTCCCCGGGCTCGCGGGCGTGCAACTGCGCCTCGGGGAAGTTCACCGAGTTGGTGATGTTCCCGTTCTCGAGGAAGTCGCGGAGTTCCTGGGCGGCCATGACCGCGCAGTTGTCCTCCGCCTCGTTGGTGGACGCCCCGAGGTGCGGCAACGCCGTCACCTTCGGGTTCCCCTTGAGCGTGTTGCTCGGGAAGTCGCACACGTAGGAGCCGATCGTTCCCTTGTTGAGCGCATCGACGATCGCCTGCTCGTCGACGATGCCGGCGCGGGCGAAGTTGAGGATCGTGGCGTGCGGCTTCATCATCGCGAGGCGCTCGGCGTTGATCATGCCCTTGGTGGCTTCGATCAGCGGGACGTGCACGGTGACGACGTCGGCCCGCTTGAAGATCTCGTCGACGTCGGTGACCCGCTCCACGGAGGACGACAGGTTCCAGGCGTGCGCGATCGTGATGGCGGGGTCGTAGCCGATGACCTTCATGCCGAGGGCCACGGCGGCGTTGGCGACGCCGCCGCCGATCGCGCCCAGGCCGATCACGCCGAGGGTGCGCCCGGGCAGCTCGAAGCCGACGAACTGCTTCTTGCCCTTCTCGACCGCCTTGCTGATCTCTTCGTCGGTGCCCTCGAGGCCGCGGGCGAACGCCGCGCCCTGGCCGATGTTGCGGGCACCGATGAGCATGCCCGCGAGCACGAGTTCCTTCACCGCGTTGGCGTTGGCGCCGGGGGTGTTGAAGACGACGATGCCCTTCTTGGCCAAGGCGTCCACGGGGATGTTGTTGGTACCCGCACCGGCGCGGGCGACGGCGACGACCGAGGAGGGGATCTCCATGTCGTGCATGACGAACGAGCGCACCAGGTAGGCGTCCGGTGCGTCGAAGGACGCCCCGACCTCGTACTTGTCCTTGGGCAGGCGGTCGAGGCCGAGCGGGCTGATGGGGTTCAGGGTCTGAATCTTGTACATGGTCGTGTGCGCTGTCGGCGTCAGCCGTTCTTCTGCGCGAACTCCTTCATGAAGTCGATGAGGGCCTGGACGCCCTCGAGCGGGACGGCGTTGTAGATCGAGGCGCGCATGCCGCCGACGGAGCGGTGGCCGGCGAGGTTGGCCAGGCCGGCGGCGGCGGCCTCGGACACGAACTGCTTGTCGAGTTCCGGCTTGGCCTGCAGGAAGGGGACGTTCATCCACGAGCGGGCGTGCTTGGCGACGGGGTTGGTGTAGTAGCCGGAGCCGTCGATGTAGTCGTAGAGCGCGTCGGCCTTGGCCTTGTTGCGGGCCGCCATGCCCTCCAGGCCGCCGTTGGCCTTGATCCAGTCGAGCACCAGGCCGAGCAGGTACCAGGCGAAGGTGGGCGGGGTGTTGAGCATCGAGTCGTTCGCGGCCTGCTGGGTGAAGTCCCACACGCTCGGGCACTCGGGGCGGGCCTTGCCGAGCAGTTCCTCGTTCACGATGACGGTGACCAGACCGGAGGGGCCCATGTTCTTCTGCGCGCCGGCGAAGATCAGGTCGAACTTGTCGACCTCGACCGGGCGGGACAGGATCGTCGAGCTGAAGTCGGCGATCAGCGGCAGCCCCTTGCTGTCGGGGATGTAGTCGAACTCGACGCCACGGATGGTCTCGTTCGGCGTGTAGTGCAGGTAGGCCGACTCGGGGTTGACCTCGAAGCTGTCCGGCGCGGGGACGTCGACGAAGCCGTTGTCCTTCTCGCTGGCGATGACGTTCGGGACGGCGTACTTCTTGGCCTCGGCGATGGCCTTCGACGACCAGTCGCCCGTGTTGATGAAGTCGATCGTCTGCCCGGGGGCGGACAGGTTGAGCGGGATGGCCGCGAACTCGCCGTAGGCGCCGCCCTGCAGGAACAGGCACTTGTAGTTGTCCGGGATGCCCATGACCTCGCGCAGCGACGCCTCGGCGCTCGCGGCGCACTCGACGAAGGCCTTGCCGCGGTGGGAGTGCTCCATGACCGACATGCCGGTGCCGCCCCAGTCGAGCAGTTCGTCCTTGGCCCGCTCGAGGACCTCCAGCGGCAGCATCGCCGGTCCGGCGGAGAAGTTGTAAACGCGCACGATTCGTTCCTTCCTGATGACGAGGCGCAGGGTCACCGGCCCCGACGGCTGATCGTCGTCGAATCGCCGGTCGTCCGGTCGGTCCCCACGATAGTGAACGCGGGCGCCCGGCGTGGCTCGTACCACGCGAAGACTTTGGCCGAAGTCAAGCAAACGCCGGCCGTAGTCGCGTGCGACACGCTTCAACAGCAGCGCGCCTTGGGGGTGCGGCTCTCCTGGTCCCAGCGGCAGCGCCAGAATTCCGCCTCCCCTTGCAGCGGCTCCCCCGGGTGGTGGGCCAGGCGGTGCCGGACGTAACGCTCGTAGGCGTCCAGACCGGCCATCCCCTTGAGCACGCGGGTGACGCCATCGTAGGCGCGGCGCCACGGCGTCCGGCCGTCGGCATCGTCGAGTGCCCGAGGGGCCGGGCGGCGCACGCCGCCCGGCTCCTCGCTGGTCGCGAAGGCGTTCATCAATCGGCGATCAGGTCGCCGGCGGCATGGTCGGCCTCCGTGTGGACGTGGTGGTAGCCGCCGTCGGGATCCTTGCCGGCGGACCGCCAGTCGGCCAGCACCTCCTTCTCCAACGGCGTCGCCACGAACCCGGCGGGGCCGAAGATCCGCGACGGGACGCCCTTGGTCTCGGAGGTCGGCAACCCGCCCAGGCGGAGCGCCTTGGCCGAGATCCACATGCCGACGACGAACACACCGATCACGAGCACCGCGTACAGGATCGACAGGGTGCCCTGGATCGCGGTGTTCCGGATCACGATCTCCACCTCGGCGGGGGTCTTGGCCGTCGAGTACGGCTTGCCGGCCGCCAGGGCGGACCGCGCCGCCGCGTTCGAGGCCCAGTAACCGATGGCCGGGTTCGAGCTGAAGATCTTCTCGAACGACGCCCACATCGTGATGAACAGGTCCCACGCCAGCGGCAGGCCGGGGATCCACGCCCACTTGAACAGGCCCTTCTTCATGACCACGGTGAACACCAGCGTCAGGGCGATCGCGGCCAGCAGCTGGTTCGCGATCCCGAACAGCGGGAAGAGCACGTAGATCCCGCCGAGGGGGTCGGTGACGCCCATCACCACGATCGAGCCCCACCCGAGCACCACGAGCGCGGTGGCCAACCAGGCCCCCGGACGCCACGACGGGTCGCGGAACTTGATGAGGCCGGGGATGTTGGACAGCGTGTCCGACAGCATGAACCGGGCCACGCGCGTGCCGGCGTCCACCGTCGTCAAGATGAAGAGCGCCTCGAACATGACCGCGAAGTGGTACCAGAACGCCTTGAGACCGCCGAAGAAGGGGATCTTGTCGAGCACGTCGGCCATGCCGAAGGCGAGCGTCGGGGCGCCGCCGGTCCGGGAGATGATCGACTTCTCCCCGACGGACGCCGCGGCGTCGGCGAAGACCGCCGGGGTGGCGTCCGGCAACGGGTTGCCCGCCCCCGACACCAGGCCCAGGCTGTTGACGTAGGTCGCCGCGGTCTGGGGGGTGCCGCCGGTCAGGCCGACCGGGGCGTTCATGGCGAAGTAGATGTGCGGGTCGAGGACGCACGCCATGATCAGGGCGTTGATGGCCACGAAGGACTCGGTGAGCATGCCGCCGTAGCCGATGACGCGGGCCTGCGACTCCTTCTGGATCATCTTGGGGGTCGTCCCCGAACTGATCAGGGCGTGGAAGCCGGACAGCGCGCCGCAGGCGATCGTGATGAACAGGAACGGGAACAGGTTGCCGGCGAACGCCGGGCCCTTGCCGGTCAGCGCGAACGTGGTGACCGCGGGCATGCGCATCACGGGCAGCACGATCAGGACGGCGAGCGCGAGCATCGCGATCGTGCCGACCTTCATGAACGTCGACAGGTAGTCGCGCGGGGCCAGCAGCAGCCACACGGGCAGGATCGCGGCGGCGAAGCCGTAGAGGCAGATCGCGTAGGCCAGGTTGAGCTTGGACATCGTGAAGATCGCGGCGAGCGTCGGGTCGGCGGCGACGAAGCTGCCGCCCGCGATGGCGATCAGCAGCAGCACGACACCGATTCCGGACGCCTCGGTCACCTTGCCGGGCCGGAGGTACCGCATGTAGATGCCCATGAACAGGGCGATCGGGATCGTCATGGCGATCGAGAACACGCCCCAGGGGGACTCGGCGAGCGCGCCGATGATCACGATGACCAGGACGGCGATCAGGATCACCATGATCGTCATGACGCCGATGATGGCCAGCCAGCCGCCGACCGGGCCCAGCTCGTCGCGACACATCTGGCCCAGCGACCGGCCCCGGCGCCGGATCGCCAGGTGCATCACCATGTAGTCCTGCACGGCGCCCGCGAAGATGACCCCGATGATGATCCACAGGGTGCCGGGCAGGTACCCCATCTGGGCCGCGAGCACGGGGCCGACCAAGGGTCCGGCGCCGGCGATGGCGGCGAAGTGGTGACCGAAGAGCACCACGCGGTGCGTCGGCATGAAGTCCTTGCCGTTGGCGAACTCCTCCGCCGGGGTGGCCCGGGTGTCGTCCGGCCTGTTGATCTTGTGCTCGATCAGGCGGGCGTAGAAGCGAAGGGCGATCAGATAGCTGCCGACCGCCGCCAGCACGAACCAGCCGGCGCTCACGGTCTCCCCGCGGGAGACGGCGATGACCGCCCAGGCGGCGGCGGCGACGATGCCGATGATGCCGTAGACGATCTTGGTTCTGGTCGGGATCGTCAGCGGTTCGACGACGGCGACCGGGGGAAGGTCGGGATCGGCCTTGATCTTCCGACCCTCGGTGGGTTTGGGTTGGGACAGCGTTGCGGACACGGGCGTCTCCTCGACGATGAGGGTGGGACACGACACGTCGTCGCGCTGGTCGGCTCGTCGGCGTGCCGCTGCTCCGGACTCTAGACCCGGGCTTCGGCGCGGCCCTTGGACGCCCGCGGCGACACGCCGCGGGCCGCACCGGCGGCGTCCGGAGCGGGGGTCAGGACCGCAGCGTGGGCAGCAGGCGCCGGAGGAACTCCAGGGTGTCGGTCCAGTCGCGGACGGCGTGGGTCTGGACGCCGAGCCGCAGCACCGGGTAGTCGTTGCCGCCGGGGGTCAGCCGGTCGCCGACGAACAGGATCTCGGCGGGCGCGATGCCGAGGATCTCGGACAGCTGGCCGATGCCGTACGCCTTGTCGATGCCCTTCTTGGTGATGTCGATCGAGGTCGACCCGCCGGCGTGGACGTCGAGGTCGGGCAGCAGCGGCGCGACGGCGTCCCGCAGGCGCGCCCGTTTGGTGCCGTCGGGGTCCCAGGCCTTCTTGGCGTCCACCGGGGCCTCCTGGCCGAGGGCGGAGAACGTCACCTGCGAGCCGCGATCCTCCAGGATCGGCCCCCACGTGTGGTCCGACCACAGGCCCAGGGCGCGCGCCTGGCTCTCCAGGGCGGCCAGGGCCCGGGCGCGGTTCTCCGGGGAGAGCTGGTGGCGGTACCGCTCGACCCAGGCCCCGTCGGCGTGGGCGACGTACCAGGTGCCGTTCGTGGGCATCAGGTGCAGGCGGTCCAGGACGGGGGACTCGGGCAGGCGGGCGACGACCTGCGTGACGAACTGGTCGAGTTGGCCGCCCGAGATGATGCACACCGGACGCAGCGTGAGCAGTTCCATCAGCAGTTCGGCCATCTCGGGCGGCAGCGGCGACTTCGACGGGGCGAGGGTGTCGTCGAGGTCGAACGCCACCAGGCGGATGGGCTGGGTCACGGGTCTGTCCTTCCTTGCCGCAGGCACGCTATCGCGTCGGGCGCCCCCTCCGGGCCAGCGCCCGGTCGAGTGCGCGCCACCCGAACAGGCCGGCCCCCAGCACCGCGGCGGCGACGGCCACGAACGCCGGCTGGACGCCCTCGCCCAGCAGAACCCGGACCACCATGCCGCCGGCGACCGCGGCCAGCCAGACGACGAGGCCCTGCCGCCAGGGCGACTCGGTGGGCCGCTTGAGGACCAGGTAGACCCAGGCCATCAGGGTGGCGAGGAGGAAGGGGCCCGCGGTGCGGGCGACCCCGGCCGGATCGGTCGCCTCGGCGTGGGAGGCGCGGCCGACGGCGGCGAAGACGAACACGACGGCGACGTCGAGGGCGATCGCGAGCGGGCGGGGCATGGCGCCGAGGGTAGCGTGCCCCCATGGTGCTGATCGGAACCGAGACCGAGTACGGGATCCTCGCCCCGGGCCGGCCGGACGCCGACCCCGAGTGGCTCGCCGAGCGGGTGGTGGTCGCCCACGACGGGGCGGGCACCCCCGTGTACGGCGGGGTCTTCAACCGAGTGCTCGGCAACGGGGCGCGCCTGTACGTCGACCACGGGCACCCCGAGTACGCCACCCCCGAGACGACGAACGCCACCGCGGCGACGATCCACGACCTCGCCGGCGACGCGATCGTCGCGCGGGCCGCCGCGCGGGCGTCCGACGCGACGGGCGTCCGGATCCGCCTGTTCAAGAACAACACCGACGGGCAGGGCCACTCGTACGGCCACCACGAGAACCATCTCGTGCCGCGCTCCCTGCCGTGGGACCGGCTGGCCGCCGTGCTGCCCACGTTCCTCGTCACCCGCGTGGTGTTCGCCGGGGCGGGCCGGGTGGGCCTCGGCGTCCGGGGCGAGACGCCCGGCTTCCAGTTGTCGCAGCGCGCCGACTTCTTCGAGCGGACCTCGGGGCTCGACACCACCCGGGAGCGCGGCATCCTCAACACCCGCGACGAGCCGCACGCGACCCCGTCGCGCTGGCGGCGCCTCCACACCATCGCCGGCGACGCGAACCGCAACCCCTTCGCCACCTGGCTGCGGCTCGGGACCCTGGCCCTGCTGCTGGACGCCCTCGCGTCGGCCTCCCCCCGGGTCGGCGCCGCGCTCGGCGCCGTGGACGCCCTGCGCGACCCGGTGGCCGCCTTCCGGGCCGTCAGCCGCGACCCGACGCTGCGCCGCCGGCTGCCGACCGGTGCCGGGGCGGCGTCCGCCCTGGACCTGCAACGACGGTTCCTGGACGCCTGCGCGGCCCACGTCGCCGAGGCGTCCTTCCCCGAGGGGGCCGAGATCGTCGCCGAGTGGGCGGGCGTCCTGGACGACCTCGGCCGCGACCCGGCGGCCACGGCGGACCGGCTCGACTGGCCGGCCAAGCTGACGCTGCTCGAGCGGCTCCGGGAGCGCGACGGACTGTCCTGGGCGGACCCGCGCCTGGCGCGGCTCGACCTGGCCTGGGCCGAACTGGACGCCCCGGCGTCCCCGTTCGCGGCCCTCAAGCGGGCGGGCGCCCTCATCGACTGGATCCCAGCCGCCGCCGTCGCCGCGGCCACCCGCGAGCCGCCGGCCGACACCCGGGCCCACGCCCGGGGCCGCCTCGTCGCGACCCACCCCGACGCGGTCGTCGCCGCCACCTGGGACTCGGTGTTGATCCGCGACCCCCGCGGCGGGCTGCACAACCTCCGGATGACCGAGCCGCTGACCTGGCGGGCCGGGGAGTTCGACCCGGTGGCCCCCTGGGCGCCGCCGTCGGACGCCGCCGGTAGACTCGGCCTCCGTGAGTGAACGGATCCAGCGGCGGCGGTCCCGGGGGGCCGAGCAGTCGGGCCCGGCCGAGGAGCAGCCGGTGACACCGGTGCGTCCGGTCGACTACGACGCCCTGCTGGCCGAGATCGACGAGGTGCTGCAGGGCGACGCCGAGGAGTACGTCCGCAGCTTCGTCCAGAAGGGCGGGCAGTGATGGGGGGCTTCGACGCCGCCGCGGCGGTGGGCCGGGCTCTGGGTCGGTCGTCCTTCGCCGACCTGCTGGCGCACGCTGCCCCGGAGGCGCTGCCGCGGGCCGCGGCGTCCGGCCCCGGCGGGGAGGCCGCGCCGCACGGCACCACGATCGTGTGCGCCACCTTCGACGGCGGGGTCGCGATCGCCGGCGACCGGCGGGCCACGTGGGCGAGCCAGATCGTGCAGAACGACATCGAGAAGGTCTTCCCCACCGACGCGCACAGCGCGGTCGGGGTGGCCGGCACCGCCGGGGTGGCCCTCGACCTGGTCCGGCTGTTCCAGGTCGAACTTGAGCACTACGAGAAGATCGAGGGCGTCCCGCTCAGTTTCGAGGGCAAGGCGAACCGGCTCGGCGGGCTGATCCGGGCCCAACTCGACGGTGCGCTGCGCGGCCTCGGCGTCCTGCCGGTCCTCGTCGGCTGGGACGGCGCCGAGGGCCGCATCGTCTCCTACGACATCGTCGGCGGCCGCTACGACGAGACCGGCTTCTACGCGGTCGGTTCCGGCGCCCCGTTCGCCCGCGGCTCGCTCAAGAAGCTGCACCGCCCCGGCCTGGACGCCGCCGGTGCGGTCACCGCGCTGCTCCAGTCGCTGGTGGACGCCGCCGACGACGACTCGGCGACCGCGGGGCCGGACGCCGTCCGCCGCCTCTACCCGCTGGTGTGCACGGTGGACGCCGCGGGCGTCCGGCGCTGGACGGACGCCGAGGTGGAGGCCCTGGCCGAGCGGGTGTTGGCCGCCCGCCGCGAGCGGCCGGACGGGCCGGGGGCCCCGCTGCTATGACGCCGACCGACGCGACGCCCGGCCCGGCCGGTGGAAGGGACCCACGGTGACCATCCCGTTCTACGTGCCGCCCGAGCAGCAGATGAAGGACCGCGCCGACTTCGCCCGGCAGGGCATCGCGCGCGGGCGTTCGGTGGTGGTGCTGCGCTACCGCGACGGCGTCTGCTTCGCCGCCGAGAACCACTCGACGACGCTGCACAAGATCTCCGAGATCTACGACCGCATCGGGTTCGCCGCCGTGGGCCGCTACAACGAGTTCGAGGCGCTGCGGGTGGCGGGCATCCAGCAGGCCGACCTCCGGGGCTACACCTATGCTCGGTCCGACGTCACCGCCCGGGCCCTGGTCAACGCCTACGCCCAGGTGATGGGGGCGGCGTTCGCGTCCGCCGACAAGCCGTTCGAGGTGGAGCTCGTGGTGGCCGAGGTCGGGGCCCCCGGGGCGTCCGACCGCATCTACCGCATCACCTACGACGGGTCGGTGTTCGACGAGCCCGACTACGCCGTCATGGGCGGGGTCACCGAGCCGGTCGAGGAGCGGCTCGCGCTCGGCTTCACCCCGGACGCCGACGTGCAGGGCGCCGTCCGGCTGGCCGCGAACGCGCTGCGGGCGACCGCGGCGGCGGACGCTCCGCTCGAGGTGGCGCTGCTGGACCGGACGCGGCCCGGGCGCACGTTCGTCCGGCTCGCGCCGGCGCGGGTGGCCGCGCTGCTGGAGGGCTGGGCCCGGTGAAGCCGATCGACCTCTCGCCGACGCTGATCGTCGGCACCGGGCTGGTCGGGGCGTCCGTCGGCTGCGCGCTGACGGCCGCCGGCGTCCGCGTCCACCTGACCGATGCCGTGCCGGCGCACGCCCTGGTCGCCGCGAGCCGCGGCGCCGGCACCGTCGACCCGGTCGATCCGGCCGCGGTGCGCCTGGTGGTCGTGGCCGTGCCGCCGGCGCACCTGGCCGACGAGGTGGCGGCCGCGCTGCAGGCCTACCCCCGGGCCACCGTGACCGACGTCGGCTCGGTCAAGGGCACGATCATCAACGACCTGCGGGCGCGCGGGGGGCTGAAGCTGAAGCGCTACTGCGGCGGGCATCCGATGGCGGGCTCCCATCACGCGGGGCCGCTGACCGCCCGGGCGGACCTGTTCGTCGACCGCACCTGGGTGGTGGCGCCGCACGACACCGCCGCGGCCGCCGCCGTGCTCGACGTGCAGGAGCTGGCCCGGTTGTGCGGGGCGCGGGTCGTCACCCTGGGCCCCGCGCACCACGACGAGGCGGTGGCCGAGGTCTCGCACGTGCCGCACCTGCTGAGCGCCGTGATGGCCGCCCAACTGCACGACGTGCCGCCCGAGCACCTGCGCCTCGCGGGCCAGGGTCTGCGCGACGTCACCCGCATCGCGGGCGGCGACCCGGCCCTGTGGGTGCAGATCATCAGCGCCAACCGGGAGGCGGTTCGCGCCCTGTTGGCCGACGTGCGCGAGAGCCTGTCGGAGCTGATGGGCATCCTCGACGACGAGGCCCGCATCGGTGCGGGGGAGCTGGAGGGGTTCCTCGGGCTGGGCCGGGCCGGCACCCGGCTGATCCCCGGCAAGCACGGCGCCCCGGCGCGCGACTACGCCCAGGTCAGCGTCGAGATCCCGGACGCCCCCGGCGCCCTGGCGCGCCTGTTCGCCGACATCGGCGAGGCCGGGTTCAACGTCGAGGACGTGTCGATGGACCACGACGACGAGCGCGAGGTCGGCTGGCTCAACGTGCAGGTGGCGCCGGAGCGGGCGGCCGAGCTCGAGGCCACGATGACCGCCGCGGGCTGGACCGTCCGTCACTGACGCCCCGTCGGGCCTGGCGAGGCGGTGTCCGCCGGGGGCCCTAGAATCGACCGGTGACTTCGCAGCGCCTCGTGATCGCCATCGACGGACCGGCCGGTTCGGGCAAGTCGACGACCGCCAAGGAGGTCGCCCGTCGCCTCGGCTTGGGCTACCTCGACACCGGGGCCATGTACCGGGCGGTCACCCTCGCGGTCCTCGACTCCGGCGTCGCCCACGACGACCCGGACGCCGTCGCGCGCGTCACCCGCGACGCCGACGTGGCGATCAGCCTCGACCCCGACGACTTCTGGGTGCGGGTCGGCGGCCGCGACGTGACGGGGGAGATCCGGGGCGCGCGCGTCACCGAGAACGCCTCGCTCGTCTCGACCAACCCCGACTGCCGCGCCGACCTGGTGCGCCGCCAGCGCGCCCTCATGGACGCCGCCCCGCGCGGCGTCGTCGCCGAGGGCCGCGACATCACCACCGTCGTCTACCCGGACGCCGACCTGCGGGTCCTGCTCACGGCGTCCCCGGAGGTGCGGCTGGCGCGGCGGCGGGGTGATGTCGGGGCGTCCGTGAGCGCCGAACAGTTGCGCACCCAGGTGCTGGCCCGGGACGCCGCGGACTCCAAGCTCGTCGAGTTCCAGACCGCCGCCGACGGCGTCCGGCTGCTCGACACCACCGACCTGACCCTCGACGACGTCGTGGCGACGATCATCGACCTCGCCCAGGAGGGCCGCCCGTGACCGGATCCGACTTCACCCCCGAACCCGACCCGTCCGCCGACGTGTTCGTCGACCGCTCCGGCGCGGCCGAGGCGGTGACCCTCAAGCCCGTCGTCGCCGTCGTCGGCCGCCCGAACGTGGGCAAGTCGGCGCTGGTCAACCGCTTCCTGGGCCGGCGGGAGGCCGTCGTGCAGGATCTGCCCGGCGTCACCCGCGACCGCGTCAGCTACGACGCCACCTGGGGCGGGCGGGAGTTCGTCGTCGTCGACACCGGCGGCTGGATCAGCGACGCGCAGGGCATGGCCGCCCGCATCGCCGAGCAGGCCGAGTTGGCGATCGACGCGGCCGACGCGGTGGTGTTCGTCGTGGACGCCACCGTGGGCATCACCGACGAGGACGAGGCGGTCGTGCGGGTGCTGCGCCAGAGCCGCAAGCCGGTCGTCCTGGCCGCCAACAAGGTCGACGACCAGCGCACCGAGGCCGAGGCGGCGTCCATGTGGGCCCTGGGGCTGGGGGAGCCGCACCCGGTGTCGGCGTTGCACGGCCGCGGGTCGGGCGACCTGCTGGACGCCATCCTGGCGGTGCTGCCCGAGGCGCCGCGGGAGGCCGCCGCGCCGGCCGGGGGGCCGCGGCGGGTCGCGATCGTCGGCAAGCCGAACGTCGGCAAGTCGTCGCTGCTCAACAAGCTGACCGGGCAGCAGCGCTCGGTCGTCGACAACGTCGCCGGCACCACCGTCGACCCGGTCGACGAGCTGGTCGAGCTGGGCGGCGAGCTCTATCGGTTCATCGACACCGCCGGGCTGCGCCGGCGGGTCAAGGAGGCGTCCGGCCACGAGTACTACGCCTCGCTGCGCACCCAGGGCGCCGTCGAGCGGGCCGAGGTCTGCGTGGTGGTGTTGGACGCCTCCGAGCCGATCTCCGACCAGGACCTGAAGATCCTGTCGATGGTGGAGGACGCCGGCAAGGCGATGGTGATCGCCTACAACAAGTGGGACCTGACCGACGACGAGCGCCGCCGGTACCTGGCCCGCGAGATCGAGCAGGACATCCAGGCGTTCAGGTGGGCCCCGTCGGTCAACATCTCGGCGCTCAGCGGCCGCAACGTCGACAAGCTCAAGAAGGCCGTCGACGCCGCCCTGGAGGGCTGGGAGACCCGGGTCACCACCGGACAGCTCAACGCCTTCCTGGGCCGCGTCGCCGCCGCCCACCCGCACCCGCTGCGCGGCGGCAAGCAGCCGCGCATCCTGTTCGGCACGCAGGCCCAGAACTGCCCGCCGACGTTCGTGCTGTTCACGTCCGGCGTCCTGGACCCCCAGTACGTCCGGTTCGTCGAGCGGCGGCTGCGGGAGGAGTTCGGGTTCGTCGGCACGCCGGTGCACGTCGAGGTCAAGGCCCGCGCCAAGCGCGGCAAGAAGGAGTGACCCCCCGGCTGGGACGCCTCCGGCGCCACTTCGCCGACACCCGCCCGTTGCGGACGCCGGCGTTCCGGCGGTTGTGGACGGCGAACATCGTCACGGTCGTCGGGGCGCAACTGACGGTGGTCGCGGTGCCGGCGCAGCTCTACGCCATCACCGGGTCGTCGGCGTACGTGGGCCTGGCCGGGCTGTTCGGCCTGGTGCCGCTGGTGGTGTTCGGGTTGTACGGCGGCGCGCTGGCCGACCACCTCGACCGGCGCACCCTCCTGATCCTCACGACGGTGGGCCTGATCGCGACCAGCGGGCTGTTCTTCGTCCAGGCCGCGCTGGGGCTGCGCAACGTGTGGGCGCTGCTCGGCATCTTCGCGCTGCAGCAGGCGTTCTTCGCGCTCAACCAGCCGGTGCGGGCGGCGATCCTGCCGAAGCTGCTGCCGGTCGGGCTGATCCCGGCGGCGCAGTCGCTCAACATGACGGTCTTCTCGGCGGGGGCGATCGCGGGGCCGCTGATCGGCGGTGCGCTGATCCCGGTGCTGGGGTTCCCCCTGCTCTACGGGCTGGACACGCTGACGCTGTTCGCGACGCTGTACGCCGTGGTGAAGCTGCCGCCGCTGCCCGTCGACAACCCGCAGGGGACGCCGGGGCTGCGGTCGGTGCTCGACGGCTTCGGCTACCTGCAGGGGCGGACGGTGCTGCTGATGTCGTTCGTCGTCGACATCATCGCGATGGTGTTCGGGCTGGCCCGGGCGCTGTTCCCGCAGATCGCGCACGAGACGTTCGGCGGGCCGGCCGAGGGCGGCATGGTGTACGCGCTGCTGCTGGCGTCGATGCCGGCGGGGGTGTTGCTCGGCGGCGTGTTCAGCGGCTGGATCTCGCGGGTGCGCCGGCAGGGGCTGGCCGTCGTGGTGTCGATCGCGATCTGGGGCGCGGCGATGGCGGCGTTCGGTCTGGCGGTGGGGCTGGCGTCGGTGTGGCTGGTGCCGATGCTGGTGGTGGCGCTGCTGACCCAGGTGGTGGGCGGGGCGGCGGACATGTCGTCGGCGGCGTTCCGCAGCGCCATCCTGCTGGCGGCCGCCGACGACGCCGTCCGCGGCCGGCTGCAGGGCATCTTCATCGTGGTGGTGGCCGGCGGGCCGCGGTTGGCGGACGTGCTGCACGGGGCCGGCGGGGCGCTGATCGGGCCCGCGTGGACGGCCGGGTTGGGCGGGGTGCTGGTGGTGCTGCTGCTGGCCGCCGTCGTCCGGATGTTTCCGGCGTTCCTCGCCTACAGACCGGCGCCCGCGGCGTCCTGAGGGGCCGGTGTCCGGGACCGGGTCTTGCGCGCCGCGTCGTCGTGCGGACCTTCTTGTGCCGACCTACGGGTGGTGGAAGAGTTCTGACAACGGCTAAGTCAATGGCGACGCGGTAGCGGCGTCCCGAGACACTCGGGAGAGATCATGACGTTCAGAAGGGGTTTCAGCGCTACCGCCGGGCTGGCGCTTGTGCTCGCGAGTTGCTTCCTTGCCCCGACTCCGGCCGCGGCGGCCGCACCCAAGGTGTTTTCGGTGGTGCGGACGGGGGTCTCGTTCGGGGATGTGCCGGTGGGGTCGACCAGCCCGACCGAAACGGTGACGGTCACCAACGTCAGCACGGCACCGGTGACCGTCGAGATGGCCGGCGGCGCCCCCGCCGCCCCGTTCGACGGCTCCCAGAACTGCATGAGCCAGACCCTCGCCCTCGGCGGGACCTGCTCGGTCTCCTACACCGTGACCCCGACCGCCACCGGCCCGGTCACCGCCACCAGCGGCTTCACCCTCAACGGCGAGGCGTTCACCGTCGACCTCAGCGCCAACGGCATCAACCGATTCCGGATCAACACCACCAGCATCGACTTCGGCGACGTCGGTGTCGGAGTCACCAGCCCCACGGTGCCCGTCACCCTCACCAACGTCGGCACGGCACCGGTGACCGTCGAGATGGCCGGCGGCGCCCCCGCCGCCCCGTTCGACGGCTCCCAGAACTGCGCCGGCGTGGTCCTCGCCCCCGGCGGGACCTGCTCGGTCTCCTACACCGTGACCCCGACCGCCACCGGCCCGGTCACCGCCACCAGCGGCTTCACCCTCAACGGCCAGTCGTTCACCGTCCACCTCACCGCCAACGGCCTCCCGACTGACACCACGCCGCCGGCCATCGTCCCCAGCATCACCGGCACCCTTGGCCTGGCCGGCTGGTACACGACCGCGACCGATGTCTCCTGGACGGTCACCGATTCCGAGTCGGGGATCTCGTCGTCGACAGGCTGTGGTCCCACCACCGTGACGGACACGACGGGCCAGACGCTCACCTGCAGCGCGACCTCCGATGGCGGCACCAGCATCTCCTCGGTCACGGTCAAGGTGGATACGGCGGCGCCGGTGGTCACCCTGGTGGGTGGACCCGCTGACGGGGCGAGCTACGAGTACGGTTCCGTTCCGGCTCAGCCGACCTGCACCGCGCTTGACGCCACCTCCGGCGTGGTGGGGCCATGTGTCGTGACCGGGTGGTCGGATGCACTGGGCATCCACACGGTGACCGGCACGGCCTCCGACGCCGCCGGCAACACCGGAACTGCCACCGCCACCTACTCCGTCACGCACGACGGCCTGCTGGGCTTCTTCTCGCCGATCCGGATGGGAGAGGTCAACACCGTGAAGGGGGGCAGCACGGTGCCGGTGAAGTTCCAACTGTGGGACGGCGCCATCGAGATCACCGATCCCGAGGCGGTGTCGTCGCTGACGGTCACCCCCGCTCACTGCTCGAACTGGGACCCGATCGGCGCCGCCACCGAACTGCTTGGCTCGCTCAGGTACGCCGAGACGGGCGGCCAGTTCAGCCTCAACTGGCGGGTTCCCAAGCCCGCAGGCCGCTGCTACGTCATCACCGCCACGGCAGCAGAAGGAGACCCGTTGGTGGCCCGCTTCAAGACCCGGTGACTTCTGGCGTCGTTCGCCTCCTGACCCGTCAGTCCCGTGCCAACTCCTCAAGCATCAGGGGGAACACGTCCCGGTCGGCGCGGGCGCCGAGGAAGACGTCGAGGTGACCATAGCCGTCGATGACGTGGAGCGCGTGACGTGCCGGTTGCTGCGCGTCGAGCCAAGCGAACGTCCGCTCCTGGCTCTCGGGCAGGAAGCAGCGGTTGTTCCGCCCTGCCAGCAGCACCCAACGTGCGTCGGTCAGCGGCGGCGTCCTCCCGTAGTGGGCGGGCAACCCCGGCCTGGTCGAGACCGCGACGAGGTGCCCGGCCCGAACGCAGGCGTCCATCTGGGCGAAGAAACTCATCGGCACTTGCGCGAACTCCCCACGCAGCCACTCGTGGGTCGCGTCGTCGAGGTTGGCGTGTGACCACAACGCCGGGCGCCCGCTGCCGTAGGTGAAGCTGACCATCTTGCACACCGGATTGCGGCACTCGGGGTGCGTGAGGTTGACCACCGCGCGCGCCGCCCGAGCGAAGACCGAGTCCGGGCTGTCGCCCCAGGCCGGGTTGAGGTACGGCGTCAGCGGGCCCATCAGCGGGCGCAGCGCGTGAAGCTTCACCCGGGAGAATGCCGGGACCACGGGGTGGAACGACACGGCGTTGGACACGATGGTCGTCACCTCGGGCAGGAGGCCCGCGGCAGCCGCCATCGCGAACGAAGTCGATCCCTGGCAGTGGATGATGGCGCGCATCGTCGGGGAGCCGGTCACCGCGGCGATGTGCCGGACCGCGGTGGGGTGGTCGTAGGACGCGGCATCGTCGAGCGTCCAGGGAACGGGGACGAGGTCGATGGACGCCCGCCAGTTGAGCAGCCAGACGTCCCAGCCGGCGTCCAGGAGGGCGTCCACGATGGTCCTGGGGGTCGGGGGGCGGAAGATCTCGGCCCGGACGCCGGCTCCGTGGACCAGCAGCACCGGCTCGCGCGTGGGTGCGTGGCGCCCCCGGACGTTGAGCAGCGTGAGTGGCAGGCCGTCGCCGGCGGTGATGACGTGGACCTCGACGCGGTGGTCGGCACGGGTGGTGGGGCGGGACCCTGCCTGGGTGCTCATCGCTGCTCCCGACGCGCCCGCGGGCCGTAGAGGTGGGCCAGCGACCGGGCGAAGTGGGTGCCGAACTGGGCGACGGCCCGGATCGGGCCCTGCCCCTCGGCCCGGAAGGTCGTCAACTGCCGGGCGAAGTCCAGGGGAAGGATCCGGAGCCGACCCGCGCCCAGGACGGGACCCTCCCCGCCGGGCGGGACGTGCCCGCGCAGCAGCGTGATGTCGAGCGTCGAGGTGTCGCGCCAGAGGTCGAGCCCGGGGTCGTTGCGGACGGTCTTGAACCCGTACAGCGTGACGGGTGCTCGCGCCAGGTCACGCAGCCACAGGCGGTAGCGCATCTCGCGGGTGGTTGCGTCCGGGGTCTCCACGAACAAGTTGAACCAGCCCCGCTCCACGGGCAACTGGCCGCCGAGCAGTTCGCAGCGGACGTAACCCTCGGCCGTCCCCTCCCGGTCGGGGTCGGACAGGAAGCGGTCGACGTCGGGGACCTTGATGGTGAGCTCGAACATCAGGCGGTGGTTGAGTTGCCGGGCGCGTTCCCAGCCGGTCGCGGGCACGGTCTCGCCGAGGGCGAGGAATCCTTTCATCTGCTCGGTGAACTCGACGCTCCGCCCCTGCAGGGGGGCGGCGTCCGCGACGGACTCGACCTCCTGCGCCACGTCGGTCGCGCGCCAGCGCACGGGCTGGTCGAGCACCCGCTCGACGACGCGGTCGGCGTTGGCAGCGATGGTCAAGGCGGGGTTGGGCCCGATCGGGCCGGGCATGGCGGCGCCGTCCACCACGTACAGCCCGGGGTGCCCGAAGACCTCGCCGTGGGCGTCCACGAGCCCCTCGTGCGGGGACCGGCCCATCGGTGCGCCGCCGAGGGGGTGCACCGTGACGACACGGCGCGTCCACCACAGGGGGTTGTCGTGGAACTCGGCGTGCAGCGCGTCCGACAGGGCTCGCATCGTCTCGCGCAACTGGGTGAAGTACTCCATCGACGTGAACGACGTCCACTCCACGTCGAGCTCCCCGTCGGTGAGCACGACGCGTCCGTCGGCGATGTCGCGCCCCATGCCCAGCAGCGGCAGCGAACTGGCGCCGAGCCGCCCCTGTCCGACGAGCTTGGCGACCTCAGCCGAGATCGTGGATTCGTTGCGCCCCCGGAGCCGGTGCGCGAGGATCTCCCGCGCCACACCGGCCGCCCGCTGCAGCGACGACGTGACCTGTGCGGTCTCGATCAGCCAGTTCGCGAACTCGGGGAAACCCGCCTCCTGGACGTAGTAGCCGCGACCGGTGCTCCCGGCCTCGTCCACGCCGTCCGGCACCCGGATCGAGGTCGTGATGACGGGGCCGTGGCTGCCGTCGACCAGGCGGGGGCTGCCGGACGCCGTGTCCGCCTTCGCGCCCATCGCGAACGTGAGCAGGTCACCGTTGCCGCAGAACCGGGTGCCGAGCGCGCGGCTCAGGGCCGGCAGGTTCGCCCGGTTGCGCAGCAGGAGCGTGGTGGTGCCGAGCGCCCCGGCCGCCAGGAACAGCCGGTCGCAGTGGATCGTGTGCCGCGTCCGGGTACGGGGGGAGCCGTCCTGGGTGGCCGGGCCGTAGCCGGTGTAGGAAACCGCATAGCCGCCCGCGCTGAGCGGGACGATCGAGGTGACCTCGGCTGACGTGCGCAGGTCGGCGCCGTGGTGTTTCGCCGCGGAGAGGTAGGTGTGGTCGAGGGTGTTCTTCGCACCCTCGTTGCAGCCGATGTCGCATTCGCCGCACAACCGGCACGTCAGACGGGTCGCGCCGTGCAGGTTCCCGTACGAGGGCTCGGGAATGACCGCCTTGGGCTGCGGGGGAGTCCCCGGGGTGGCCGCGAACGTGACGGCGATCGGCGGATGGAACACCGGCAGGCCGAGTTGCTGCGCGGCTTCGCGCAGGGCACGCGTCTTGGGGAGGTCCGGGTAGGGCGACGGCACCGGCGTGAGCATGCGCTCGACCGCGTCATAGTGGGGCTCGAGATCGGCCCGGGTGATCGGCCAGTGCTCGTAGCCGCCGCCGGGCAGGGGCGATTTCTGCACGAACCACCGCTCGTCCTTGCGGAGCAGCACGTTGGCATAGATGAGGGAGCCGCCGCCGAGCCCGCTCGACACGATGGCCTCCAACTTGCGAAACGAGCGGATGTCGAAGAGCCCGAACAGTTCGTCCTTCGGCTCCCAGAACGACCGGCTCATCTCGTAGGGGTTCCGGGCGAAGCTACCCGGCGGGTAGGCCTGACCGCGCTCGAGCAGGACCGTGCTCTGCCCGGCCGCCGAAAGTCGGTAGGCGGTGACCGACCCTCCGAACCCCGAGCCGACCACCACGGCGTCGACGCGTTCCACCCGCTGCGCGTTCATGGCGAGGAGGGTAGGTGCGGACGTCGACACGCCACAAGAGCCCCCATTGCCACGGGACGGGTACCGTGCTCCGGCTCACCCGCGGAGGCGAGAGCGGCTCGGGCTGCGGTCTCGGCGGTCCAGGACGCACCCAGCGTCGACGGGCGTGGCATCACCTTGGAGTGCCTCCAGGCGGTTGCCGGGAGGAACCCGGAGGTCGTCCAGGATCTCGGCGGCGTCCAGCATCACCAGCTTCCGCAGGGCGACCCGTTCGATCCGTGGGTCGATGGTCTTGACTCGTTGTCGTGACCAGAGCCGTTCGGTTGCCGGGTCCCGGAAGGATCTGATCACTCACCCACTATAACGCATGACGTCATACTGGCTCATGCCGCAGGGTGCGCGAGGGTAGCCTGGCGGCTGGGTGGGACCCGAGCCCACGCCCTGACATGCCGCTCCCAGGTTGGTGGTTCTGGGGTGCATGCGGGTTCAAGGGTTGAGCCGCAAGTCCCTCGCCGGGTTCATAGTCGCGTGAGTGGGTGTTCAGGCGCCCTTGGCGAGGTAATGGTCGATCGCTTCGCGGGCGAGTTCGGACTCGGTCAGTCCGGCGGCGTCCGCGGCTTGCTTGAGCCTGTCGTGGAGTTCGCGGGGAAGCCGGATCCCGATCCTGCTCGTCTCAGCG
>JAAYTZ010000017.1 GCA_012517965.1 Propionibacterium sp. | reverse complement strand
TCGGCGGCGGTGCGGCACGGGGACACCGCACAGGGGGTGCGGCGGCGGATGATCCTGGACCGGCCGGACGTGTTGTTGACCACCCCGGAGTCGTTGGAGTCGATGCTGGTGTCGGCGACGATCGATCCGCGGGCGCTGCTCAGCGACGTGCGGGCGGTGGTGGTCGACGAGGTGCACGCGTTCGCCGGCGACGACCGCGGCTGGCACCTGCTGGCGGTGTTGGAGCGGCTCACCCGGCTGACCGGACGCCCGCTACAGCGGGTCGGGCTGTCGGCGACGGTCGGCAACGCCGACGACCTGCTGGACTGGCTGCAGGGCAGCAACCGGGGCAGGCGTCCGGGCCGGGTGCTCGCGCCGGCGGCGTCCGGGGGTGGGGTGCCGGAGATCGCCCTGGACTACGTCGGATCGGTGCCGAACGCCGCCACCGTGATCGCGCGGCTGCACCCTGGCGAGAAGCGACTGGTGTTCGCCGACTCGCGGCGCACCGTCGAGCAGCTCGGCGTCCGGCTGGGGGAACTCGGCGTGGAGACGTACGTGTCGCACTCGAGCTTGTCGGTGGCCGAACGGCGCCGGTCCGAGGCGGCGTTCGCCCAAGGCCGCGACTGCGTCATCGTGGCCACCTCGACGTTGGAGTTGGGCATCGACGTCGGCGACCTGGACCGGGTGCTGCAGGTCGGCGCCCCCACCACGGTGGCGTCGCTGCTGCAACGACTGGGACGCACCGGGCGGCGTCCAGGAACGTCGCGGAACCTGACGGTGTTGGCGGCCGAGGACGACGCGCTGCTGCGGGCGGCCGGGCTGTTGCTGCTGTGGTCGCAGGGCTACGTCGAACCGATCAGTCCGCCGCCGCACCCGGCGCACATCGCCGCCCAACAGGTGCTGGCGTTGGCGTTGCAGGAACGCCAGATCGGGCGAGCGACGTGGACCGACTGGCTCGGCGGCCTCGCGCTGGTGCCGCCGGCCGAGGCGGACGCCGTCGTGGACGGCCTGCTCGGCAAAGGCGTCCTGGACCAGGATTCCGGTCTGCTGTTCGCCGGTCCCGAAGCCGAACGGCGCTACGGCCGCCGGCACTTCATGGAACTGATGAGCGTGTTCACCTCCGACCCCCAAGTGACCGTGCTGCACGGCCGCACCGAGGTCGGCACCGTCGACCCGATGGTGCTGGTGGCCAAGGTGACCGGGCCCCGGCGGCTGGCGTTGGCTGGCCGCACCTGGACCGTCACCCACGTCGACTGGACGCGGCGGCGCGCCTACGTCGAACCCGCCGAGGGCGCCGGGATGGCGCGCTGGGTCGGCACCGCGGTGCCGCTGGGCGGACGCCTCGTCGACGCCATCCGGCGGGTGCTGCTCGGGGCGATCCCGGCCGGAGTGATCCTGTCGGGGCGGGCGTCGGAACGGCTCGACGGGCTCCGAGCCGAACGGGCCGACCAGGTGGACGCCGACCGCACCGTGGTGTTGCACGCCGACGGCGAGACCTGCTGGTGGACGTGGGCCGGTGGCCGCGCCAACGCCGTCCTCCACGCCGCCCTCACCACGGTCGACCCGCAGTTGGGCCACCCCAGCCGCACCTACACCAACGAGCACGTCGCGCTGCGGGTGGACGCGACGGCGTCCGAGGTGGGGGCGGCGCTCGCCAAGGCCAGGGCGCGATACGGGGAGGACCTGGCCGGCGCCGAACCCGAAATCACCCGCCGTGCTGTCCAAGACCTGAAGTTCGGCGACCTGCTACCCGGAGGCCTCGCCGAACGCACCCTCGCCGAACGACTCGCCGACCACCCCGGCGCCGTCCACGCCGCCGCACTCCCCCGCGTCGAACGCCGGACGGCCGGCTGAGGGTGGTCAGCGCGCCCCCGAGGGGCGCTCGACACGCGGTGGAAGATGGATCGGTCGGCGGCAGTTCCGGAGTTGGCCGTACGGCAGTTCCGGAGTGCAGCTCACCAACCGTTCGTCCAGCAGTTCCTCCGCTACCGGGCAAGGGCCGTTTTCCGCGGAGTCGCCCGGAGTTGGCCCGCGCTGCGGGCGGCTTCGGCACCGTCGAGGTGGAAGCTGGGCGGGGTCGCCCAGAAGGCGGTCGGAGGGGTCGCCTCGAGGACGGCTGGGGGTTCAAGGTGGGGGTCGATCTGCTTGGGGCGTCCCAGGACGGTCTGTTTGAGGCCGCGCCATTCGGTGTGTGCTTTGACGGTGCCGGTGACGGTGAGCGGGTCGCCGACCTTGATCTGGTAGGCCCAGGCGGCGGCGGTGGTCGTCTTCACGACCGCGCTGCCGCAGTCGATGATCAGCATGACCTGGTCGGGTGAGCGGTGGGTGTAGCCGTCAACGCGGAGTGCGGTGGCGACGGTGCCGGTCAAGGTGACCTTGTCCCCGACGGTGCCGACGTGCTCGACGACCGCCGCGGCTTGCTCGCGGGCTTGGGCCCGTTGGCGGTCGGCGAGGAGGCGTTGGTGGGCGGGGATCGCTGACGGCCAGGCCGAGGTGCCGGGCCTCGACGGTGTCGCCGCGGAGCACGGCGGTCAGGTTGGCCTGGTAGCCGGCCGGGTCGGTGAGGGCGGCCAGCAACGTTTGTCGGATCAGCGGCGCCTGGGTGACGGCTTCGGCCAGGTGGGGGGCCAGAGCGGCGCGCAGGTCGGCGTCCCCGCGGCCGCCAGCGAGCGCGACCCGGACCACGTCCCGGGTCGGTGGCCGGCGCGGATCGAGGCTGGAGGTCGGCGTCCAACCGAACGCCTGAACGGAAGCCCAGGCGTAGGCCAGCACGGTGTCGGTGTCCCAGGCGGCCGGGCTGCCGCCGCCCCGGCCGAGGTCGCCGGCGACGTCGTCGACGGTCAGCAGGACGGGCAGGGTGTTGTGGCCGAGGAAGTCCTTGAGGCAGGACCGGCCGACCTGGAGCAGTTGGCCGGTGTCGTCGTGGGCGACCAGCACGGTGGAGCGGCGCGGCCGGTGGGTGTGGCAGTGGTCGCACTCCCCCGGTCGCACCTGGTCG
>JAAYTZ010000016.1 GCA_012517965.1 Propionibacterium sp. | reverse complement strand
TGGCCGCCGGCGACCGGCTGGGCGGGGTCCTGGGGCCGGTGGCGGCGCTCGTCTCGGTGCGGCCCGGCTTCGAGCAGGCGGTGGCCGCCGCCCTCGGCGCCGCGGCGGACGCCGTCGGGATCGCCGACCTCGACGCCGCGGCCGCCGCCTTCGCCCACCTGAAGGCGGAGGACCTGGGCCGGGTCGGCCTGGTGCGGGGGGACGCGCCGGCCGCCGATCGGGCCGGGTGGCCGGAGCTGCCCGGCGACGCGGTCTACGCCGTCGACGTGGTGACCGTCGCGCCGGGGCTGCGCGGCGGCGTCCACCGGCTGCTGCGCCGGGTGGCCGTGGTCGCCGACCTGGGCGCGGCCCGGGCCCTGCTGGCGACCCACCCGGACGTGACCGCGGTGACCCGGGACGGCGACCTGCTCGGTGTCTCGTTCGCGGCCGGCGGCTCGTCGGCCAAGCCCTCGCTGCTGGAGATCCAGGCGGCGGTGGACGAGGCGTCCGAACGCCACGCGGCCGCGCAGGCCGAGGTGGAGCGGGTGGCGTTCGAGATCGCCCGGCTGACCGCCGAGCTGGCCACGGCCACCGGACGCCGGGAGGCGGCGCTCGCCCGGCTCAACGAGTCGGATGCCGCGTTCGCGGCCGTGGCCGACGAGTTCGGCCGGCTCAAGCAGGTCATCGCGGGGGCGGCGGCGGAGGCCGATCGGCTCACCGCGGCCGTGGCGCGGGCCGAGGAGACCCGGGCCGCCAACGCGGAGAAGCTGGCGGCCGTGCAGGAGCGGCTGCGGCTGGCCGCGGAGCACACCGAGGTGGTGGAGGCGGACCCGGCCGAGCGGGACCGTCTCGCGGTGCTGGCCCGCGCCCACCGGCAGGCCGAGATGGAGGCGCGACTGCAGCTGCGCACCGCCGAGGAGCGTGCCCGGGCGCTGGCCGGTCGGGCCGAGTCGCTCCAGCGGGCCGCGCAGGCCGAGCGACACGCGCGCGAGCGGGACGCCCAGCGGCGCGCGCAGTTGCTGCGCGAGGCCGAGGTCGCCCGGGCGGCGGCCACCGCGGCCGAGTGGCTGACGGAGGTCATCGGGGCCGCGCAGGCCGCGGCCGACCGGGAGCGGCGCGCCGCGGACGAGCGGCGACAGGCCGCCGAGCAACGGCTCAGCGAGGCGCGGCGGGTCTCCCGGGACCTGGCCCGCGAGTTCGAGTCGCTGGTCGACGCCGTCCACCGCGACGAACTGGCGCGGGCCGAGCAGCGGATGCGCGTCGAGGCGCTGGCGGCCCGGGCCCTCGACGAGCTGGGACTCACCCCGGACGTGCTCGTCGCCGACTACGGCCCGGATGTCCCGGTGCCCGTGCTCACCGGGCCGGACGGCCGGGCGCTCACGGCCGAGGACGAGCCGCCGGCCCCGGTGCCGTTCGTGCGGGAGCAGCAGGAGAAGCGGCTGCGGGCGGCCGAGCGGGCCCTCGCGCAACTGGGTCGCATCAACCCGCTGGCGCTGGAGGAGTTCGAGGCGCTTCAGGAACGGCACGCGTTCCTCGCCGAGCAGCTCGCCGACCTGCGCAAGACGCGCGAGGATCTCGCCGGCATCATCCACGAGGTGGACGCCCGCGTGGAGCAGGTCTTCGCCGAGGCCTTCGCCGACGTCGAGCGCGCCTTCGCGGCGTCGTTCGCCCGCCTGTTCCCGGGGGGTGAGGGCCGGCTGGTCCTCACCGAGCCCGGGCAGTGGCTGACGACCGGCGTGGACGTCGAGGCGCGGCCGGCGGGCAAGAAGGTCAAGCGGCTGTCGCTGTTGTCGGGCGGCGAGCGGTCGCTGGTGGCCATCGCGTTCCTGGTCGCCCTGTTCCAGGCACGGCCCAGCCCCTTCTACATCCTCGACGAGGTGGAGGCCGCTCTGGACGACGTCAACCTCGGCCGGCTGCTCGGCATCTACGAGGAGTTGCGCCGGTCGAGCCAGATGCTGGTGATCACCCACCAGAAGCGGACGATGGAGGTCGCCGACGCCCTCTACGGCGTCACGATGCGGGAGGACGGCGTCACCACGGTGATCAGCTCTCGGTTGCGCGACGGCGCCCGGGTATCCTGAGCCGGTACCCGACAAAGGAGCGTCGAGCTTTGCTGCCCACGATCTTCGCGATGCTACTGATCCTGGTCGTCGCGGCCGCCGTCCTCGGCATGGTCGTCGTCGGCATGGAGGGCACGGGACAGCACCGGGTCTCCGACATCGCCCAGCATCTGGCCCGAGCCGCCCGGCACCTGAACGGGGAGGCCGACCCGCCCAAGGGCCTGGTCACGTTCTTCGAGCAGGCCGAGGAGGGCGCCGACGACCTGCGGCAACTGCCCAGCCAGCTCGTCAAGCGCCGTTCGGCGTCGTCGGCATCGTCCGCGGCCTCGGCGTCGTCGGCCCCCGCCGAGGACGAGCCGGACGCCGCGGCCCGAGCCGCCGGGTCCGCCGGTTCCCCCCGGTCGGCCGGCAGCGCCCCGGCATCGGCGCCGACCGCGAAAAACTCGTCGGCGAATACCTCGCCCGCATTGACGACGCCAAGGCCAACTTCGCCGCCGGCGCCGCCCTCGCCAAGGACCGCACCGTTGTGCAGGTTCACACGCCCACCGACGACACCGCGCG
>JAAYTZ010000015.1 GCA_012517965.1 Propionibacterium sp. | reverse complement strand
CGGGGCCGGGGTGGCCGGCGCGGGGGCGTCCGGCGTGGGGGCGTCCGTCGTGGCGGCGCCGACCTCGACGCCGTTGCGGAGCCGGCGGCGGGAACGCTCCCGCTTGGGCCGGTCGGCGCGGGGCCGCTCCCGGTCGCGGCGATCGCGGTCGCGCGGTTCGCGCTGCTTCGGCTCGCTGCCCGGGACGCGGCCGCGGGTGCCCTCCGGGATGCCGAGGTCGGTGTAGAGGTGCGCCGAGGTCGAATAGGTTTCGACCGGGGTGTCGATGTCCAGTTCGAGGGCCTTGTTGATGACCTTCCACCGGGTGACGTCGGCCCAGTCGACCAGCGTGACGGCGGTGCCCTTCTTGCCGGCGCGGCCGGTGCGGCCGATGCGGTGGACGTACGTCTTGTCGTCGTCGGGGCACTCGTAGTTGATGACGTGGGTGATGCCGGCGACGTCGATGCCGCGGGCGGCGACGTCGGTGGCGACCAGCGCCTGGATCTTGTCCTCCCGGAACTTCTTCAGCGCCCTCTCGCGCATGATCTGCGACAGGTCGCCGTGGATGGACGCCGCGGCGAACCCACGATCCTCCAGCTCGTCCGAGAGCCGTTGGGCGGCCCGCTTGGTGCGGGTGAAGATCATGACCTTCCCGACGCCGTCGGCCTGCAGGATGCGGCCGACGATCTCGGGCTTGTCCAGGTCGTGGGCCTGGTAGGCGAACTGGGTGGTGTCGGGGACGGTGGCCTTGGCGTCCGAGGCCTCGGCCCGGATGTTGACCGGCTGCTCCAGGTGCATCCGGGCGAGCGCGATGACGGCGGCCGGCATCGTGGCCGAGAACAACATCGTCTGGCGCGACCGGGGCGTCTTCGAGATCAGCCGCTCCACGTCGGGCAGGAAGCCGAGGTCGAGCATCTCGTCGGCCTCGTCGAGGACGAGCTCGTGGACGTGGGACAGGTCGAGGTCGCGGCGGTTCACCAGGTCGAGCAGGCGACCCGGCGTCCCCACCACGACGTCGACACCGTCGCGGAGGGCGTCCAGCTGCGGCTCGTAGCCGACCCCGCCGTACACCGTCAGCACGCGGGCGGCGCGCACGGACGAGGCGATCTCGAGGTCCTTCGTCACCTGGAGCGCCAGTTCGCGGGTGGGGGTCATGATCAGGGCCTGCGGCTTGCCCGGGTGCGTCAGGTCGGCGTAGCCGGGGTCGGTCGGGACGGTGACCCGCTGGAGCACGGTGATCCCGAACGCGAGGGTCTTCCCGGTGCCGGTCCGGGCCTGCCCGATCAGGTCGACTCCGCTGAGGGAGATCGGGATCGACAGGGCCTGGATGGGGAAGGGGTGCCGGATGCCCACCTGGGCCAGGGCCTCACAGATGGGGTCGATGACGCCGAGGTCGGCGAAGGTTTGCTTCTCGTCGGCGCGGGGAGTGTCGGTCAAGCGCGGTGCCTTTGCTCTTGCCGGCTCGCAAGAACCGGCCCGGGATCGACCCGACCGCTGCGCCGTGGCGGGCGCGGTCGGGGACGCACCTGGGGTGCGTGCCCGACCAGCCTACCGCCTGGCTCAGACGACGCCGAATCCGACCGGCCGGGGGTGCTCGACGCCCAGGTCGATGTAGGCGATGGTGGCGGTGGGGATCAGGACCGCACGGCCCTTGGTGTCGGACAGCCGCAGCACCTGGGAGCCTGCGAGCGCCTCGACCAGGCGGCGCTCGAGCTCGGCGGCCGACTCGTCGATCTCGACGGTGATCTCACGCTGCACGTGCTGAATGCCGACCTTGACTTCCATGCTGGCTCCTCCGGTGGGTCCTGGGCGAATCGCCCTCACTCTAGCGAGGGGGCCCAACGGCGCCGCGCCGACCCAGGCCCTCGCGGCGTTTTGTCGGACCCCTGTGGTGGAATCGGGCGCGTGATGACACCGGACCCCTCGCAGCAGCGGGTGCTCGACCACCGCGGCCGGCCCCTGCTGGTGCTCGGGGCTGCCGGCACCGGCAAGACCGCGCTGTTGGTGGAGTTGGTGGCGCGCCGGCTGCGCGCGGGGGCGGCGCCGGCGCTGGCCCTGTGCCTGACGCGCCAGGCGGCGTCCGAGGTGCGCGACCGCGTGATCCGGGCCTCGGGGCGGACGAGCCTGCAGCCGGCCGCGCTGACGCTGCATGCGCTGTGCCTGGCACTGCTGACCCGGCACGGCGATCCCGAGGACGCCGCGCCCCGCCTGCTCACGGCCCCCGAACAGGAGTTCCGGCTCCGTGAGCTGCTCGCCGGCCGCGGGGCGGGGCTGTGGCCCGAGTCGCTGGCGGCGGCCTTCGGCACCCGCGCCTTCGCCCGGCAGGCCCGGGCCGCCCTGGCCCGGGCGCGGCAGCTCGGCTTCGACCCCGACGACCTCGCGGCCGCCGGCGCCGCGGCCGCGGAGCCGGCCTGGCTGAGCCTGGGGGTCTTCATGGGCGAGTACCTCGACGTCCTGGACGCCGAGGGTGTCCTCGACTACGCCGAACTCGTCCACCGGACGCGCATCCTGCTGGGGCGGCCGGAGGTGCTGGACGCCGTGCGGGGCGAGTTCGGCGCGGTGTACGTCGACGAGTACGCCGAGCTGGATCCCGCGCAGTTGGCGCTGGTGCGCTCGCTGGTGCCGGCGCCGGCGCTCGGTGCCGAGCCGGGGCCCGCGTTCGTGGCGTTCGCCGACCCCGACACGGCGATCTACCGGTTCCGCGGGGCTCACCCGCGGGGGGTGGGCGACTTCGAGCGGCTGTTCGGGGGCGAGGTGGCGACCCTCGGCGTCCGGCACCGGGGGCCGGCGGCGATCGGCGGCGCGGCCCGGGGGGTGGCGGCGCGGCTGCCCGGGCCCGCCGTCGGCGCGGCCGTGCTGGCCGCCTACCGCGATCCGGTCGCGGCGCCGGGGCGGGGGCTGGTCGAGGTGGTGACGTTTCCGGACGAGGCGGCCCAGACCCGGCACATCGCCGCCGAGCTGCGGGCGGCGCACCTGGAGGGCGGCGTCCCGTGGGCGGACATGGCGGTGCTGGTCCGGGCGGGCCGGCAGCAGATCCCGGCGCTGAGCCGCGCCCTGACCGATGCCGCGATCCCCGTCGAGGTCGCCGGGGACGAGATCGGCCTGGCCGACGAGCTGGCGGTGCGGCCCCTGCTGCTGGCCCTGGAGTTGGCCGCGCGCGACGGCGGTGCCGACGCGGAGGAGGCCGTGCGGCTGCTGACGTCGGGCTGGGGCGGCCTGGACGCCCTCGCGCTCCGCGTGCTCGGCCGGCTGCTGCGGTCGGACGCCGCGGCGCGCGGCGAGTCCACCGCGGGGCGCACCGCGGGCGACCTGATCGCCGACGCCCTGAACGGCGGTCCGCTCCCCGAGCCGGACGACGCCGTCGAGGTGCTGAGCCTGCTGGCGGAGCGGCGCGCCGTGCTGGCTCGCGCCCGGGCGGCCGTCGCGGCGGGCCGGCGTCCGGACGAGGTGCTGTGGGTCCTGTGGGGGGGTACCCCTTGGCCGGCGGCGCTGCGCGCCGCCGCGCTGGCCGGGGGGGACGCCGCCCCCGCGGCCGACCGCGACCTGGACGCGGTGGTGGCTCTGTTCGACCTGGCCCGTGCGTCCCAGGCGCCGGCGGGGGTGGGCGGCGTCCGGGCGTTCCTCGCCGAGGTGGCGGCGCAGGAGATCCCCGCCGACCTGGAACGGGAGTCGGCGGTCCGGGGCCGCGGCGTCCGGTTGCTGACGGCGCATCGGGCCAAGGGCCGGCAGTGGCGGTTCGTTGTGGTGGCGGGGGCGCAGGAGGGGGTGTGGCCGGACGTCCGCCGGCGCGGCTCGCTGTTCGACCCGCAGCGGCTGACCAGCGCGGGCCTGGGGCCGGGCGTGACGACCCGCGACTTGGTCGCGAACGAGCGGCGGCTCTTCCTGCTTGCGGTGACCCGGGCCTCCGAACGCCTGCTGGTGACCGCGGTGGCGGGCACCGAGGGCGAGGCCGACCAGCCGTCCCGGTTCCTGGGCGAGCTCGGGGTGCCCGCGCGGCACGTCCTCCGGGCGGAGCCGCGCCTGCACACGCTGCGGGCCCTGGTGGCCGCGCTGCGCCGGGCCGCGGTCGACGAGACGCGGTCGGCCGAGTTGCGCGCGGCGGCCGTGACGCGGCTGGCCCGCCTGGCGTCCGCCGTGGACGACGAGGGGCGGCCGCTCGTGCCGGACGCCGACCCGGAGCGCTGGTGGGGCGTCCGGGCCCCCACGTCGCTGGAAGCGCCGCGGGGCGGCGACGCGCCCGTCGTGCTGTCGCCCAGCCAGTTGGCGTCGGTGCTGCAGTGCCCGCGCCAGTACTTCCTGGCCCGGGAGGCCCGGGCGGAGCCGCCGCGCTCGAGTTCGGCGCTGCTGGGCACCGTGATCCACGCCCTCGCCCAGCACGCCCTCGTCGAGGGGCTGACGGCCGAGAACGCCCTGGAGTACCTCGATCGGGTGTGGGAGGGCATCCCGTTCCCGGCGCCGTGGTTCAGCGCGTCGGAGCGGGTGGCCGCCGAGCAGGCCGTCAACCGGTTCATGGGCTGGCAGGAGGCCAACGACTCCGCCGAGGTGGTCGGGGTCGAGGTGCCGTTCACGGCGACCGTCGACGTCGCCGGCGAGCCGGTGACCCTCGTCGGCACGGTCGACCGGCTGGAGCGGGCCGCCGACGGGCGCCTGCGGGTGGTCGACTTCAAGTCCGGGCGGACCGCCCCCACCGTCGCCGAGGCGGCGGCGTCGGAGCAGCTCGGCGCCTACCAGGTGGCGATCGAGGCGGGAGCGTTCGGGCCCTGCGCCGGCAGCGGCGGCGGCCAGTTGGTGTACCTGCGGCTCGGCGACGACGACTACCCCAAGGTCTTCACGCAGCCGTCCCTCGCCGATTGCCCCCACCTCACCGACGACCCGGAGGAGCGGGCCTTCCCGACGTGGGTGCACCACCGGCTCGCCCGGGCCTGCGCGACGATCAGGGCGGGCCGGTTCGACGCGACCCCCGGCGGACACTGCCAGCGGTGCGCGTTCGCGGGCAGCTGCCCGGCGCGGTCGGGTCAGGTGATCGCATGAGCGCCGCGGCTGCGCGGGTCGAACTCGCCGGCCTGCTCCGCATCCCGTTCAGCGAGCAGCAACTCGACGCGATCTGCGCCCCCCTGGAGCCGGGGGTCATCATCGCGGGCGCGGGGTCCGGCAAGACCACGGTCATGGCGGCCCGGGTGGTCTGGCTCGTGCTCACCGGTCAGGTGCGGCCCGAGGAGGTGCTGGGGCTCACCTTCACCCGGAAGGCGGCGGCCGAGCTGTCGGCGCGGATTCGGGCGGCCCTGCTGGCGTCCGGGGCCATCGACACCGACGGCATCGACGACGCCGGCGAGCAGCTGGTGATGACGTACGACGCCTTCGCGGCCCGGCTCGTCAACGATCACGGGTTGCGGCTGGGTGTCGAGGGTGAGGCTCGCATGATCACGGGGGCGGCCCGGTTCCGGCTGGCGTCCCGGGTGGTGGCGGCGGAGCCCGGTCCCTTCCGGCACCTTTCGCGCCTCAAGCCCGACTCGGTCACCGATCAGGTGCTGCGGCTCGACGGCGACCTGACCTCGCATCTGGCCCGTCCGGCCGAGGTGCGGGCCGAGTCGGAGGCCTTCGTCGCCGAGGCGCTGTCGGCGCCGCTCAACAACCGCCGCCAGATGTACGCGTCCCTCCGGGAGGCGGTCGCGAAGGCCGGCGAGCGCGTGGAGCTGGTGGGGCTCACCGAGGCGTACCAGCGCTTGAAGCGGGAGCGCGGGACGGTGGAGTTCGCGGACCAGATGGCGGTCGCCGCCCGGCTGGCCCGCGAGGTGCCCGAGGTCTCGGCGGCGCTGCGCGCCCAGTTCCGGGTGGTGCTGCTCGACGAGTACCAGGACACGTCGTCGGCGCAGGCCCAGTTGCTGCAGGCGTTGTTCTCGGGGGCGACGCCGGGCGACGGCCTCGGCCACCCGGTCACCGCGGTCGGCGACCCCTGCCAGGCGATCTACGGCTGGCGGGGGGCCGCGGCAGCCAACATCATCACGTTCGCTTCCGCCTTCCCGCGGGTCGACGGGACGCCCGCCCCCGCGTACCCGCTCACCGTCAACCGTCGTTCGGGCCAGCGCATCCTGGACGCCGCGAACGCGCTGTCGGCGTCCCTGCGGCTCGATCCCGACCTGCAGTGGGAGGGGCTCGACGTGGACCTCGTCGCCCCCGCCGGAACGCCCCCGGGCGACATCGTGACGGCGTCCTTCGACACGCTGCCCGCCGAGATCGACTGGATCGCGGACCGTATCGTGGCCGCCCACGACGCGGGCCAGGTGCGGCGCTGGCGGGACATCGCCGTGCTGACCCGGCGGAACGCCACGATCCGTCCGCTGTACGCGGCGCTGCGCGACCGGGACGTGCCGGTCGAGATCGTGGGGCTCGACGGGCTGCTCGACGTGCCCGAGGTGGCCGACGTGGTGGCGGTGCTGCGGGTGCTGGGCGACGTCACGGCGAACCCCGACCTGGTGCGCGTGCTGACGGGCCCGCGGTGGGCGCTCGGCCCGGCGGATCTGCGCACCCTCGGCCGGCGGGCGGCCGAACTGGCGGGGATGACGCGTCCGGAGGGGGCGGACTTCGTCGCCGACGTGGCTGTCACGCTGGCTCAGGCGGAGCCGGCGAGCGTCATCTCGCTGGCCGAGGCGCTGGACGACCCGGGCGAGGGCTACTCCGAGGAGGGGCTGCGGCGGATCCGCGCCTGCGCCGCCGAGCTGCGCGCCCTCCGCCGCCACGTCGGAGAGCCGGTGACGGACCTGGTGCGCCGGGTGATCGCCGCCCTGGGGTTGGAGGTGGAGCTGGCCGTGCGCGGGCCGGACGGCGGCCGGCAGCTCGACGCCTTCGTGGCGGCCGTGTCGGCGTACGTCGACGTGGACGGCGACGGCTCGCTGGGCGGGCTGCTGGGCTATCTGCGGGCCGAGGCCGAGCACGGCGCCGGCCTGGAGCAGGCCGTCGTCTCCGACGAGGACTCGGTGAAGCTGATGACGATCCACAAGGCCAAGGGCCTGGAGTGGGACCTCGTGTTCCTGCCGGCGCTCGCGGAGGGCGTCTTCCCGGGGGGCCGGGTCACCGACAACTGGGTGAAGAACGCGGGGGTGCTGCCCGCCGCGCTGCGGGGCGACGCGGCGTCCGTGCCGCAGCTGGCCGACGTCACGGACGCCGCCCTCAAGGAGTACGACGCCGCCCTGAAGGACGAGCTGCGCAAGGGCGACGACCGGCTGGCGTACGTGGCCGTGACCCGGGCCCGGCAGCACCTGGTGGCCACCACGCACACCTGGGCCCCCGGGCTGAGCCGGCCGCGGCCCCCGTCGGACTACCTGCGCACCCTGGACGCCCACGCCGGCGGCCGCCTCGTGGCCGAGGCCCCGTCGCCGGCCAATCCGCTGGACGGCGGGCCCGCCACCCTGCCGTGGCCGGTCCGGCTGGACGAGGCGGCCCGGGAGCGGCGCCTGGCCGTCGCCGCCGAGATCGGACGCCTCCGCGCCGCCCACGCCGGGGGCGCGGGCTGGCCCGCCGACGAGGTCGCGACGCTCGACGACGAGGCGGTGGTGGCCGAGTGGGACGCCGCCGCCGAGGTGCTGCTGGCCGAGGCGCGCGCGTTGCGCCGGGGGCGTCCGGGCCGGGTGACGCCGCCCTACCTGTCGGCGACGGCGCTGATGGCGCTGAACGCCGATCCGGAGGGGTACCTGGCGGACCTGCTGCGCCCCATGCCCAGGCAGCCCAGCCGGGCCACCCGGACCGGCGAGGCGTTCCACGCGTGGCTGCAGCGCCGGTTCGGCACGGCGGCGTCCCTGCTGGCCGACGAGCCGGATCCCGAGGAGGTGGAGGCGCCGGTCGCGCGGCTGATCGAGCGGTTCGTGGCCGGCCGCTACGGCGAGCGGGTGCCGCTGGCCTGCGAGGTGCCGTTCGCGCTCTTCCTCGGCGGGCAGGTGCTGCGCGGACGGATCGACGCGGTGTACCGCGAGGGGGCCGGCTACCACCTGGTCGACTGGAAGACCGGCGGGGGCCGCCGGGCCGATCCGCTGCAGTTGGCGGTGTACCGGTTGGCCTGGGCGGAGGTGCAGGGGGTCGAGCCCGCGGCGGTCGACGCGGTGTTCTACGACGTCGCGGCCGACGAGGTGATCCGGCCCGAGCGGCTGCCCGGTCGGGCCGAGTTGACGGCGCTGGTCAGTCGGCTGGTGGGACCGTAGTTTGGGGGCATGGAGCTGTGGGTGCCGGGCAGCGCGCTCGACCGGGTGGGCGACGCCCGGCTGGATCCCGGCTGGGTGCGCGGCCTCTGGTCGGGGGAGGGGGCCCGCCTGCTGCGGGTCGGCGCCGAGCATCGGCTCCCCCTGACCGACGAGGGCGGGCTGCGGTTCGAACCCCCGGCGGGGGAGTTCGAGGATCAGCGGCACCTGCTCGTCGGCACGGTGGACGGGATGGGGGTGTTCGCCGTCGACGATCCGGCCGTGCCGGCTCCGACCGCGGTCGGACGGTTCGCGGTGACCGGGCTCGGCGACACGGAGCGGGACATCGCGATCACGGCGCTGGCCCTGGTCAACTGGCACCGGGTCGCCCCGCACTGCGGCATCTGCGGCGGCGACACGATCGTGCGGGAGGCCGGGCACGTCCGTCACTGCCCCGCGTGCGTCCGGGACCGGTTCCCGCGCACCGACCCGGCGGTCATCACGGCGATCGTGGACGCCGACGACCGGCTGCTGCTCGCCCACAACGCCACGTGGGACGCGGCCCGCATGTCGCTGGTGGCGGGCTTCGTGGACGCGGGGGAGTCGCTGGAGGCCTGCGTGCGCCGCGAGGTGTTCGAGGAGGTGGGGGTACGGCTCGCGGAGGTGCGGTACGTCGCCAGCCAGCCGTGGCCGTTCCCGCGGTCGCTGATGCTGGGGTTCGCGGCGCGGGCGGTGTCGCCGGACATCCGGGTCGACGGCGTGGAGATCGACCGGGCCCAGTTCGTCAGCCGGGCGGAGTACGACGCCCTGCTCGCCGAGGAACGCCTCGGGACGCCCACGTCGGCGTCCATCGCGGCCACCCTGATCGGGCTGTGGCGGCGCGGCGAGCTGCCGCTCTAGGAGCCCGCCGCGCCCGCAGTGGGTCCGGCCTCGTGGGTGCCGGTCGTGCTCACGCAGTCCGATCGGACGCCCCGGCGTCCAGCCGTCCCCGCAGCCCGCTGGTGCGGGCGGCCGGCCGGGCGATGGCCGCGCGGACGGCGTCCGGGGTCCCGACGAGCAGGACGTCGTCGGAGGCGCGGGTGACCGCGGTGTACAGCAACTCCCGGGTCAACAGGGGCGAGCCGACCGGTGGCAGCACGACGCTGACCCGCCGGAACTGGCTGCCCTGGCTCTTGTGGATCGTCATCGCGTGCACCGTCTGCAGGCCGTCGAGCAGGTAGGGCGAGAAGTGCCGGGGCCCGGCGCCGGTCGCGAACACGGCGTCCGGCTGACCGGCGCCGGCCAGCACCACCCCGGTGTCCCCGTTGTACAGCCCCAGGTCGGGGGCATTGCTCGTCATCATGAGCGGCCGCCCCACGTGGAACTCGCCCTCGGCGTCGAAGCCCGGCACGTCCTCGACGAGCCAGGACCGCACCGTGCGCGACCAGTCCGCGATGCCGAACGGCCCGCGGCGGTGGGCGCAGAGCAGCCGGTGGGCGTCCAGCTCCGCGAGCGCGGCGGGGCCGTCGGCGCGGGCGGCCGCCGCGAAGACCCGTCCGCCGGCGGCCACGCAGCGCCCCCTCAACTCGGCGCCGGCCCGGTCGGGCGGCACCAGCCGGACCGCCGCGTCGGGGCCGTCCAGCACCGCCAGCGTGCGGTCGGCGTCCCCCTCGCGGATGGCCGACGCCAGCTCCTGGATCACCCCGGCGAACCGGAAGTTGTGTCGCAGCCGCACCACCGCCGGAGCCACCGTCGTCGCTCCGGTGAGATCGGCCAGCACCGCGCCGGCCTCGACCGACGCCAGCTGATCGGGGTCGCCCACCAGCACCAGCCGGGCCGTCGGCTTGAGCGCGGACAGCAGGCGGGCCATGAGGGTCATCGACACCATGGACACCTCGTCGACGATGACGACGTCGTGCGGGAGCGGGTTGGTCGCGTCGTGCCGGAACCGGGTCCGCGATCCCGGCTTCGAGCCGAGCAGCCGGTGCACCGTGGCCGCAGCCGGCAGCGGCCGCGGCCCGGCCGGCACCGCCCGGCGCAGCGACTCCGTCATGCGGGCGGCCGCCTTGCCGGTGGGGGCGGCCAGGGCCACCAGCGCCGGCCGCGGCCCGGCCGTGAACGCGGCGACGATGCGCGCGACGACGTGGGTCTTGCCGGTTCCGGGGCCGCCGGCGATCACCGTCAGCCCGGCGGTCAGCGCGGACGCCACGGCGGCGTCCTGGTCGGCCGACCGGGGGTCGGCGCTCGCGCCCTCGGGAACGAGGCCCAGCGGTGCGGGGCGCGTGCTCAGCAGGGCGAGGACGCCGCTGCGCACCGTCTCCTGGTCGGCGAAGGACCGCTCCAGGTAGAGCAGCCCGTCGGCCAGCCGCAGCGGCCGCCCGGGCGGGGCCTGGTCGCCGACGCCCACCGCGGGGCTGGCGGTCACCGCCGCCAGCCAGGACGCCGCCTCCGGCCACGCGTCGGGCGGCACGGCCAGCGGGGCCTCGCCGGTCTCGTCCGGCCGCTCCCACTGGTCGACGGCCTGGGCGATCTCGGTCAGGTCGACGCACAGCGATCCCGCCCGCAGCGCCCGGACGGTCAGGGCCACCGCCAGCGCCACCCGCTCGTCGCGTTCGCCGTAGAGGTGGCACAGGTGCAGCGCCGGGTGCACGTCGGCCCATGCCAGTACCCCCAGCTCGTTGAATCGCCGCAACAGCCCGGTCGCCGAGACCGCGAGGTCGGAGTCGATCACCGTGCACCTCCCGCCAGGAGCCGCGACAGCTCCACCACCAGCGCCGGGGCGGGCCGCCACGAGAACACCCCGGTGGGGTGCCCCTCGCGGACCGGCGTCGCCGCCCCCGCCATGCCTCGCACGAACAGGTAGGCCGTGCCCGCGAGGTGTCGCTCGGGGTCGTAGCCGGGCAGCCGCTGCCGGAGGTGCCGGTGGAGGGCCACCGCGTACAGCAGCGCCTGCAGGGGGTAGTGGCTGGCCATCATCGCCTCGGCCATCGCCGGCCGGCTGTAGTGGCCGACGGTGAGCGGCTCTCCGGCTCCGGCCAGCCGGTTGGTCTTGTAGTCCACGACGAGGAGCCCTCCGTCGGGCAGGCGGAGGACGGCGTCGATCGAGCCGGTCAGGAAGCCGTGCAGCCGCTGCGCGGTCAGGGTCGGGCCGACCAGGCGGTCGGGGTAATCGGCCAGGGGATCGTCGGCCGGCAGGTGCGCGGCCAGCAGGGCGGCGACGTCGGCGAGGGTGGCGCCGGGGGCGTCCAGCGGGAACTCGAAGACGAACTCGGTGAGCCGGTCGCGGGGGCCGAACGACCGCAGGGTGGTGCCGGCGGCGAGGGGACCCAGCGGGGTCTCCAGGGTCGGGGCGAGGGCGTCGGTGAGCGTGTCGGCCGCAACTCCCGGCAGCGGCCAGCGCCGAAGGGCGGCGTCCACCTGGCCGCGCAACGCCGCTCGCCAGTCGTCGCCGCGGGCGTCCAGCGACTCGTAGACGGCGTGCACCAGCGTCCCGAACGCCGCGCCGCCGGGCAGCGCCGCCATGGGCGAGGGCTCGCCCAGGGCCGGATCGGCGTCGACCGCGATCGGCTCGGCCGGCTCGTCGGCGAGGACCGCCGCCTCGTGGGCGGCCGCGTGCGCCGCCGCCGTCAGCCCGGAGTACGACGTCCGGCGCCACTGCTGGTCGATGGCCCGCGTCCAGGCCCGGGCCCGCAGCTCCGGGGGCCGGCCGGCCCCCGCCACCCCGGACGCCGGCGGCTCGGCCGGCACGTCGACCACCGCGACCCCGGCCTCGGCCAGCCAGGGCAGCGTCAGCGGCGATCCGCCCCCGGGCAGCAGCCGGGTGTCGTAGGCCAGTTCGGGCCGCCGCGGCGGGCCCGCGTGGTTGGCGTGCAGCAGCCGGTGCAACGGCGACGCGGCGGTGTCCCAGTGATGGGCCCACCAGGCCACCACGTGCGACTGCGCGCGGGTCAACCCGACGTACAGCGCGCGGAGCGACTCGTCGGCCTCGTCGGTGCGCTGCCGCTCCCAGCGATCCTCCCGGCCCGGACCGCGCCGGCCCCCCACGTCGAGTTCACGCCCGTCCTCGGTGGGCAGCACGATCCGCCCCCCGTCGTCGGCGGCCGACAGGAAGTCCCGGGACGCCTCGGGCAGCAGCACCACGGGGAACTGCAGGCCCTTCGCGCGATGGATCGTCATCACCTGCACGGCGGACTCGTCGGTCTCGAGCCGCCGGGTGCGCTCGGCCGCCGCCGCGTTCGTGTCGTCGACGGCCAGCTCGAGCCAGGACACCAACCCCCGCACGTTCCCGACGCCGGTCACCGACTCCTGCCGGTGCAGCAGCTCGGCGAGGTGCCGGTGGTCGGTGACGTCACGCTCGCCGCGCTCCCGGCCCAGCAGCCGCGCGGTCAGGTCGCTGTCGCGCTCGATCGCCGCCACCAGCGCCGGGATGCCCGCCCGGCGCAGCGCGCGACCCCACCGGTGCAGCCACTCCGACCAGCGCGCCCACGTGGCCTCGTCGGCCGTCGCCAGCGCCACCACCGACCCGCCGACGAAATCGGTCAGGACGGCCCGGTGCACGGCCGCGCGGCGCCGCTGGTCGAGCGCCGTCAGCAGGGTCAGCCAGTCGGCGGCCGCGTCGGAGGCGAACACGCTGTTGGTGCCGCTGAACGTCGCGGGGACGCCGGCCGCCGAGAGCGCCGCCGCCACGTCCCGGCCCCGGCTGTTCGACCGCACCAGCACCGCGATGTCGGCCGGACGCAGCGGTTCGCCGTCCGGCCGCCGCAGCGGGGCACGGCCCCCCAGCAGCGTGGTGACGACCCCGGTCAGGTCCGCGTCCACGCGGCGGGCCGCCACCCACGGGGCGACCGGCTCCGGCGCGTCGACCACGCGCAGCTGCACGCCGCACGACCACGGCGTGCCGGGGGCGGCCACCAGACGCGGACGCCGGTGCGCGGCCTCGACCGGCGGCACGTCGATCTCCTCGCCCAGCAGCACGCCCCGGAACAGGGCGGCGACGGCGTCCACCACGGCGGCGTCCGCGCGGTAGTTGCGCGTGAGCGTCGTCCGGGTGGAGGCCGATCGGGCCGCCGTTCCGTAGGTGTGCACGTCCGCGAACCGGAACGCGTAGATCGCCTGCTTCGGATCGCCGATGAGCACCAGGGTGTCGCTGCCGTGTCCGAACGCGGACCGGATCACCTGCCACTGGACCGGGTCGGTGTCCTGGAACTCGTCGATGAGCACCACGGGGAACCGCCGCGCCAACCGCCGGCGCGCCAGGTCGCCCGTCACGGGGTCGACCAGCGCGTCGCGGAGCCGGGTGAGCTGGTCGTCGAACGAGAACAGCCGCAGCCGCCGCTTGCGTGCGGCCACCTCCTCGCGGACCTCTCGCGCGAAGGCCACCCGCTCCCCGATCGCCCCCGCCGCGTCGCGCGGGCCCAGCACGGCGTCCACGGCCAGGGCGTCCCGCGCGATGTCCCGGGCGCCCGGGTCGTCGTCGGTGCGCGTGCGGACCCAGCCGAAGGGGGGCGGGCGGTCGTCGAAGGCGTAGCGGCGCAGGTACACGTCCGCGGCGGCCTCGTCGGCGAGCGGGGTCAGGTCCTCCACCAGGCGCGACTGTGGCTCCTGCGGCGCCAGCACCCCCAGCCCACGGATCATCCCGTGGCAGAACTCGTGCGTCGTCATGATGGTGGCCTGGTCGAAGCGGTCCACGGCCACCGCCAGCCGGCGGGCGCGGTCCGCGACGACGGCGGGGTCGGCGTCCCCCAGGAGCCGGTCCACGGCGTCCGTCGGCGGCGGGCCGCCGTCGACGACGCGCGCCAGCGCCGCGGCCGACGCCTGCAGGCGCTCCCGGACCCGGGTCCGCAGTTCGGCGGTGGCCGCCCGCGAGAAGGTGACGAGGAGCAGGTCGCCGACCCCGGCCCGGCCCTCGGCCACGAACCGGGCCGCCAGCGCCGCGATCGCATACGTCTTCCCGGTGCCGGCGGAGGCCTCGAGCACCGTGACGCCGGTGGGCAGGGGGTCGGTGTTCGAGAACGGGCGCATCATGCCTCCGCCCGCACGACCGGGGCCCACACGAGCTGGGCCAGCGACCCCAACAGGGTCGGTTCGCCGCGCTGCGCCCACGGGTCGCCGTCCGCGCGCTGGTCCCACGGCCGGGCGTCGGGGCCGAGCACCGCGCGCCAGATCCGGTCGCAGTCCCAGTCCCAGCGCTGACGCAGGTTCCGGTCGCTCTGTGGGTCGGTGTTCCGTGCCCGGCATTGGGCCCACAGGTACCCGACCCAGGGGGGCAGAGGCAGCACCCGCTGGAGACCGTCGGCGGCCAAGGCCACCAGAGTGCCCAGCAGCACGCGCGCGGCATCGGGCTCGGGGGCCGCGAGCCGCGTACGCTTGCGCGCACCCAGCAGCACGGCGTCCACGGGGCGTTCGAGCTGCACGGTGAGGGCGAGCGCGTCCACCCAGCGACCCGCGAGGTGCTTGGGGCCGATCCGGCCGAACTCCGTCGCCAGCGTCACATCGCCGCGGGTCGGCACCCGCCCGGTGAGCCGCACCGAGTCCAGGTCAAGGTCGATCGTGTGCGTCTCGGGTGGCGCGTCGGTCACGGCCGCCGCGGCCCGGGCCACGCCGAGCGCGGTCGCGGTGACGTCGTCGAGGACCCGGCGCCCGAGGTGCCCGGGCGGAAGCTCCCCGCGCAACCATTCGGCGTTCTGAGCCTGCTCGAGGCTGTGGCCGTGCAGCAACCGGGTGAGCAGGCGATCCCCGATCTGCCAGCGCGCGAGGCCGTCCAGCTGCAGCGGCAACTCCGTCGCGAGCCTCTCGTCGTCGCCGAGGACCAGCCCCGCCCGCTCCTTGAGGAAGTACTTCGCCGGATGGCCCAGAAACGTCCGCACCTGGTCCAGGTCGAGGGCCGCCACCGGCTCGGCCAGCGGCACGAGGCCCACCTCGTAGCGCCGGGGGGCGGGCACTCGGCGGGGGGTGGCGAGCGCCCGCGCAGCCCGCAGCGCCGCCCGGTCGAAGCTGCGCGGCACGGGGCCGAACAGCGTCGGCGAGAAGGGCTGGAGCGGCTCGTCGGTCACCAGGCTCGCCGGATCGACGCCGGCCACCCGGGCGGCCACCTCCAGCAGGTCCACGACACCGGCGGGGGCCGGCCGGTGCTCCCGGGTGTGGCTCGACCAGCCTTGGTAGACGACCACCAGCCGCTCCCGCGCCGCTCCGAGCGCGTCCAGGAAGGCCTGACGGTCGTCGCGCCCGGGATCCGGATCGCCCGGCGCCGGCGCAGCGGCCACCAGGTCGTCGCCGTCGGCGAGCCCCCGGCGGGGGAACGTGCGCTCGTCCAGCCCGACCAGGCACACGACCCGGTGCGGAACCTGCGCGAGCGCCGTGAGGGAGCAGACGACCAGCGATCCGTCCCCGAAGGCCGGCCGCGCGGAACGCAGGGCGAACTCGGCGTCCAGCAGGGCGAGGGCGTCGGCGGCCGACAGCGGCGCCGGGGAATCCCCGCTGCGCCGTTCCACTCGTTCCAGGACGCTCCACAGTTGGGCCGACTGCCACGACTGGTCGAACGGCACCTCCGTCAGCTGCTCGGCGATGGCCCGGACGTGCGCCACCCAGTCGCGCACCGGCGCGGACTCGGGTCGGCGGACCAGCCGGGAGACCCGGCTGACCAGCTCCGCCATCGCGCCGATCAGCGCCAGGTCCGAGGACTCGACGTCGTCGACCGGGGCGATGATGCCCGCCGCCGGCAGCGTGTCGTCGCTGAGCGCCTCGCCCAGCAGCAGCCGCTGGACGCCGACCTGCCACGTGCCCTGCCGCACGCGGGAGAGGCCGAACTGCCCGCGGTGGGCCTCGTGCAGTCCCCAGCGCACGGCGGCGTGGCCCACCAGTTCGGCCAGCCGGTCGGCGCGGTCCTCCCCGAAGCCGAACCGGCGGGCCACGAACGGGTGGGACGCCAGCGCGAGCAGTTGGTCGGCCGTCGCCCGCGTCGCGCCGAGCTGGAACACGTCACGCACGAGCGCGTACAGGGCGTTCGCGTCCGCGGCCGTGCGCTCGGCCACCTGCACGCGGAGCGTCGTGCCCGGGTGGGCGTCCGGGCCGTCGCCGGCGGCGAAGACGGCGTTGAGATGAGGGGCCAGGGCGGCGGGATCGGGGCACGCCACGACGACGTGGCGGGGCTCGAGGGTCGGGTCGTCGGCGAACAGGCCCGCCAGCACTTCACGCAGCACCTCGGCCTGCCGGTCGGGGCCGTGTCCGGCGTGGACGTCGATGCTGCGGTCGTCCGCCGTCACCGGGCGCGGCTCGGGCGCGACGCCCGCGGCCAGGTCCTCCTGCACGAAGCCCAGGAGCGTCGCGGGTCGGGGGGCCGCCGGCAGGTCCGTGACGGACGCCGCCCGCCCGGTCAGCAGCGCCGCCGTCTCGGCCCCGCGGCCCCCCAGGCGGGTCGCCAGCGGGTGGCGTCCGTCCGCGGGCCCGTCGACCCGGAGCCAGACGTCGACGCGGCGCCGTTCCGCCAGCGCCGCCAGCAGGTCCGCCTCGGGGCCGGTGAGCCGGCGTGGCGCGAAGACGGCGACCCCGGGGGCGTCCGGCCCCACCCGCCCGGCCGCCAGGTCCGCGAGCAGCTCCTCGTGCCGGTGCACGGGGTCGGGCTCGGGGACGCGTCCGTGCAGCGCCCGCCACAGCACCGGCTGCCAGGTGTCGAAGCCGAGCCCCAGCGCTTCGGGCGCATCGGCGTCCGACCACGAGCGCAGGAGGCCGGGCCGGAGCTGGGCGTACCGGTGGAGCAGGTGGGCGATCCGGGTCGCGTTGGCGTACCGCTGCTCGGACCCCGACAGGTGATGGGCCAGCGGCTCCAGCCCCGGCGTGCCGGCGGCGACCAGCTCGAGGATGGGCCAGACGAGCCGCTCCGGGGCCCACGGATCGTCCGCCGGGTCGACCCCCGACAGCAGCGGCGCCAGCCGCGCCAGCGGCTCGAACCGGACGCCCGCGCAGACACCCTCCGCCCCGGCTCCGGTCGCGATGCGCTGCGACAGCCAGCGCTGGACGCCCGGGCCGGGCGTGAACAACAACGGCGCGGCGAAGGGATCGGCGTCCAGGCTCGTCAGCCAGGCGATCAGCCCGGCCGCCAGTGCGTCCGGATCGGTGCTCCGTGTGAGTCTCAGCCCGCTCTCGTCCATGATGGCGTTCACCCTAGAGGCCCGCTCCGACACTTCTGCGCCGGGGCCTACAGTGGACGCCGTGCCCGCCGACCCCGCCGCGATCCTCGACGCCCTGGACCCCGAGCAGCGGGCCGTCGCCGAGGCCCTCGAGGGCCCCGTGGTCGTCCTCGCCGGGGCCGGCACCGGCAAGACCCGCGCCATGACCCACCGCATCGCCTACGGGGTGGCGACGGGCGCCTTCGATCCGGCCGGGGTGCTGGCGCTCACCTTCACCACCCGCGCGGCCGGCGAACTGCGCGCCCGCCTGCGGGCGCTGGGCGTGCACCGGGTGCAGGCCCGCACGTTCCACTCGGCGGCGCTTCGCCAGGCGCAGTACTTCTGGCCGCAGGCCCACGGGCAACCGCTGCCTCCCGTCGCCGACAGCGTCATCGCGCTGGTCGCCGAGGCCGCCCGCCGCGAGGGGTTGCCCGCCGAGACGGCGCTGCTGCGCGACCTCGCCCAGGAGATCAGCTGGGCGAAGGTGTCGAACGTGGCCCCGGCCGACTACGCCGCGGTCGCCCCCGGCCGGAACCGGGCCGTCGGCGGCCGGACGCCGGAGCAGGTCGGCCGGGTGCTGGCCCGCTACGAGCAGGTCAAACTGGCCCGCGGGGTGGTCGACTTCGACGACATCCTGCTGTGCGCGGCCGCGCTGCTCGCCGACTTCCCGGAGGTGGCCGGCGAGGTTCGCCGCCAGTACCGCACGTTCGTCGTCGACGAGTACCAGGACGTGAGCCCCCTGCAGCAGGCGCTGCTCGACCTCTGGCGCGGGGGCCGCCAGGACCTGTGCGTGGTCGGCGACCCGGCCCAGACGATCCACAGCTTCGCCGGGGCCCAGGCGAGCTACCTCACCACGTTCGCCGACCGGCACCCCGGCGCCCGGGTCATCGAGCTGGTGCGCGACTACCGCTCGACGCCCCAGGTCGTGGCCCTGGCCAACGCCGTGCTGCGCGGCCACGGCCCGGGGGTCGAGTTGCGGGCGATGCGGCCCGCGGGCCCCGAGCCCGTCTTCGCGCAGGCCGCCAGCGAACCCGAGGACGCGGCGGCGATCGTCGGCTGGCTGCGGGGGCTGCACGCGGCGGGGGTCCCGTACGAGGAGATGGCGGTGCTGTACCGCATCCACGCGATGTCGCCGCACGTCGAGTCGGCGCTGGCCCAGGCCGGGATCCCGTACGTCACGCGCGGCAGCGAGGGGTTCTTCGACCGTGCCGAGGTCCGCACCGCCCTGCGCGCGCTCGCGGCCGCAGCCCGCACCACGGACACCGGGGAGCCGGCGGGGCAGCAGTTCCGGGCCGTCCTGGCCGGGCTGGGGTGGACGCCGGAGCCGCCGGACGGCCAGGGCCTGATCCGCGAGCGCTGGGAGTCCTGGGCGGCGCTGGCCGCCCTCGGGGACGCCTTCGCCGCGGCCTCACCCGAAGCGCCGCTCCAGGCCCTGGCGGAGGAACTCGAGGCGCGCCGGCAGACCCAGCACGCGCCGCAGGGCCAGGGGGTCACGCTGGCCACCCTGCACGCCGCGAAGGGTCTGGAGTGGGACGCCGTGGCGATCATGGGCGTGCACGAGGGCAGTCTGCCGTTCGTGCTGGCGACCACCCCCGAGCAGGTCGCCGAGGAACGCCGTCTGTTCTACGTGGGGGTGACCCGGGCGCGGGAGCACCTGCGGATCTCGTGGTCGACCACCCGCAACGGCGGCGGGCCCCGGCGCCCGCCGAGCCGCTTCCTCGACGGCCTGGTGCGCTCCCCGCAGCGCACGCGGGGCGTCGCCGGAACCCAGCGGGCCGGGAAGACGTCCGCGCTCAGCCAGCGGTGCCGGGTCTGCGGCCGGGGCCTGACCTCGGGCCGGGAGCGCAAGCTGCGGCGGCACCTCGACTGTCCGGCGGGGTACGACGAGGGCCTCTTCGAGGCCCTCCGGGCGTGGCGCCGGTCCGAGGCGGACGCCGTGGGTGCGCCGGCGTTCGTCGTCTTCACCGACGCCACCCTGATGGCGATCGCCGAGGCGGCCCCCACCTCGCCGGCGGAGTTGGCCGGCATCCCGGGTGTCGGGCCGGCGAAGCTCGACCGCTACGGCGAGGCGGTGCTGTCCCTCGTGGCGGGGTGGCCGGGGGCTACTTCTTCGGGAGGAACCGGGTGAGGTTGGTGCCGCACTCGGGGCACTTGGCCTTGGCCATGCGGGTGCCCTTCTCGGTGACCGAGACCGCGCCGGCGGCGTCCCGATGGGCCTTGCACTTCACGCAGTAGAACGAACCTTGGTAGGTCTCTTCGGCCACGATGGTCCTCCTGTTGGTCGGCTGGACCCCGGACACGGGCGTGCCGGGCGCGTTCGGGGCCACACTCTAGACCACGGCACTGCCTGGGCCGCTCCGGGCACGGACAAGGCCCCCGCGTGTCGCGGGCCGCTTGCCTTCCCCTGCAGGCGGCGCGACACGGTCGGGGGCCTCGGAGGAAGAACGTACAACCGCGCGCCGGCCGGGTCAACCGGAGCGGCTATGTCGGTGGCGGTGTCTAGGGTGGGTGACGTGGCAGAACCGTACGAGATCCGGGTGTCGGCGCGACGCCGGCGCACGTTGACGGCGTTCCGGGAGGCGGGCCGCCTGGTGGTGGTGGTGCCCGCGACCCTGTCGGCGCGACAGCGCCGGGAGCTGGTGCCCCCGCTGGTCGAGCGGTTCCTGGCGCGGGAGGCTGCTCGGGGTGCCCCACGGGGGGAGGCCGACCTCAGCGAGCGCGTGCGCGCCCTCTACCGCGCCCACCTGCAGCCCCAGGTGGGCGGGGAGGTGCCCGCGCTGGGCGCCCGCTGGGTGGCGAACCAGCACCACCGCTGGGGCTCGTGCACCCCGGGCACGGCCGAGTTGCGCATCAGCGACCGGCTCCGCGCCATGCCGGGCTGGGTCGTGGACTACGTCCTGCTCCACGAGGCCGCCCACCTGATCGAGCCGGAGCACTCGCCGGCCTTCCATGCCCTGCTGGGGTGCTACCCGGACGCCGCCCGTGCCCAGGCGTTCCTCGAGGGCTACGAGTTCGCCCGCACCATGGGGGCGGCGGCTCAATCGCCGGAGCCGCGCTCCTCCTCCAGCAGCCGGGCCAGGTCGGCGTCCAGGTCGCCGAGTTCCGGTGAGGCGGGGGACGCCGCGGGGCGTCCCCGCTCGACGTAGCCCAGCGGATCGTCCAGGTCGGCCACCGCCGGCACGAGGTCGGGGTGCGCCCACGCCGCGTCGCGCGCCTCGGCGCCGCGAGCGGTGCGGAGCGCGGCCCACAGGTTCGCGGCGTCCCGCACCCGGCGCGGCCGCAGTTCCAGGTTGAGCAGTTGCTTCAGCGCTGTCTCGGTCGGCCCACCCACCGCGCGGCGGCGCCGGACGCTCTCCAGCAGGGCGGGCGCCCCCGGCATGAGGCTGGCGGTGGTGACGCCGACGACGTCGTCCACCCACCCCTCCACCAACGCCACCAGCGTCTCCAGGCGCGCCATGATCTCGGCCTGTTCGGGCGTTTGGACGGGTTCGAACAGCGTGCCCGAGAGCGTCTCGCCCAGCCGCTCGAGGTCGGCGGGGGAGACCTGGCCGGAGAGCTGGGACTCCATCGCCTCCTCGATCGCCGTGGCGTCGATGGTGATGCCCCGCGCGTAGTGCTCCACCAGCGCCAGGAGTTGTGGGCCGAGCCAGGCGACGTGCGCGAACAGCCGCTGGCGGGCGGTCTCGCGCAGCGCGAGATACAGCCGCACGTCGGCGTCCGGCTGTTCGAGGCCCTCGCCGAAGCGCGCCACGTTGCCGGGCAGGAGGGCGACGACCGGCTTGGCGGTCATCGGGAGGGCCATGTCGCACGCGCTCAGAACGTCGGTGGACAGCAGCCCGAGCGCCTGGCCGACCTGGGCGGACAGCATCCCCGAGGACGCGGCCCGCATCATGGGCTCCATCATCGGCTGCAGGCCACCGAGCTCCGCGCTCTGCTTGCCGAGGAGGCCGGTGATCGCGGCCCCGAGCGAGGTGGCCACGGGCGAGACCAGGGTGCGCCAGACGTCGAAGGTGTTCTCGACCCACTCGGCCCGGCTCCACGCGGCGGGGGTGGTGGCGAGGCGTCCGAACGAGATCTGCTGGTCGAGCCACAGGTCGGCGAGACCCACCGCGTCGCGGATCGCCCGCTGATCGGCCGCGGTGGGCGACGGGTCGGCGCCCTGCGCCGCGGTGACCTTGCGGGCGACGTCCTTGACGAACGCCCAGTTCAGGCCCTCGCCGCCGAAGCCGCCCAGCTGCGAGCTGAGCTGGCCCATGACCTGCTGCAGCTTGCCCATGAGTTCGTTGAGGTCCACGCTGCCGTCCGCGCCGGGTCGGATGCCGAACTGGGCCATGAACTCGGCCAGCGGGTTCGGCTCCTCACCCGGACGGTCCGTGTCGTCGAACGGGTCCCGGTCGGACGCCATGGGGTCTCCTTCGTGTCGTGGGTCTCCATTGTCGCGCACCGCGCCAAGCACGCCGGGCCACGTCCGGGACCGTCCGAGCAGCCCACTAGGATCGGTCCAGCGAAGGGGGCTTCATGACGCGGCAGACGTGGACGGCGGTGGTGTCCGCCTTCTGCTTCGTCGCCTGTGCCCTGGTCGCGACCCTGACGCCCGTGCCGTTCGTGGTGTGGGCGCCCGGTCCGGTGGTCGACCTCCTGTCCGACGACGAGGGCTCGTCCTTGGTGAACGTCACCAACGTGACGACCTACCCCGCGTCGGGCCGGCTGCTGCTCACCACGCTGGCGCAGACCCCGCCGGACGGCCAGGTGTCGCTGCTGGAGGCGTTGCACGCCTACTGGGCGCCCGATCGGGAGGTCGTCCCCGCCGCGGCGGTCTACCCGGCGGGGTCCACGGCGGAGGAGATCCGCGACGAGAGGATCGCCCAGTTCGAGATGGCCCAGCGGGACGCCACGGCCGCGGCCCTGCGCACGGCCGGGCTCCGGGTCGACCCCGTGCCGGTCGTCCTGAGCGTGAACGCCACCGGCCCCGCGGCCGGCAGGCTCCGGGTGGGCGACATCGTGGTGGCCATCCGCAACGGCGACGCCATGCCGGTCACCGTCCAGACGGCGCAGGACGCCGCCCAGGCCGTCGCCTCCGGGCGGGTGGGCGACGAGGTGGTGTTCTCGCTCCAGCGGGACGGTGTCCGGCAGGACGTCGCCGTCGTCACCGTCGGCTCGAAGTCCAGGCCCGACTTGCCGGTGGCTGGGGTGAGCTTCACGCAGGGCTACGTCTACGCGCCCCAGGTGTCGTTCGCCCTCGCGCCCGACACGGCCGGGTCGAGCGCGGGCCTGATGCTCGCCCTGGCGGTCTACGACCGGGTGACGGCGGTCCAGTTGCTGGACGACCGGGTGGTCTCCGGGACGGGCACCATCGACGCCAACGGCACCGTCGGCCGCGTGCGGGGGGTCCGGGAACGGGTCGCCGGTGCCCGGCAGGCCGGGGCGTCCGTGTTCATCGTTCCGCGGGCCAACTGTGTCGACCTGGCCGGTGAGCAGCCCGGCCTGCGCTTGGTGGCGGTGGGTACGTTGGCCGAGACGGTGTCGGCGCTCGAGGCGCTCGCCGACCCCGCCCGGGAGAAGTCGGTGAAGGGATGCCCATGACGGACGCAGCCGAGCGCGCGGAGGCCGGCGGGGGAGACCCCCTGGTTCGCGTCTGCCGGGACATCGAGCAGCACGTGGGGGCCCTCGGCTGGGATCAGCCGGCGCGCCTGTTCGCCCTGGTCCCGACCCTGGAGCTCCTCGCCGCGGAACCCTCGCTCGCGGCCGCCCTGGCCGAGCCCGCCGACCGGTCCGCCGACGCGCTCTCGGCGGTCGAGCAGGACGAGTTCCACGCCGGCGGCGACCTGATCGAGGACCTGGCGCGGATCGCGTGGCCCGAGACCGTGCGGGGCTGCGCGCTCTCCGTCGAGCGGGTGTTCGTCCCCCCCGAGGTGGAACCCCACATCCCCGACGAGCCGGACGCCGCCGCGGACTTCGTCGCCGCCCATCCGCGACGGCAGGACGTGCGCGTCGTCGTCGCCGTCACGCGATCGGGGGCCGCCCACGGCGTGGCCCGCCTCAAGTCCGCTCCCGATGCGTTGCTGTCGGGGGCCGACCTGGTCCCCGGTCTCGCCCGCGCCCTCGCCCGAACCCTGGAGTCCTGAATCATGAGCATCCCCGGCCTCGCCCGCCCCGTCGCAGCACCGGGTCGGAGCCCGCTGTTGGTGACGGTCCTCGTCCTGGTCGCGCTCGCCTTCGCCGCGGTGACGATCTCCCGCGTGTACACCGACAAGCTGTGGTACGACGCGATCGGCTTCCCCGTGGTCTTCTGGACCCAGCTGGGCACGCAGGCCGCCCTGTTCGCGATCGGCTTCGTCGCCATGGCGCTGGTGGTCGGGGGGAACATCTACCTGGCCTACCGCCTGCGCCCGACGGCCCGGCGGCGCGGGGCCAGCGCGATCCTGGACCGTTACCGCGACGCGCTCGAGGCCAACGTCCGCTTGGTGGTGCTCGTGCCGGCCGCCGTGCTCGGGGCGATGACGGGCCTGTCGGCCACCACCCAGACGCTGCCGATCCTCGCCTGGCTCAACCGCACCCCCTCCGGCGTGACGGACAGCACGTTCGGCCTCGACACGACCTTCTACATGCTCGAGTACCCCGTGTGGCGGCTGGGGTCGTCGTTGTTGCTGAGCGCTCTGATCTTCGGGCTGGTGGCCGCCGTGGCCATCCACTTCGCCGTCGGCAACCTCGCTTCGGGCCGCCCGCGGGCGGCGGGAGCGGCTCCGGCCCCCGTGGCCCGGCACCTGTCGGTCCTGGCCGCGCTGGCGTCCGTCGTGTACGGCCTCGAGAACCTGCTCGACCGCTACGGGCTCATGCTGTCGCCCGGCGGGCTCTTCGACGGGCTCAAGTACACCGACGACAACGCGCGCATGCAGGCCAAGCTGGTGATCGCCGTGATCGCCTTCGTCGTCGCCGCGCTGTTCCTCGTGAACGCCTTCGTCAACCGGATCCTCATCCCGATGGTGGCGGTCGTGCTCATGATCGTCTCCGGGCTGATCCTGTCGCTGATCTACCCCGCGATCGTCCAGGCCTTCACGGTCAGGCCGAACGAACCGGACCGGGAGCGGCCCTACATCGCCGAGCACGTCAAGGCGACCCGGCAGGCCTTCGGCCTGGATGGTGTCACCATCGAGGAGTACCCGGCGATCACCAACGTCAGCGCCGGGCAACTGAAGGAGGACGCCGCGACCCTCCCCGGCATCAGGCTGATGGATCCGGCGGTGATCGCCACGACCTTCGAGCAGTTGCAGCAGGTTCGCGGGTACTACACCTTCCCCGAGACGCTCGCGGTCGACCGGTACAAGCTCGACGGCAAGGAGACCGACGTGGTGGTCGCCGCCCGCGAACTCAACCTGGCGGGCATCCCGGACCGCAACTGGAACAACCTCCACACGGTCTACACCCACGGGTTCGGGTTCGTGTCGACCTACGGGAACCGCCGCCAGCCCAACGGCGAGCCCGTGTGGATCACCCGGGACATCCCGCCCATCGGCCAGATCGCACAGACCCAGTCCCGCATCTACTTCGGCCAGGAGTCGACCCAGTTCGCGATCGTCGGGCGCGAGGAGGGCCAAGCGCCGATCGAGCTCGACACCCCCGGTGGCGGCGCGGGCGGAGGCGAGAGCTACTACGTCTACGACGGCAAGGGCGGTGTCGGCGTCGGCAACCTGGCGATGCGGATCCTGTTCGCGCTGCGATTCTCGGACATCAACATCGTGCTGTCCGATCGCGTCAACTCCGCGTCCCGCATCCTGTACGACCGGACGCCGGAGCAGCGGATCCGCCAGGTGGCGCCCTGGCTGATGACCGACAACAGCATCTACCCGGCGGTCGTGGACGGACGGCTGGTGTGGATCGTGGACACCTACACGGTGTCCGGCAGCTATCCGAACAGCCAGGGCGTGTCGCTGGCCGGGGCCACCTCCGACTCGCTCACCCGCGGCGTCGGTCTGCAGGTGGCCGAGGAGGTCAACTACATGCGGAACTCCGTCAAGGCCGTCGTCGACGCCTACGACGGAACGGTCGACCTGTACGCCTGGGACGAGAACGACCCGTTGCTGCGCGCCTACTCGGCGGCGTTCCCGGGGGTCGTCAAGCCCAAGAGCGCGGTGAGCCCCGACCTGCTCGACCACCTCAGGTACCCCGAGGACCTGTTCAAGGTGCAGCGGCAACTGCTGGGCCGCTATCACATGACGGACCCGGGCGCCTGGTACCAGCAGTCGGATCTCTGGGAGATCCCGCCGGAGCCCACCGTGGCCAACGCCACCACCAAGGAGCCTCCGTACTACCTGTCCATCCGCTGGCCCAACGAGTCCCAGCCGGTGTTCAGCCTGACCAGCGTGTTCGTGCCCAAGGGCCGCCAGAACCTGGCGTCGTACCTCGCCGTGAACGCGGACGCCGCCAGTCCCGGCTACGGACAGCTGCGCGTGCTCCGCATGTCGGACACCCACCAGATCGACGGTCCCGGGCAGACCTACAACGCGATCATGAACGACGCGAAGGTGGCGCAGGCGCTGCGGAACTACACCAGTCAGGGCTCGGCCGAGGCCATCTCGGGCAACCTGCTCACCCTGCCCGTCGGCGGCGGACTGCTCTACGTGCAGCCGATCTTCACCCAGCGGACCGGCAACGTCGGGTCGTACCCGGTGCTCACCTATGTGGCGGTGCGGTTCGGCCCGCACGTCGGGATCGGCACGACCCTGCAGGAGGCCCTGGACGCCGTGTTCGCCGGCGACGCGGGCGCCGAGACCGGGGAGGCTCCGGTCGCGCCGGTGCCGACCCCGGGCGGGACGACCCCGACGTCACCGAGCCCCACCGCGCCCACGCCGGCCCCGACGGCGCCGGCTCCGACCGGCCCGGTCGACGAGGCGGCCGCAGCGGCGGCGCTGGCCGCCGCCAACCAGGCCATGACGGACGCCGAGGCCGCGTTGCGCAGTGGCGACCTGGCGACCTATCAGGCCAAGGTCAACGAGGCCAAGGCCGAGATCGCCAAGGCGCTCAAGGCGATGGGACGCTGAGCGGAGCCTCCGCGGCGGCGCGGACGACGGTGACGTCGAACCCGTGCTCGCCGAGGGGGCCGGCCAGCACGCCGGAGTCCCCGACCACGACCAGGCTGAGCTCGGCGGGCGGCAGCAGTTCGGCCGTGACCCTGGTGGCCGACTCCGGCGTCACCCGCTCGTAGGCTGCCCGGAGGCGGTCCACGAACTCCGGGTCCAGCCCCGCGGTCACCAGGGACATGACCCCGTTGCAGACCCCGGCGGCCGTCGCGTACTGCAGGGGCTGCACTCCGAGGAGGTAGGTGCGGGCGTCGTCGACCTCCCGGGGGGTGAGCGGCCGGGCGGTCACGTCGAGCAGGCCGGGGATGGTGGCGACGGCGTCCGCCACGGCGTCGTTGCGGAACGAGCCGGAGACGGTCGTGTAGCCGCTCGACCGCAGCGGGGCGGTGACGGCGTGGACGCCGTAGGTGTAGCCCTTCTCCTCGCGCAGGACGCTGTTCAGGCGGCTCAGGAAGGCGCCGCCGAGGGCGTAGGCGGCGATCTGCAGGTCGGCCCAGCGCGGATCGTGCCGGTCGATGGTGAAGCGGGCCATCCGCACGTCGGCCTGCACCGATCCCGGGCGGTCCACCAGCAGCAGTTCCCGTGGTCCGGGCCGGGGGACCTCGTGGGACGCCGGCCGCTGTGCGGGGTTCGTCCAGCCACCGAAGGTGGCCTCGACCAAGGCGGCGGGGTCGCTGGGGAAGTCGCCGGCGAGGACCAAGGTGGCGCCCTGAGGGCCGTAGTGTTCGGCGTGGAAGGCCCGGACGTCGTCCCCGGTCACCGTCCGCAGGGTGGCGGGCTCGCCGTCGCGCAGCCTGGAGGCCCGGTAGCGGGCGTCGACGATGGAGCTCCGCAACACCTGGTCGGCCCGCCCGGCGCTCGTCGCCAGGTGCTGCTCGATCTCGGCCAGGGTGATCGCCCGTTCGCGCGCGACGTCGGCGTCCAGCAGGTCGGGCTCGAGGAGCGCCTCGGCCAGCAGCGGCAGGGCGTCGGCGAGCCGGGAGCCCGGGACGTCCACGTAGACCTGGGTGCCGCCGTGGTGGATGGTTGCCTGCCAGACCGCGCCGCAACGCTCGACGGCGTCCGCGAAGGACGCGCCCGGGTGGCTGCGGGTGCCCTGGTCGAGCGTGGCTGCCACGAGTCCGGCGACGCCCTCGCGGTCGCGGGGCTCGGCTGCCAGGGGGACGTCCAAGGCGATGCCCGCCGAGATCACGTACTGGCCGGGCAGGTGGTAGAGCTGCACCCGCAGGCCGTTGTCCAACACGAACCGGACCGGCTTCGGGAAGGACCAGGCGGGGGGCGGGGCGACCGCGGGGCGGGGCAGGCCGGCCATCACTCCTCCCCTCCGCCCAGCGGGCCACGTCGGTAGGTGATCGCCGCGCGTTGCTCGGGCTGGAGCCAGGTCCGCGCCGCGTCCCGCACCTCCTCGGCTGTGACCGAGCCGAACTCGGCGATCCGGGTGTTGACCAACCCCGGGTCGCCATGCAGCACCGCGTAGCCGCCGATCAGGTCGGCCCGGGTCTCGACGCGGGCCAGCTGGCTCAGCCACTCGCGTTCGAACTGCACCCGGGTCCGCTCGAGCTCGTCGGCGGTGGGGCCCTCCTCGCCGAATCGCCGCAGTTCGGCGTCGATCGCGTCCTCCAGGGCGCCGGTCCGGACGCCGTCGAGCGCGCGGGCGAAGGCGAGGCCGAGGGAGGTGCCGCCGATGAGCCCCATGGCCGAGGCTCCCGCCCCGGACGCCAGCCCGCCGTCCCGCACGAGGGCACGGTACAGGCGGGAGGTCTGGCTGCCGCCCAGGATGTCCAGGGCGATGTCGGAGGCGTCGAAGGCCCGGGTGCCGCGGGCCGGCAGCCGCCAGGTGAGGTAGACCGCGTCCTGGGGCACCGGCTGGGTGAGCGTGACGCGCGGAACGCCCGCGAGGGGGGGCAGTGGCTCGGCGGGCGGGCGACGGTGGGTCGGGCCGGCGGGCAGGGCCCCGAAGTAGCGTTCCGCGCGGGTGAACCCATCGTCGGGTTCGATGTCGCCGGCCAGTGTCAGGACGCAGTTGCCCGGGTGGTAGTAGCGGCGGAAGAACGAGGCGGCGGACTCGGTGGTCGCGGCGTCCAGATCGGCCATCGAGCCGATCACGGGATGCCCGTAGGGGTGACCGGCCGGGAACGTGAGGGCGAGGGCGTGCTCGATGACGTCCCCGTAGGGCACGTTGTCGTACCGCTGCCGCTTCTCCTCCTTCACCACGTCGCGCTGGTTGTCGAGGTTGGCCTGGGTGAGGGCCACCGGGAGGGTCGCCATCCGATCCGACTCCAGCCACAGCGCCAGATCCAACGCCCCGGTGGGGACCGCCTCGAAGTAGTTCGTGCGGTCGAACCAGGTCGTTGCGTTGACGGACGCCCCGGCCGCCTGCAGCGCGGCCAGGTGCTCCCCGCTGCGCACGTTGGCCGAGCCCTGGAACATGAGGTGCTCGAACAGGTGGGCGAACCCTGAGGCTCCGGGATCCTCGTCTCGGGAGCCCACGTCGTACCAGAGGTTGACCGCGACGACCGGCGCCGCGTGGTCGGGGTTGACGATCACCCGGAGGCCGTTGTCCAGGGTGCGCTGGACCAGCGGGTACCCGAGTGTGGCGTTCGCTGTCATTCCACCATCGAAGCACACGTCGGCCGAGGGAGGAGGCAAGGCCCGCTACGGCTTGAGCCGGGGCCCGATGCCGCCCCCGGTGGGCGGCATCAGCGCGAGGATGAGGCCGCCGATGACGACGCCCCCGCCCAGCATCGGGACCAGGGGGCTCTCCGCGATCTGCTGGGCGATCGGCTTCGGGATCGCGGTGGCCGTGGGGGCGGTCGTGGCCCCGGTCGTGCGCGGACCGTCGGTGCGGTTGGCCGCAGGCGCGGCGGTTCCCGGCCCCGCAGTCGTCCGGGCCGGGGCCGGCGACGCGGCACCCGGGGAGGGCTCTGCCGGCGCTTCGGACGCCGCGGTCTCACCCGGCGAGACGCTCGTCTTCACCGGTTTGGTGGGGGTGGCGGCTTGGGTGGGTTTGGTGGGGGTGGCGGCCTGGGTCGGCAGGGCCGGGAGCACGCTCGCGGGGACGTCGGTCGGAAGGGCGTTCACGGTGGTCTCCGGCGCGGGGGCGTCCGCGGTGGTCTCCGGCGCGGGGGCGTTCACCGTGGTCTCCGGCGCGGGGGCGGGCGGGGGGGCCGCTGCTGTCTGCTGGCCGGTGGCGTTGCCCGGCGGAGTGGGTGACCCCGGCGGCTCGGCGGGGCCGCCGCCACCCTGGGGGTTGGCCGTCACTCCCGGCGTGGCCGCCGGTTCGGGCTGGGCGGGTTCGCTCACGGTCAGTTCGTCGGCGGCCCCCGAGGATGCAGTGGCGGGAACCGCAGCGACGGCGATGGCGGGGGCGGCGATGATGGCACCGAGCGCGATCAGCAGGGCTCCGGCGAGAGAGCGCCGCGAGCGCTGCCAGTGCGAGCGTCCAGCCAAGAGCATCTCCCCAGGGGCGGTCACAGACAGGGACAATAACAATAACAGTGTAGTGGCCCAGGTGTGCGGGGTCTGTCCCCAGGCCGGGTGACCCGCAGCCTCAGCGAGTCGATCACCCCGGAGACGCCACAGGGCGGCTCCGGAGAGCCGCCCTGTGGCATCTGGTAGCGGGGATAGGATTTGAACCTATGACCTCTGGGTTATGAGCCCAGCGAGCTACCGAGCTGCTCCACCCCGCGTTGACCCGCCCAACTTTACGGGATGCCCCGCCGGAAGCCAAATCGGGGCTGCACCGGCCGAGACACCCCTGAGCGGGATGATCGGAGGTCGGCGGGGCCCTGCCGGTAAGCTGGCGTCCGCTAGCGCGAAACGCCTGATCAGGAGGGTCCATGGGTAACCGGACGCCGCACACTCGACTCGGCCTCGGGCGCAGGGTGGCGGCCGTCGCCGCCGCCTTGGCGCTGACGACGCTGGCGGCGTGCACCGGCCAAACGACCCCCGGCACGTCGGCTCCCGGGGCGTCCGCCAGCCCGACGGAGGCGCCCGCCGCCAAGACCCTCACCATCGCGGCCCACCCGGAACTCATCACCCTCGATCCCACCGCGCAGGCGCCGGCGGCGTCCGCCCAGGCTCAGCTGTTCAACGTCTACGAGACGCTGCTCAAGATCAACTCCGACGGCGTCCCCCAGCCGTTGCTCGCCCAGCGCTGGGAGGTCAGCCCCGACGGGCGCACGTACACCTTCTACCTCAACCCCACCGCCAAATTCGCGTCGGGCAAGCAGGTCACCGCCGAGGCGGTGGTCAAGAACATCGACCGCATCCGCACCGGCCAGGTGGACGGCAAGCCGGTCACCGCACCGGACGGCACGCCGGTGCCGGTGGGCGCGAAGTACTCCACCTGGATGAAGGTCGTCCAGTCGGCCACGGCGGTCGACCCGACCACCCTCAAGGTCACCCTCACCCGACCGTCCAACACCTGGCTGTATGCGATGGGCGACACCCCGGGCCTGATCGCCGACCCCGACGGGTTCGCCACCCTGGCCTCCAAGAGCGCGGGGTCCGGCCCCTACCAGGTGAAGGAGTGGCGGAAGGGCGACAGCCTGGTGCTGGAGCGCAACCCCGGCTACTGGGGCACCCCGGGCCGCTTCGACACGGTCACGTTCAAGTACATCGCCGACCCGAACGCGATGAACTCGGCCCTGCTCGCCGGCACGATCGACATCATCGCCAACGAGCAGGCGCCCGACTCCCTGGCCCAGTTCGCCGACCCCGCCAGGTTCACGATCGTGGAGGGCTCGACCAACGCCGAGGTCACGATGAGCATGAACAACGCCAGCCCGGCGCTGAAGGACGTCCGCGTCCGGCGCGCCATCGCCCTGGCGATCGACAAGAAGAAGGTGCTCGACGACGTCCAGGCCGGCCGGGGAACCATCATCGGATCGATGACGGTGCCCACGGACCCCTACTACGAGGACCTGTCCGGCGTGAACGCCTACAACCCGGAGCAGGCGAAGGCCCTGCTGAAGGAGGCGGGGGCCACCGATCTGACGCTCCGCTTCAGGCCCGCCAACCTGCCGTACGCCACGGCCGCGGCGACCGACATCACCGCGATGCTGAAGGCCGTGGGCATCAACGTCGTCCTCGAGCCGCAGCCCTGGCCGAACTGGGTCCAGCAGGTCTTCGTCGGCAAGGACTACGACCTCACGATCGTCGCCCACGTCGAGGCGCGCGACCTCAACACCTACGACAACTCGCAGTTCCCCAACTACTACTGGGGGTACGCCAACCCGGCCTTCAACCAGCTCTGGCTGGCGGCCGACCAGGCCCCCCGGGAGCAGTACCCGGACCTGATGAAGAAGGCGGCCCGTCAGTTGGCCGACGACGCTGCGTCGGTGTGGCTCTACATGATGCCGAACCTGGTGGTGACCAAGGCGACCGTGACCGGCGTCAGCCAGAACCAGACCACCGACAGCTTCGACGTCACCACGATCGCGACGCGGTAGCCCGCCGGCCATGATCCGCAGCATCGCCGGGAGGCTGGGCGTGTTCGCGCTCAGCCTCCTCGGTGCTTCGGTGGTGATCTTCCTCGCCTGCCAGGCGCTGCCGGGTGACCCCGCCACCGCGCTGCTGGGCACCAGCGCCACCCCCGAGACCATCGCCGCGAAGCGAGCCGAGTTGGGGCTCGACCGGCCCCTGCCGGTGCGGTACGTCGAATGGGTGGCCGGCATGCTCCGCGGCGACTTCGGGCGTTCCTTCGCCACCGGCGACTCGGTGACGGCGCTCATCGCGCCCACCCTGCCCGTCACCGGCTCCCTGGCGGCGCTGTCGCTGTTGCTGGCGATCGTCATCGCGCTCCCGCTCGGGATGGTGTCGGCGCTGCGCCGCCGGCACTGGCAAGGCGGCGCCGTGTCGGTGCTCGCCCAGCTGGGAATGGCGGTGCCGGCCTTCTGGGCGGGCATCCTGCTGTCGATCTTCTTCGGCGTCCGGCTGCGGGTCCTGCCGCCGAACATGTACGTGCCGTTCGCGCAGGACCCGGTCGAGTGGGCGCGACACCTCGTGCTGCCCGTGGTGTCCCTGGCCCTGGTCCAGGCCGCGGTGCTCATCCGCTACGTCCGCTCGGCGTTCCTGGAGGTCCTGCACGAGGACTACTTCCGCACCGCCCGCGCCGTCGGGTGGACGCAGGGGCGCGCCCTGCTGCGCCACGGCGTCCGCAACGCGGCCCTCAGCCTGGTCACGGTGCTGGGTCTTCAACTCGCGGCGATCCTGGTGGGGGCGGTCGTCGTCGAGAAGGTCTTCATCCTGCCCGGGCTGGGCTCGCTGCTGCTCACCTACGCCGACCGGAAGGACGTCATGGTCCTCCAGGCCGTCGTCATGCTGCTCGTCCTGGCCGTGCTCGTCATCAACGCCCTGGTCGAGGTCGCCTACGTCCTCATCGACCCCCGGCTGCGGGCGGGCGGGCGCGCATGAGAGGGCTCGAGCTCAGGGTCGGGGCGGTCCTGGTGACGCTGGTGGTGGCCGCCGCCCTCCTGTCCCGTTTCTGGACGCCGTACGACCCGACGATGCCCGCCGGGGCCCGCCTCCAGCCGGCGTCCGCCGCGCATCCGCTCGGCACGGACGCCTTCGGCCGCGACCTCCTCAGCCGGCTCCTGGCCGGAGCCCAGAGCACGGTGTACGTCGGCGTCATCGCCGTCGGCATCGCCGTCCTGATCGGCGTCCCGCTGGGCCTCTGGGCGGCCCAACTGCCGGGCCGGGCGTCCGAGGTGCTGCTGCGCGCCACCGACGTGGCGCAGGCCTTCCCGGCCCTCCTGCTGGCCATCCTGCTCGCCGGGCTGTTCGGCGGGTCGACCGAGACCGCGATGGTCGCCATCGGGCTCGCCTCCATCCCGCAGTTTCTGCGGGTGGCCCGGGCGGGCGCGCTGCAGGTGCTGGCGTCCGACTTCGTGCTGGCCGCGCGTGCCTGCGGCATCGGCCGGCTCGCCATCGCCCGCACCCATGTGCTGCCCAACATCGCCCCCCTGGTCGGGGTCCAGGCGACGGTGTCGTTCGCCCTGGCGATCCTGGCCGAGGCCGCGCTGTCCTATCTCGGGCTCGGCACCAGGCCGCCGACCCCGACCTGGGGCTCCATGCTGCAGCAGGCCCAGAGCGTCTGGTTCGCGCACCCCGAGCAGGCCGTCATCCCGGGGGTGGCCATCGCGGTGGCCGTGCTCGGGTTCAACCTGCTGGGTGACGGGCTGCGCGAGCACCTCGACCCCAGGCTCCGGGAGGAGGTGGCGTGACCGCCTCGCCGCTGCTCGACGTCCGCGACCTGACGGTCGCCTTCGGACGCCGCCCGCCCGCCGTGCGCGGCGTGTCGTTCACCGTCGCGCCCGGCCAGCGGCTCGGGCTGATCGGGGAGTCGGGCAGCGGGAAGACGGTGACCTCGCTGGCGATCATGGGGCTCCTGCCCGACTACGCGCGCGTCACCGGCTCGATCCGGCTGGGGGACGCGGAACTCGTCGGCCGGTCCGACCGCTCGATGGCCGAGGTGCGCGGCGACGAGATCACGATGATCTTCCAGGAGCCGATGACCGCACTCGACCCGACGATGCGGTGCGGCCGGCAGGTCGCCGAGGTGCTGCGCCTGCACGCCGGCGCCGAAGCCGGGCCCGCCCGGGAGCGGGTGCTCGCGATGCTGGCCGAGGTGGGTTTCGATGATCCGGAGCGGGTCGCCGACAGTTACCCCCACCAGTTGTCCGGCGGGCAGCGGCAGCGCGTCGTGACGGCGATGGCGCTGATCAACAGCCCCGACCTCGTCATCTGCGACGAACCGACGACGGCGCTCGACGTGACCGTCCAGGCGCGGGTGCTGCAGGTCCTCGACCGGGTGCTCACCCTGGAGAACGCCGCCTGCCTGTTCATCACCCACGACCTGGCCGTGGTCTCGCAGTTGTGCTCCGACATCCTGGTCATGCTGGACGGCGAGATCGTCGAGGCCGGCTCCACGGCCGAGATCTTCGACGCCCCTCAGCATCCCTACACCCGCGGGCTGGTGGCCACCGCCCGGCTCGACCTGGTGCCCCCCGGCGGTCGGCTGCCCACGGTCGACGACTTCTACACCCGGCCGGCGGAGGGGGCGCGATGAGCACGAAGCTGATCTTCGACGCCCGGCGGTTGACGCGCGTCTACGGACGGGGGCCCCGTCGCGTGGTGGCCCTGGACGGCGTCGACCTCACCGTCCACCGCGGCGAGCGTGTGGGCGTGGTGGGGGAGTCCGGCTCCGGGAAGTCGACCCTCATCCGGCTGCTCGCCGCCCTCGACAGCCCCACGTCCGGATCGGTCACCTTCGAGGGGCAGCCCGTCACCGGACGCCCCGAGCGCGAACTGGGCTTCCTGCGCCGCCGCGTCCAACTGGTCTTCCAGGATCCGCGCGGCTCGCTGGATCCCCGCATGAAGGTCCGTCGCATCATCACCGAGCCGCTGCGCTCGCCCTTGATCACGCGGGAACTGGCCGCCCTCGACCCCGATGAGCGGGTCCGCGAACTGATGGAGGCCGTGGGCCTCGACTACGCCGCCGCCGACCGCTACCCGCACGAGTTCTCCGGCGGGCAGCGGCAACGGATCGCCATCGCCCGCGCCCTGGCCCCGAAGCCGCACGTGTTGATCGCCGACGAGCCGGTGTCGGCGCTGGACGTGTCGGTGCGGGCGCAGGTGCTGAACCTGCTCTCCGAACTGGTCGACCGCTTCGGGCTCACGATGATCTTCGTGAGTCACGACCTGCGGGTCGTCCGGCACGTGTGCTCCACGGCCGTCGTCATGCAGCGCGGCCGGGTCGTCGAGGCCGGGCCGGCGGCGTCCGTGTTCGAGGACCCGCAGCGCGACTACACGCGGGAGCTGCTCGCCGCGGTGCCCGGCTTCCGGTCGTGCCCACCAGGTGGGACGGCGCCGGGGGCGTCCGGGGGGGCGACCGCCTAGATGAGTAAGTCCAAGGGTTCGCGGCGTGGCCGCTGTTAATCCTGGGCGAGGGTCTCCAGCATCGGAGTTGCGACCCAACTTCGAACCGGGAGGTTCTCGTGGACTCCGATCTGGAAACCCTCGCCACCGCACT
>JAAYTZ010000014.1 GCA_012517965.1 Propionibacterium sp. | reverse complement strand
CGCCGGCAACAGATGCCCCGCGACCGACGACACATCGAACAAGTCCCGCTGCTTGCCAGCCTCACCCTGCACCACCCAACAATTTCAGGTGCCGCCCAAGATCAGCCCTCGACGCGCAGATTGTTCAGCGCCCTCCTAGCGGGCGCCCCAGTTCCAGGCCGGGCGGGTGAGCAGCCCCTGACCGTCCACCAGGGTCTCGCCCACGCTCTTGACCAGTTCGTGGCAGACCGTTCCGTGGCCGGCGAGCGCCCGCACCAGCGGGCGGCTGTGGGTGACGACCATGACCTGGGTGCGTCCGGCGGCGTCGCGGATCAGGCGGGCCAGCGCCGGCAGCACGTCGGGGTGCAGCGACGCCTCGGGCTCGTTCAGGACCAGCAGGCCCGCCGGGCGCGGGCTGAGCAACGCGGCGGCCAGCAGCACGAACCGCAGCGTGCCGTCCGACCACTCGGCGGCGGCGAGCTCGCGCAGCATGCCGTCGGCGGCCAGGACGACCTCGAAGCGCCCGAGCGACTCGACCACCCGCAGGCGCGCCCCCAGGGCGTCCGCGACCGCGGCCGCGAACGGCCCGGCCCAGGCCGACTCCAGAATGGTCTGGACCGCCGACGCCAGGTCGGCGCCGTCCGCGGCCAGCACCTCGGTGCGGGTGCCGACGTGGGGCTGCCGGGCCGGGGCCGCGGCGTCCACCCGGAAGGAGTCGTAGCAGCGCCACCCCAGGACCTCCGCGCGGATCGCCGCGACGTCGGGGTGGTGCAGGGGGTCGGCCAACTCGTCCAGGAGCCCCGCGTGCACCGGCAGCCGCCACCCCAGGTCGGTGAGGCCGTGCTCCTCGCGGACGCGCACGGTGCTGCGATTCCGCTCGACGAGCAGGGCCGCGGGCCGCAGGACCGGGGCCCCGAAGATCACCTCCCGCTTGATCTCGGGGTCGCGCAGGAACATCGTCGGGGCGCCCGGCGACGGCAACCCCAGGTCGATGAGGTACCCCAGGTCGGCGGTGGCGAAGCCGAGCCCGAGGCTGATCGGGGCGCGGCGGCCCCCGGTGCCCTGCACGGGCACCTCGCCGCGGCGCATCGCCCCGCTGATGCTCTCGGGACCCGCCCAGAGCACCGACGGCAGGCCGCCCGCGGCCGCGAGGCCCCCGACCAGGCGGCCGCGGGCCGCGTCCGCCAGCAGCGTGAGGGCCCGGTAGAGGCTGGACTTGCCGGTGCCGTTGGCGCCGGTGACGACGGTGAGCGCCCCCAGGTCGAGCACGACGTCCCGCAGGGAGCGGTACCCGCGGACGGCCAGGGTGGTCAGCATGCCGCGACGCTACCGGGCCGCCCCGACACCCTCGGGGCTAGCGGACGCGCGAGCGATCCACGGTGCCGCGGGCGCCGACCGCGAGGCCGCGCAGGAAGCCCAGCCCCCAGCTCGTGTGCAGGGTGGCGAGCACGGCGGCGTCCCGGGCCCGGTCGGCCGGGGTCGCTCCCCCCATCCGGCGCACCACCAGGGCCAGCCCGACCGCGTACGCCACCGGGACGGACGCCGCGGCCGCCAGCACGCCCCGAGCCGGCCCCCGCGGACGCCCCCACCGGAGTGCGGCGGCGGCGGCCGGGGACAGCGCCAGCCCCAGCACGAGGAGGGGCGGGGCCAGGTAGCGCAGGGACGTGCGCCGCTGCCGGCGCACCAGTTCGGCGCGCCAGGCGCCGGTGGCGAAGAACTGGCGGGCCAGTCGGCCGAAGGTGTCCCGGGGCCAGTAGCCGACCCGGACCGACGGGACCAGCCACACCCGGTACCCCGCGGCCCGGAGGCGGAAGGCGAGTTCCCAGTCCTCCCCACGGAGGAGGGTCTCGTCGTACCCGCCGACCGCCGCCAGCGCGTCCCGACGGAAGACGCCCAGGTAGGCGGACTCCGCCTCCCCCTCCCGGTCGGTGCCGTGATAGGCGCCGCCGCCCAACCCGAACGGGCTGTTGTAGGCCCGGGCCGCCGAGCGCTGGAGGGGCGAGTCGCCGTGCGCCTCCATGAGCCCCCCCACCACGGCGGCACCGGTGCGCCGCAGCGCCGACACCAGGGTCGCGGTGTAGCCGGGCGGAAGCGTCGCGTGGGCGTCCACCCTGACGATGACGGGGTGCCGGGCCGCCGCGATGGCCCGGTTGAGCCCGGCCGAGATGTGGCTCTCCGGGTTGGCCACGATCCGCACCCGGGCATCAGCGGCCGCGAGCCGCGCGGCGATCGCCGGGGTGGCGTCGGTGCACGCCCCCAGCGCGAGGATCAACTCCTGGTCGCCGGCGTACTCCTGGGCGAGGACCGCGCCCACCGCCTCGGCCAGGTGTCGCTCCTCGTTCAGCACCGGCATGACGTAGGAGACGGCCGGGGATCGGTCCTCCGGGTCGCTCATGCGGGGAGGCTAGCACCGCCCGGGCGCGCCCCCGCGTCGCCCGCTAGCCTCGGAGCATGCCGTCGTTCCGAGCCGTGCAGGAGATCACCGACGTTCGCCCGGGTCACGCTCCCGAGGAGGTGCTGACCGCGGCCGCGGATGCCTGCGAGGCGTCCGCCCACACGGTGGAGGCGCGCGACCTCGAAGTGATCGCCGGCCGCGCGCGGATCTGGGTGCGCTTCACGGTCCCCGAGACGTCGGAGGCGGAGGAGAACGTGGAGGCCTGGGAGGTCGCCGACGCGATCTGCGCCGGGGTCCGGCGGGTGGCGTTCGCGGGGGTCGCGCAGCCGTTCCGTCGGGTCGGCGGACGCTGGGTGCGCGTCGCCCGGCCGGTCGACCCGGACTGACCGGCCCGCCCGCCCGCCGGCCGGGGACCCGGCGAGACCGCCGCGGCCCGGTCGCCGGGATCGCTAGGCTGGCCCGCCGTGAACCCTACGCAGACCGTCGACGCCGGACACTGGGTGCTGAGCTTCCGGTGCCCGGACCGCCAGGGCATCGTGCACGCCGTGACGGGCGCCATCGCGACCGCCCAGGGGAACATCACGGAGATGCAGCAGTTCGTCTCTCAGGCGTCCGGCCTGTTCTTCATGCGGGTCCAGGTGCAGTCCGGCTTCGACCGGTCGGTCTTCGAGACCGCCCTGGGCCCGATCGTCCAGGAACTCGGCGCCGCCTGGGAGCTCGACTACGTCGGACGCCGCCGGCGCACCCTCATCCTCGCGTCGAAGGCCGGCCACTGCGTCAACGACCTGCTCTACCGCCAGCGCAACGGCGGTCTGCCGATCGCGGTCGCGAAGATCATGTCCAACCATCCCGACCTGGAGGACCTGGCGTCCTTCTACGGCGTGCCGTTCTCCGCGCATGTCGTCCTGCCCGAGACGAAGGCGGCGTTCGAGCAGGTGGTGCTCGACACCGTCGCCGAGTTCGACATCGAGCTCGTGGTGCTGGCCCGGTACATGCAGATCCTTTCCCCTCGGCTGTGCGAGGCGCTCGCGGGCCGGGCGATCAACATCCACCACTCGTTCCTGCCCGGGTTCAAGGGCGCGAACCCCTACCGACAGGCGCACAGCCGCGGCGTCAAGCTCATCGGCGCGACCGCTCACTTCGTCACCGCCGACCTCGACGAGGGCCCGATCATCGAGCAGAACGTGCAGCGCGTCGACCACGCCGACGAGGTCGCCGACATGGTCGGCATCGGCCACGAGCTGGAGTCCCGGACGCTCGCCGAGGCGGTCCGGCTGTTCGCCGAGCACCGCATCCTTCTGGACGGGGCGCGGACGGTCGTCTTCCGCTGAGGTCGCCGGGTTCTCAGCTTCGGCCACCGCGGGTAAATCTTTGCGACACCGCCTAGACAGGAATCACGGCGTCGTGATTCCCTATCCCGAACCTTTGTTGAGGTTCACCGTCACCGCGGCCCGGCTGACCGCCCCGACCACCTCCGGCCGGACGACCAGCCCAGCCCATCCTTCCCTGGGAGGTCCTTCATGACTTCGCCCAACGCCGAGCGGAAGCCGGAGCGGTCCGGCGCGTCGAGCCACGACCAGGCCGACCTGCACACGTACGACGCAGAGCGGCACCTGCCGGCCGACCACAACCCGCTGCCCGCACTCAACACGGTCATCGGCGACACCCGGAACATCGACGAGCAGGCGTTCGTCGAAGTCCAGGCGTCGGCCGAGTTCGCGACGCTGAAGCGCAAGTTCCGCGCCTTCGCCTTCCCCCTGACCGCCCTCTTCCTGGCCTGGTACTTCGGGTACGTCCTGCTGTCGGTGTACGCCAAGTCCTTCATGTCCCAGAACATCGGGCTGGGGAACCTCAACCTGGGCCACGTACTGGGCCTGCTTCAGTTCGTCACGACCTTCCTCATCACCTGGCTGTACCTGCGCCACATGAACCGCAACATCGACCCGATCGCGTCGCAGCTGCGCGCCAAGCTGGAAGGGACGAAGAAGTGATGCTCCCGCTCGAACTCGGCATCCCCGCCCTCAACATCGCGATCTTCGCCGCCTTCGTCGTGGTGACGATGACGGTGATCATCCGGGTGACCGCCGGCAGCAACAAGAGGTCGGCGTCCGCCTTCTACACCGGTGGCGCCCAGTTCTCCGGCACCCAGAACGGCTTCGCGATCGCGGGTGACTACCTGTCGGCGGCGTCCTTCCTCGGCATCGTCGGCGCCATCGCCTTCTCCGGCTACGACGGCTTGCTGTACTCGATCGGCTTCCTGGTCGCCTGGCTCGTCGCGCTCCTGCTCGTGGCCGAGCCGCTCCGCAACACCGGCAAGTACACGATGGCCGACGTGCTGTCCTTCCGGATGCGGAACCGGCCCGTCCGGCTGGCGGCAGCCATCTCGACCCTGACGATCTCGTTCTTCTACCTGCTGGCCCAGATGGCCGGCGCCGGCGGCCTGGTGTCGCTGCTCCTCGGCGTCAGCGGCGAGTTCGCCCAGAACCTGGTCATCATCATCGTCGGCCTGCTGATGGTCGGCTACGTGCTGATCGGCGGGATGAAGGGCACGACCTGGGTGCAGATGATCAAGGCCGTCCTGCTCATCGCAGGCGCCGGCGTCATGACCGTCTGGGTGCTCGCCCTGTTCGGGTTCAACCTGTCGAACGTCATGCAGCAGGCGATGGACGCCAACAACACCCCGAAGATGATCGAGCCGGGCGCCAAGTACAAGGACCCGCTGGGGTTCCTGTCGCTGTCGATCGCGCTGGTGCTCGGCACCGCGGGCCTGCCGCACGTGCTCATGCGGTTCTACACCGTGCCCACCGCCAAGGAGGCCCGCAAGTCGGTGACCTGGGCCATCGGCCTCATCGGCGCGTTCTACCTGTTCACGCTGGTGCTGGGCTACGGCGCGGCCGCCCTCGTGACCACGAAGGTCATCAACACGCTGCCCGGCAAGGCGAACGCCGCCGCCCCGGCGCTGGCCTACTTCCTGCCCGGCCAGGGCATCCCGGGGTCGATCTTCCTGGCGATCATCGCCGGGGTCGCCTTCGCGACCATCCTCGCGGTGGTCGCGGGCCTCACGATCACGGCCTCGGCGTCCTTCAGCCACGACATCTACAACTCGGTGCTGAAGGGGGGCCGGGCCGACCCCGCCCAGGAGGTCCGCATCGCGCGGATCACCGTGCTGGTGATCGGCGCCCTGGCCATCGTGGGCGGCATCTTCGCCAAGAGCATGAACATCGCCTTCCTGGTGGCGTTGGCCTTCGCCGTGGCGGCGTCCGCCAACCTGCCGTCGATCCTGTTCTCCCTGTACTGGAAGCGGTTCAACACCCGCGGATCGCTGTGGAGCATCTACGGCGGCCTGATCACCGCGATCGTGCTGATCGCCTTCTCGCCGGCGGTGTCGGGCGTGCCCTCGGCGATGTTCCCGACGATGAACTTCGCCTGGTTCCCCTACGACAACCCGGCCATCGTGTCGGTGCCGGTCGGGTTCCTCCTGGGCATCCTCGGGACGCTCACCAGCGCCCCCGAGTTCCCCGAGAAGCAGGCCGAGATGGAGGTCCGCTCCATGACCGGCGCGGGGGCCGAGGGCGCGGTCGCGCACTGACCCTCGCCCCGTCTCGGTGCCCCGCCGGAGCGCTCCGGCGGGGCACCGTCGCGTCCGGGCTCAGTCGCGGCGCCCGGCCGGCCGGCGCCCGGCGGGCGTGTCGTGGTGGACGCCGTCGTCCCAGTCCAGCAGCCGCCAGTCGTCGGGTTCGCCCTCGATGGTGACGATCGCCGTGTTCCCGAGGCGACGGCGGGCCACCTCCATGGGCGTCAGATCGCGCACCCGGTGGCCGACCCAGGTGCGCAGCGCCGCCCCGTGGCTGACCAGCACCGCAGCCGAGTGGCCGGCGTCCGCGATCGACGCGACGGCCGCGTCGTAGCGCCCGAAGAACTCGTGGCCGCTCTCCCCGCCGGGACGCCGCACGTGCGGCCGGCCCAGGGCCCACGCGCGCAGGACGTCGATGTAGGCGTCCCAGACGTCTCGCATCTCCTGGTCGCCGGCCGGGATCTCCCGCAGACCCGCCAGCGGGATGAGCGCCAGAGCCCGCGCCGCCGCGAGCGGGGTGGCGGTCTGGACGGCCCGGGGGATGTCGCTGCTGTACACGGCGTCGAGGGTGGCCTCCGCGAGCCGGTCGACGAGGGCGTCGGCCTGCGCCAGCCCCACCTCGTCGAGGGCCGCCCCGGGGTGCGCGGTGTCGAGGAGCCCCGCCACGTTGGACGCCGTCCGGCCGTGCCGCACCAGATAGAGTCGCATGCCCCGCAGGCTACCGGCGTCCCCCAAGGTGACCCCACGCCGCCTGCCGGACGCCAGGGCCTGCTACGTTCTGACCGTCCATCCTGTTTGCTCGAAGAGGAGACCCAACGTGACCGCAGCCCCCGTCAAGGTAGCCGTCACCGGCGCCGCCGGCCAGATCTGCTACAGCCTGCTGTTCCGCATTGCGAGCGGCGCCCTGCTCGGCCCCGACCAGCCCGTGGAACTGCGCCTGCTCGAGATCACCCCCGCACTCAAGGCGCTCGAGGGCGTCGTCATGGAACTCGACGACTGCGCCTTCCCGACGCTCGCCGGCATCGAGATCGGCGACGATCCCGAGAAGGTCTTCGACGGCGCCAACCTCGCGATGCTCGTCGGCGCCCGCCCGCGCACCGCCGGGATGGAGCGAAGCGATCTGCTGTCGGCCAACGGCGCGATCTTCACCGCCCAGGGCCGGGCCCTCAACAACGTGGCCGCCGACGACGTCCGGGTCCTCATCACCGGCAACCCGGCGAACACCAACGCCCTGATCGCGATGAGCAACGCCCCCGACATCCCGAAGGAGCGGTTCAACGCGCTGACCCGCCTCGACCACAACCGCGCCATCAGCCAGCTCGCCGCAAAGCTGCGCGTGCCGGTGACCTCGATCAAGAAGATGACGATCTGGGGCAACCACTCCGCCACCCAGTACCCCGACCTGTTCCACGCCGAGGTGGACGGCCGCAACGCCGCCGAGCTCGTCAACGACCAGGCCTGGCTCGAGAACGAGTTCATCCCGACGGTCGCCAAGCGCGGCGCCGCCATCATCGCCGCCCGCGGCTCCTCGTCGGCCGCCTCCGCCGCCAACGCCACCATCGAGCACATGCGCGACTGGGTGCTGGACACCCCCGAGGGTGACTGGGTGTCGATGGCCGTGCCGTCCGACGGCAGCTACGGCGTCGCCGAGGGCGTCATCTCCTCGTTCCCGTGCGTCGTCAAGGGCGGCCGGTACGAGATCGTCCAGGGCCTCGAGCTCAACGAGTTCAGCAAGGCCAAGATCGCCGCCTCGGTGGCCGAACTGGAGGACGAGAAGGCCGCCGTGAAGGAACTCGGCCTGATCTGACGCGGACCAGCAACCACACGCGACGGCGGCGGGGGCGTCCCCGCCGCCGTCGGCGTCCCCACCCCCGACACCGTTACAGCAGACTCGCCCCGGCTGCACGGGAGGCAAGGACCGGACACGAACCTACGGTTCCGTAACCGTAACGCTAGGCTCGACCCCATGATCTATACCGGCCGTCCCGCCACCGCCGCCACCGAGGAGGTCCGTCGCGCGCGCGACTTCCTCCTCGACCACGCCTACGACTACGACCGGATCCGGGATGGGTTCGTCTGGCCGGAGCCGGAGGAATTCAACTTCGGACTGGACTGGTTCGACGTGATCGCCGGCGAGCATCCGGACCGCGTCGCCGTCCGCATCGTGGAGGACGACCTCTCCATGGAGCAGTGGACCTACGGCGAGCTCGCCACCCGCTCCGACCAGGTCGCCCACTGGCTGACCGACCTCGGAATGCAGCGCGGCGACCGGATGATCGTGATGCTCCACAACACCATCGAGCTGTGGGAGATCCTGCTGGCGCTCACCAAGCTCGGCTGCGTCGCGATCCCCACGTCGACGCTGCTGAGCGAGGCCGACCTCGCGTGGCGCGTCGAGACGGCCGGGGCCCGCTTCACCGTCGCCCCCCACGACCTGGTCGGCCGGTTCACCCGCGTCGCCGGTGACGTCGTCAAGATCGGCGTCTCGGCCCACTCGGCCACCCAGGACCTGCCGGACGGCTGGCTGCACTACGACGCGAGCGCCGAGGCGTCCGCGGAGTTCACCCCGACCCAGCCGACGCGGGCCGACGAGACCTGTCTGCTCTATTTCACGTCCGGGACGACGTCGCGCCCCAAGCTCGTCGAGCACACCCACGTCAGCTACCCGATCGGGCACCTGTCCACGATGTACTGGCTCGGCGTCCGGCCCGGCGACGTGCATCTCAACATCTCCTCGCCGGGCTGGGGGAAGCACGCCTGGTCGAACTTCTACAGCCCGTTCCTGGCCCAGGCGACTGTCTTCATCTTCAACTACGACCGGTTCCACGCCGACACCCTGATGCGGATCATGGACACCCACGAGGTGTCGAGCTTCTGTGCGCCCCCCACGGTCTGGCGCATGCTCATCCAGGCCGACCTGGCGAACCTCACGCACCCGCCCCGCGAACTCGTCGGCGCCGGCGAGGCGCTGAACCCCGAGGTCATCAACAAGGTGCGGGCCGCCTGGGGCAACACGATCCGTGACGGCTACGGCCAGACCGAGATGACCTGCGCCATCGGGAACGGGCCCGGGCAGCCGGTGCGGCTCGGGGCGATGGGACGCCCGACGCCCGGCTACGTCGTCGCCCTGCTCGACCCGGCGACCGACGAGCCGCTCGAGGGGCCCGGCGAAGGCGAGCTGTGCCTCGACCTGAGCCGGACCAACGTTGCGCTCATGAAGGGCTACTACGGCGACGAGGAACTGACGGCCGAGGCGTTCCGCCACGGGTACTACCACACCGGCGACATCGGCTCCCGCGACGCCGACGGCTACATCACCTACGTGGGCCGCGCCGACGATGTGTTCAAGGCGTCCGACTACAAGATCTCCCCGTTCGAACTCGAGAGCGCCCTGATGACCCACGAAGCCGTGGCGGAGTGCGCGGTGGTCGCGAGCCCCGACCCGGTGCGGGGCAACGTCCCCAAGGCCTACGTCGTGCTGGCCCGCGGCTTCGAGCCCGGGCCGGACACCGCCCGGGCGATCTTCACCCACGCCCGCGGCTGCCTCAACGGTTACCAGCTCGTCCGGATCCTCGAGTTCAGCGAGTCGCTCCCCAAGACCGTCAGCGCCAAGATCCGCCGGGTCGAACTGCGGGACGCCGAGGCCGCGCGCGTGGCCTCCGGGTCGACCACGGGTCAGTACTTCGACCGCGACTTCCGCTAGCAGGCTCGGGAGCCGGCGGTGGGCCGGCGCCCACGCCCTGGCTTCAGTGGCGAGCCGGGGAAACGGTCCAGGCGACGATGACGATCCCCGCCCCCATGAGCGTGGTCACCAGCACGTCGATCGTCCTCGATCGGGTCTCCAGCAGGCCCACCAGCCGCCGCGGCAGGACCAGGCGCAGCAAGGCGGCCAGCAGGACGCCGGCCCCGGCGATCGTCGAGCCGATGCGCCAGGCACCGGCCGCGCCCACCGAGACGCCGGCGAGGACCACGGCGGTGCTGGTGACGAGCGGCCACTGCCCGACCAACTGTTGGTACCAGGGCCGGGGCGGGCGTGGGTACTCCGACTCCTCGCCGTCCACCGGCACGGGGTGATCGACCAGGTCCCGCGGGTCGGGCGGACGAAAGTGATGACGCCCCACCCGGCCGCGCGGGGCCTGTCGAGACGTCACCGTCGAGAGGCTACCAGAGCCCCTTCGGTTCGCGGGATTCACTTGCTACGGTGCCCCTCGAGCGCTCATCGAGGAAAGAGTCCCAACGATGTCCAGACGATTCCCCAGCGTCGCAGGATGGGTGGCCGCCCTCTTGCTGATCATCGGCGCCAGCACCGGAGCCGCCGCCTCGGACTGGGCGCCGGTCGAGCCGGAGCCCCGCTCGCAACCGGAGGAGTCCGCGCAGATTTCCTCGGGCCCGGCCAGCACGATCGGCCAGGATCTGACCGTCCCTCCGCGAGCCGCGACTCGAACGGCGACGAGAACGGACGCCGCGCGCTTCAACGTCGGGCCGGTCTACGCGTTGGCGGGACCGACCGTCGTGTCGGAGTCGGCAGCCGCCACCGTGGCCGCGGTCACCGATCGGACGCTGACCCGCCTCTACGGCGCCAGCCGCTACGAGACCGCCATCGAGATCACCCGCACGGCGTTCCCGAACGGTGCCCGGACGCTGCTCGTGGCCTACGGTGAGAACTTCCCGGACGGGCTCGCCGCCTCCGCTGCGGTCGTGTCCCTGGGGGCACCCCTGCTTCTCACTCCGGCGGCCAGCATGCCCGACGCCGTCCTGGACGAGGTTCGGCGCCTCGACCCGGGTCGGGTCATCTTCGTCGGCGGCACCGGCGTGGTGAGCGAGGCGGTCGTCGCTCAGGTCCGGGCCGCGCTGCCCAGTGCGACGATGGAGCGGGCCGGCGGTCTCGACCGGTATGAGACCGCCGTCACGATCTCCCGGCTGCTGACCGCACCCACGCGCAGCGCCTTCGTGGCCGTGGGCACCAACTTCCCGGACGCGTTGTCCGCCGGGCCGGTGGCCGGCATGCTCGACGCCCCCTTGCTGCTCGCCGAAGCTCAGACGCTCCCGGCCTCGACGGAGGCCGAGTTGGCCCGGCGGCGTCCGGCCACCGTCTACGTGATCGGCGGCCTGCTCTCCCAGTCGGTCCGCGACCGGATCGCCGCCGCCTCCGGGGGATCGGTGATCGTCGTGGCCGGCGAGGACCGGTATGCGACCGCCCAGCAGGTCGCTCAGCGGTTCTTCGAGCCGACGACGCCCAGCATCACCTACACCTCGGGCCTCAACTTCCCGGACGCCCTGGCCGCGGCCGCGCTGACGATCCAGACGCCCGGGCCCATCTTGCTCGACGCCGGGGCGGCGGGCCCGGCCTCCGCCTCGATCGACGCCGGTCGCTTCGTGTCCTGGTATTACCCCGACACCGGCCGCATCATCCGGTACATCCCGATCGTGCACCCCGACGACGAGTTCTCGGCCTGGGCGACGGTCGGGACACCCGATCCGCGTCGTTACGACGTGTTCATCGTGCTGACCACCGGCGAGGACAGCTCCTACTGCGACGGCCAGCCGGTCTCCAACCCCTGGATGAGCCAGCAGTACCTGCCACAGCCGCAGCCGACCGGCGTCGCCCTCTCCGATCGCTGCAAGAAGCACCGCCTCGACAGCTGGAACACCTTCATGAGCGACGTGCCCGATGGGGCGTCGCTGGCGAGCAACTACCTGGCGCGCGAAGGCGTCCCGATCACGTTCGACGGCCGACTGCTCCCCACGCCACGGCACTACGACGCCACCGACACCCTCGTCCCCGCCACCGCGTTCACCAGTTGGATCGGACCGACGAGTGCCCGCATCTCGTTCGACCTGGGCGCCCTCGACCTCGACGAGATCATCTGGGCGATCGAGAACACCCGGCTCCTGCGCGACGAGTTCCCGACCCAGACCGAGGGAGACATCGTCGGTGCCGGGTACCACAACGACTCGGGGGTGGGCAGCCAGTACATCCTGGCCGACCACCAAGCCCTCTACGAGACCCTCAGCACGATCGACTTCGGCCTGCCGGGCTCGCAGTACTCGGCGATCGGCCATCATCAAGCCGGTCGGGCCTTCGGCGCCCGGGTCGTCGACTACTGCGGCTACATGTGCCACCCGGCTGGCCTGGCGGGGTTCGTCGGACCCATGGGCCGTTTCCAGTACGCCTACGGGTGGCTGCGTGGCGGCCGGTGGAGCGCCGGGGAGTACGACGTGACGGCCGGGTTCTCGGCCTACCAGTCGTTCGGAAAGTGGTTCTGAGTCCTCAGCGGCCGCCGGCCAGGGCCTCGGCGCGGTCGACCACGTTCGACAGCAGCATCGCGCGGGTCATCGGCCCGACGCCGCCCGGGTTGGGCGCGACCCAGCCGGCCCGCTCCCACACGTCGGGGTGCAGGTCGCCGGCCAGCTTGCCGTCCGGCGTCCGGGAGACCCCCACGTCGAGCAGCACCGCACCGGGCGCGACCATGTCGGCGGTGATCAGGTGGGTCACCCCGGCGGCCGCCACCACGATGTCGGCGCGCCGGGTGTGGGCGGCCAGGTCGCGCGTGCCCGTGTGACACAGGGTCACCGTGCAGTTCTCGCTGCGCCGGGTGAGGATGAGCCCCAGCGGCCGGCCCACCGTGATGCCGCGCCCCACGACGCACACCTCGGCACCGGCGAGCGGCACGTCGTGGCGGCGCAGCAGCTCGACGATGCCGCGGGGAGTGCAGGGCAGCGGCGCCGGCTCGTTCAGCACCAGCCGGCCGAGATTGATCGGGTGGAGCCCGTCGGCGTCCTTGGCGGGGTCGACGAGTTCGAGCATGGCGTTCTCGTCGAGGTGCTTCGGCAGCGGAAGCTGCACGATGTAGCCGGTGCAGGCCGGGTCGGCGTTCAGCCCGGCGAGGGCGGCCCGCAGGTCGGTGTCCGTGGTGTCGGCGGGCAGGTCGACGCGGAGCGAGGTGATGCCGACCTCCGCGCAGTCGCGGTGCTTCATCCGCACGTAGCTGTGCGAGCCGGGGTCGTCGCCGACGAGCACGGTGCCGAGCCCGGGGACGATCCCCCGCGCCCGCAGCGCCGCGACGCGAGCGGTGAGTTCGGCCTTGATCGCGGCCGCGGTCGCCTTGCCGTCCAGAACTTGCGCGGTCATGGAAACGTCCTAGTGGAAGAAGTGACGGGTGCCGGTGAAGTAGAGGGCCACGCCGCGGGCCCGGCACAGCTCGATCGTCTCGGCGTCCCGGATCGAGCCGCCCGGCTCGACGATCGCGGTGACGCCGCCGTCGATCAGGATTTGCGGCCCGTCGCTGAACGGGAAGAAGGCGTCGGACGCCGCGACGGCACCCCGGGCCCGGTCCCCGGCCCGCTCGACGGCCAGCCGGCACGAGTCGACCCGGTTGACCTGGCCCATCCCGACCCCCACGGACGCCCCGCCGGACGCCAGCAGGATCGCGTTGCTCTTGACCGAGCGGCAGGCCCGCCACGCGAAAGCGAGGTCGGCCAGCGTCGCGGCGTCGACGGGGTCGCCGGCCGCCAGTTGCCAGTTCGCGGGATCGTCGCCCGGGGCGTCCAGCCGGTCGGGTGCCTGCACGAGGACGCCGCCCGAGATGGGCCGCATCGTGCGGTCGCGGTGGGCGTAGGCCGGCGCGCGGAGGATGCGGATGTTCTTCTTCCGGGTCAGCACCTCAAGGGCGCCGTCGGCGTACCCGGGCGCGATGACGACCTCCGTGAACACCTCGGCCACCTGCTCGGCCATCGCCACGCTGACGGGCCGGTTCGTGGCGATCACGCCGCCGAAGGCGCTGACCGGGTCGCACGCGTGGGCAAGGCGGTGCGCCTCGGCGATGTCGGCCCCGACGGCGATGCCGCACGGGTTGGCGTGCTTGATGATCGCGACGCACGGCTCGGCGAAGTCGTAGGCGGCCTGGTAGGCGGCGTCGCCGTCGGTGTAGTTGTTGTAGCTCATCTCCTTGCCGTGCAGTTGCTCGGCCTGCGTGATGCCCGCCGGGCCCGCCGGGTCGGCGTACAGCGCGGCCGGCTGGTGGGAGTTCTCGCCGTAGCGCAGCGTGCCGACCTTGTCCCAGCTGGCGCCGAGCCACGCCGGGAAGCCGTCGCCGCCGGAGGAGTCGGTGAGGACCGAACCCATCCAGGACGCCACCGCGACGTCGTAGGCGGCGGTGTGCGCGAACGCCGCCGCGGCCAGCGCCCGCCGCTCGGCGAGCGTGTACCCGCCGGCGGCGAGGGCGTCCAGCAGGGCGGGGTACTGCGCGGGGCTGGTGACGATCGCCACGGACGGGTGGTTCTTGGCGGCCGCCCGCACCATCGAGGGGCCGCCGATGTCGATCCGCTCGACGCACGCGTCGGGGGACGCCCCGGACGCCACCGTCTCGGCGAAGGGGTAGAGGTTGCTGACCACGAGGTCGAAGGGCTCGATCCCCAGCTCGGCGAGCTGCTCCCGGTGGGCGGCCAGCCGCCGGTCGGCCAGGATGCCGGCGTGCACCCGCGGGTGCAGGGTCTTGACCCGGCCGTCGAGGCACTCGGGGAAGCCGGTCAGCTCGCCGACCTCGGTCACCGGCACACCCGCCTCGGCCAGGGCGCGGTAGGAGCCGCCGGTCGACACCAGCGCGACGCCGGCGTCCGCCAGACGGCGGCCGAGCTCGACCAGGCCGGTCTTGTCGTAGACCGAGACCAGCGCCCGGCGGATCGGCAGGCGCCCGGCGCTCTCGCTGCTCGTGTGCTCGTTCATGCGTGCCTTTCGTGCTGGGCGGCCAGCGTGTTGACGGTGTCGACGAGCAACTGCCGCTCGACGACCTTGATGCGTTCGTGGAGGGACTCCTCGGTGTCGCCCGGCACCACGCGGACCGGTTCCTGGGCGATGATGCGGCCCGTGTCGACGCCGGCGTCGATCTCGAACACGGTGCAGCCGGTCACCTTGACCCCGTGCGCGAGGGCGTCCCGGACGCCGTGGGCGCCGGGGAAGCTCGGCAGCAGCGCCGGGTGGGTGTTGATCAGCCGCCCGCCGAACCGCGCCAGGACGGCCGGCCCGACGAGCTTCATGAAGCCCGCGCTGACCACCAGGTCGGGGTCGTGATCGGCGATCAGGTCGGCGAGCGCGGCGTCCCAGGCGGCCCGGTCGGCTCCCTTGGCGAGCGGGTGCACGAACACGGGCAGTCCGGCCGCCCGGGCGCGCTGGACGCCGGCGCACTCCCGGTCGGCGCCGACGGCGACGATCTCGGCGCTCAGCGTGCCCGCCGCCTGGGCATCGATCAGGGCCTGCAGGAGAGTCCCCGAGCCCGACACCAGCACGACGAGGCGGAACGGCATGCGCTTACCCTAGCCGCGGGCCGCCGTGGGGCGCGCGGGCGTCCAGGAGGTGGGGACCCTACACTGGCGACCGGCGACGAGGCGGGGAGGACCGGTGAACCCAAGGCTGGCGATCGGCCCGGCCAACTACGCGGGCCAGGCTTACGCGTGGGCCCAGGCCGTCACCCGTCACACGGCCGCCGACGCCGTGGCGTTCACCGTCGACACCGTGCGCGGCGACCCGTTCGGCTTCCCGGCGCACCGCCGCATCCCGATGGCGGCCTACTACCTGCCCGTGCTGCGCACCCTGCGCGCCCGGCGGTTCCTGGCGGATCGCACCCACGTGATCCTGGACGGCTTCCGGCCGCTGTTCTACGACCGCTCTCCCGACGGCTTCCGGCGCCAGGCCGAGGCGCTGCGTGACCGCGGGCCCACGCTCGGGCTGCTGGCGCACGGCACCGACGTCCGCGATCCGGACGCCCACCTCGCGCGCTACCGCCACTCCTTCTTCGCCGAGGGCGATCCGGGCTGGCTGGCGCAGCGGCGCACGATCTCGGCCCGCAACCGGGAGACCGCCCGCCGGCTCGGCGTGCCGCTGTTCGTCAGCACGCCCGACATGCTCAACGACCTGCCGGGCGCCGTGTGGGTGCCCGTGTGCCTCGACCCCACCGCCTGGCACACGGACGTCCCGCCCCTGGAACGGCGCGTGCCCCGCGTGCTCTTCGTTCCCAGCCAGAGCGTGCTGAAGGGCACTCGCCACGTCGAACCGGTGCTGCGGCGATTGGCCGAGCGTGGCCTCATCGAGTACGTCGCACCGCGCGGCGTCCCCCACGCGGAGATGGTGCGCCTGGTCAAGTCGGTCGATATCGTGGTCGACCAACTGCTGTTCGGCTCGTACGGGGTGGCGGCGATCGAGGCGATGGCCGCGGGGCGGGTCGTGGTCGGCAACATCAGCACTCTGGGCACCGACGTGATGCCCGAACTGCCCCACGTCGAGAACGCGACGCCCGACGACTTCGAGCAGGTGCTGTCGTCGATCCTCGACCGGCGCGACGAGGCGAGGGCGGCTGCGGCCGGCAACGTCGGCTTCGTGAGGCGCTGGCACGACGGCCGCGAGGCCGCCCGTCGGCTCGCGCCCTTCCTGGGCCTACCGGCTACGCTTGCCCGGTGACCGGGAACCGCATCGTCCACCTGAGCACGGTGCACCACACCCGCGACAACCGCATCTTCAACAAGGAGGTTCCCGCGCTCCTGGCCGCGGGCTTCGACGTCACCTTGGCGATCCGGGCGGACGCCGACGAGTCCTTCGACGTGCCCCTCGTCGCCCTGCCCACCGCCCCCGGCCGGCTCGCGAGGCTGACCGTCACCCAGATCCATGCCTGGCGGGCCCTCAACCGGTTGCGGCCGGCACTGCTGCACATCCACGACCCGGAACTGATCCCGCTGGCCTGGGCGTGGGCGCGCCGGCATCGGGCGCGGTGCGTCTTCGACGCGCACGAGGACCTGGTGGGCCAGGTGGAGTCCAAGGACTACCTGAACCCGGTGTTGCGTCCCCTCGCGCGGGCGTACGCGCGCGCCCTCACCGCCTTCGCCGACCGGCACATGGACGGCATCGTGGCGGCCACCGAGTCGATCGCCGCCTTGTACGGCAATCCAAACACGGTGCTGGTCCGCAACTTCCCCTGGCTGGCCGACTACGACATCGAGCCGGCTCCCGTGCCGGGACGGCTCGTCTACGTCGGCGACCTGTCCCAGGAGCGCAAGCTGTCGTTCATGGTGGCCCTCACCCGCCGCCTGCGCGAGTTCGTGCCCGCAGCCCACCTCGTGCTGGCAGGGCGGGCGCTCGGGGACGCGAAGGGAACGAGCTTCGACGGCGAGGTGGTCCGCCACCTCGGGCTCGTGCCGCCCGCCGAGATCCCCGCGGTGCTGGCGTCCGCGCAGGTGGGGTTGATCTTCCTCGCCCCCCAGCCCAACTACACCAACTCGCTGCCCACGAAGTTGTTCGAGTACATGGCCGCGGGCGTTCCCTTCGCCGCCAGCGACTTCCCGTTCTGGCGCGACACGTTCGGCCCGCTCAATGCCGGCGTCTTCCTGCCCGATGACGTGGACGCCGCCGCCGCCGCTTTGGCCGTCCTGCTCGCCGACCCCGCGCGCTGCGCGGAGTTGGGGAGCCGGGGCCGAGCAGCCGTCCGGGGTCGATTCGACTTCGTGGGCGAGGCGGCGCGCCTCGAGGAGTTCACAAGGCGCCTGGTGCCACGATGAGGTTCCGCCCGGTTGAGCTCACCAACCCGGCCGGCACCTCCCCGGCGCGCAAGGGCGTCCTCTCCATCGTCACCATCGGGCTGCAGGGCGGGACGCGCTTCGCATCGAACTGGCTGATCGGGCTGTTCGCGGGGAAGCTCGCTTTTGCCGTCGTCGCGAACGCCACCGCGCTCGCCTTCCTCCTGAACACCGTCTGGCCGTCCAGCGCGCAGAGCGCGGCCTCCAAGTTCATCGCGCGGGCACGCGGCAAGGGTGACGACGCGGAAGTGCACGCAGTAGCCCGGCACGTGGGGGTGCGGGTGCTGCAGGTGGTTGCGGTGCTGTCGGTCGTGGCGCCGATCGTGTGGCACCTGCAGTACGGCGGCCCGGTCTGGGAGGGGTTGTGCATCAGCGCCATGCTGATCGCCGTCGCCGCCTCGCAGTTCACGCGGGGGGTCCATTTCGGCGCCGGCCAGATCGCTCGCGGGACTCGGATCGACGTCATCACCAGCGTGGTGGGGATCACCACCACCGGAGTGCTCCTGGCCTTCGGAGTGCGTAACATCCTGTTGACGCTTCCGCTCACGCTCGCCATGACCGTCTACTCGCTGCTGTGCTGGCCGTGGTCCGCGCACGGCAGGCCCGAACGCGAGCTTCGTGCCGAGATCGACAAGTACGTCACCTTCGCCGCCCTGGGCAGCATCGCGAGCGCCGGCATGCTTCAGGTGTCCCAGCTGACGGCCGGCGCGATCTCGGCCGAGGCGGGCGGCGAGTACGCCCCGGCGCTGCAACTGGTGACGCCGCTGTCGATGGTCGCCGGCGCCCTCACCCTGGTGCTCTTCCCGTCGATGGCCGAGGCCCAGGGCGCCGGCAGCACGGACCGGCTCCGCCGAACCACCGACCTGGCCACCCGGGGGTTCCTCGCGGCACTCGTCCCGGTGTTCGGCGCGATGGCCATCGCCTCCCGCCCGATCATCGACCTGGTCTGGGTCGGCCGGTACCCCGAGTCGGCGCAGCTCATGCCCGCCTTCTGCGTGGCGCTGCTGCTGCAGAACGTGGCGAGCCCGGCAGTCAGCTCGGTCACCAGCGGGCCGCACCGCAACATGTGGTTCTCGATGTCGTTGTCCTGGGCGGGCTTCGCCGCAGCCATCGGCTGCTGGGCGCTCTGGGTTCCGCGCTACGGGATCGTCGGGGTCGCGCTCGGCTACGCGATCGGTGCGGCCGTCACGTCGCTCTCGCTGATGGTGGTCGCGTGGCGCCTCAACGGCCAGCGCTGGACCGCTCTGATGGTGTGGCTGCTGGGGGCAGTCGTGCTCATCTCCGCGATCTCCTGGTGGCGGCAGTCCCAGCCGAGCGACCATGCGCTCGACCTCGCCATCGCCGCCGGCTTCGCCTTGTTGGCGGCGGCACCCTCGCTCCCCATGCTCCGCACCCTGCTCCGGTCGCGGAGCGGCTGACCGTGCTCACCGCGGGAGCGCCGGGGCATCACGATCCGCCACCCCGGTAGGATCGCCGTGAATCCCGCTGCCTGGAGGTTGCTACGTGCCCACCACTTCTCGAACCGGCCTGCTGCGGATCGGGCTCGCGGCTTGGGACGCCCTGAGTTGGGCGATCGCCGCGATCGCTCTCGTCATCGCCCGCTACAGCCTCAGCCTGTCCAACGCCGACACCCAGGTGGTGCTGCAGTACGGCCTCGCGGCCATTGGCCTGCAGATCGGCGTCGGTCTGGCCACCAAGCTGTACCGCGGGCGGCACCGCGTGGCGTCCTTCGAGGAGGCCCTCCTCCTGGCCCTGAGCACGCTGGGGATCGGGCTCGCGCTGGGCATCGCGTTCGCGCTGTGGGCGCCGCCGGGCTACCCCCGGGTGGTCACGTTCACCGTCCCGTTCGCGGCGTTGGCCCTGATGGCCGCCGGCCGGTTCATGTTCCGCACGCTGACCCGCACCGCGCACGCGGTCGAAGCCGAGCCGGTGCTGGTGTTCGGCGCCGGCATCGCCGGCCAGCAACTGGGGCGCCTGCTGGAGTACGACCCGGACGCCCCCTTCGAGATCGCGGGGTACATCGACGACGACCCGGCGAAGCGCAACCTTCACCTGTCGGGTACGCGGGTGCTGGGCGATCGCTCGCGGCTCGTCGAGGAGGCTCGGCGCAGGGGCGTCTCGACGATCATCGTCGCCATCCCGACAGCGGGGCGGCAACTGATGCGCGAGATCTCCGCCATCGCCGACGCGGCCGGCCTCAAGGTGCTGGTCATGCCGCCCACCCGCGACATCGTCGGCGGCCGCGTCAGGCTGGGCAGCCTGCACGAGTTGGACGTGACCGACCTGCTGGGACGGGCGCAGATCAAGACGAACCTGACCGAGATCTCCGGTTACCTGCAGGGCAAGGTCGTGCTGGTGACCGGTGCGGGCGGCTCGATCGGGTCGGAACTTGCCCGCCAGGTGCACCGGTTCGGTCCCAAGGAACTCGTCATGCTCGACCGCGACGAGTCGGGCCTGCACGGCACCCAGCTGTCGATCTTCAAGCAGGGCCTGCTCGACACCCCCAACATGGTGCTCTGCGACATCCGGGACGCCGACGCGCTCGACAAGGTGTTCGCCGATCACCGCCCCCAGGTGGTGTTCCATGCCGCGGCACTGAAGCACCTGCCCATGTTGGAGCAGTACCCGCTCGAGGGCTGGAAGACCAACGTGCTCGGCTCGCTCAACGTGCTCCGCGCCGCCGAGAAGTACGGCGTTGAGCGGTACGTCAACATCTCCACCGACAAGGCGGCGGACGCCACCAGTGTGCTCGGCAAGACGAAGCGGCTGGCCGAGGAACTCACGGCCTACTTCGCCCAGCAGACCGGCAAGACGTATCTGTCGGTGCGGTTCGGTAACGTGCTCGGCTCGCGCGGGTCCATGCTGCACACGTTCACCGCCCAGATCAACGCCGGCGGGCCGGTGACCGTGACGCATCCGGACATCACCCGGTTCTTCATGACGATCCCCGAGGCCTGCGAGCTCACGATCCAGGCCGGGGCGATCGGACGCCCCGGCGACGTGCTGGTGCTCGACATGGGAGAGCCGGTCGGCATCCTGGACGTGGCGAAGGGCTTGATCGCGCGCTCCGGGCGCGACATCGAGATCGTCTTCACCGGCCTGCGTCCCAACGAGAAGCTGCACGAGGTGCTGTTCTCGGGCGACGAGGAGCGCACGAGCACCAGCCACGAGCTGATCTACCGCGTGGCGGTGCCTCCGTTGGACCCCAGCCAACTCGAGGGGGTGGATGGCGCGGACCCCGCGTCCATGGGCCGGCTGACCCAGCAGCGTCACGCGCTGGCTGCCGCCGCCCCGGCCCGCCGAGCCGCCGAGGGCCTCGAGGGCGCCCAACCGACCCGGCCGGAGTGAAGCTGACGTGCGGATCTGCTACATCAACCACTACGCCGGCGGGCCCTCCCTCGGCATGGAGTTCCGGCCGCACGCCCTCGCCGAGCGCTGGCTCGCCCGAGGCCACGAGGTCACGATCATCGCGGCCAGCTTCAGCCACCTGCGCCGCACGAACCCTGAGGTCGGCCGCGACGGCGAACTCCACGTGATCGACGGCGTCCCCTTCAGGTTCATCAAGACGCGCAGTTACCACGGGAACGGGTTGGACCGGGTGCTGACCTGGGTGGAGTTCGTGGGCAAGGGGATGCTGGCGGCGCGCAGGATCGCTGAGCTGCTGCGACCGGACGCCGTGATCGCATCGTCCACCTACCCCATGGACACCTGGTTCGCGGCCCGGGTCGCCCGACTCGCCGGGGCGCGCCTGGTCCACGAGGTGCACGACCTGTGGCCCCTCACCCCCATCGAACTCGGCGGGTACAGCCCCCGCCACCCGCTGATGGCGCTCATGGCCCGGGCGGAGCGGGACGCCTACCGCGCCTCCGACGTGATCGTCTCGATCCTGCCCAACATCGAACCGCACGTGCGCGGCCTCGGCATCGACACCCCGGTCGTGCACATCCCCAACGGCGTCGAGGTCACGACCCCGTCGGCCGAGGCCCCGGCCGACCTCATCGCGCTGATCGACGGGCTACGCACGTCCGGGCGCAAGCTCATCGGCTACGCCGGCGGCATGGCGACCTCGAACGCGATGGACACCTTCATCGACGCCATGGGCCGGCTCACCGACGAACCGATCACCGCGATCCTGCTCGGCGACGGCCTGCTGCGCCCCGAACTTGAGGCCCAGGCCACCCGGCTCGGCGCCGACGTGCGCTTCGTGGGTTCCATCCCCAAGGCGCAGGTCGGGGACGCCCTGCGCCGCCTGGACGCGCTCTACATCGGCTCGCGACGCTCCCGCCTCTACGAGTACGGCGTCTCGGCGAACAAGATCTTCGACTACCTCCTGACCGGCGTGCCGATCGTGGACGCCTTCGCCACCGAGCACTCCCCCCTCGTCTACGCGGGTTGCGCCATCAGGGCGGAGGCCGAAGATTCGGCCAGCATCGCGGCCGCCATCCACCAGGCTGTCAACCTTGCTCCCGAGGACGCCGCAGAGCGCGGCCGCCGCGGCGTCGAGTACGTGCGGGCCCATCACTCGATGGACGCCCTGGCCGACGCCTTCCTGACCTCGCTCCAGCGGCTCTGACCTCGGGGAGCGGGGGTGGCCGGAGCCGTATGCTGGGACCGTTCGCGATCGTGAGGGGGCCGGCAGTGACGGAGGAGAAGCCCATCGACCTGGTGCGCTGGGCGTGGGGGCTGCGCAGGTTCGCCGTGTGGGGGCTCCTGGTCGCGGTGCTGGCGGGAGCGGTCGGCATCTTCTGGACCCGATCGACCCCGCAGACGACCGTGCGCGCGGTGACCCTGCTGTCCGGGCAGGCGCCGTCGTCGACCGAATTGGGCGTGGTCCAGCACTGGAACTCCTTCTTCGGCCCCACCATGAACACCTACGCCCGCCTCGCCACCAGCGAGAAGGTCCTGGCCCCGGTGGCGCAGCAGCACGGCACGACCGTGGCCGCCCTGCAACCGCTGGTCGGCGCGCGGCTGGTCGCGGGCAGCACGCTGCTCGAGATCCGCTACACGGGGAGCAGTGAGGCGGACGCCACCTCCACGCTGGCCGACCTCAGCGCCTCGCTCATGGCGGAGTCGGCGCGGGCCGAGTACGGGTTCGCACCAGGAGGCCCCATCGTCCTGACCGTGGTGCAGCCGCCGAGCACGTACCTCGAGTCGAGCGTCACCAGCGAAGCGGATGCCGCTGCGGCGTCCAACGCGAGCCGGGCGAACGTGATCCGGCTCGCCTTGGTGGCGGCGATCGCGCTCACGCTGGGGGCGGCTACGACGCTGGGGCTGGCGCTGGCCGCGCGGCGGCGTTCGCGAGGCTGACGCTGGCGCCATCGATCCCGGCCCGCCTGCCGAGGTACAGCGCGCTCGACCCGGCGACCAGGAAGAAGAAGAGGTACCCGTAGTCGAGATAGCTGCTCGGCACCGAGCCGTAGCCGAGCAGGCCCACTGCCGTCACGAGCGCGGCGGTCCCGTCGGCGCTCATGGGGATGCGCTGCCGCACGACACCCTCGATCACGACCGTGGCCAGCCAGGCGACCAGCACGACCAGGGCCGGGACGCCGAACGCCATGGCGACTTCCAACAGGAAATTGTGCGGGTTGAGCAGTTCCCCTGGGTAGGCGATCTTGCCCACGTTCGCGAACGCCTCCGCCGAGCCGAAGCCGGTCAGCAGGGTGAGGGGATTCGCCAGCATGAGCGCGACGATGTAGGTGACGATCATCCCGCGCCACTCCGTGCTGTGGCTCTGGAAGTAGGGGGTGTTCCAGGCCACGAGCAGCACGCCTCCGCCAGCCGCCAGGAGCGCCCACAGGTGCCTGCTGGTGATCCGCTCCGGATGGCGGAAGCGCACGACCACCAGCAGTTCCAGAGCAACCGTGCCGACGAGTGCCACCAGCGCTCCGCGCGACCCGATCACCACCACGAGGACACCCGCGGTCGCGGCCGCGACGCCCTGCACGATCGACCGCCAACGCGCTTGGCGTCCGATGCCGAACAGCAGGCGTGCGAGCAGCAGATTGACGAAGATCACCATCGCCACCGAGTAGTCGTTGTAGTTGACGAACAGCGACGAGACCACCCAGGGGTCGTCCAACATCACCGGCACGCTGGCTGCCCGAGGGTCGCGCAGGACCAGGATCTTCACCCCCGTGACGAGTTCGGCCATCGAGACGATGAAGTGGAACCACAACCCCGCGTAGATGCCTCCGAGGAGCATCCGCAGGTTGCGCTCGACCGAGCCGCTGAACCAGGCGGCGGCAGCCAGCAGCGCGAAGCAGACGGCCCAGGAGAAGTAGCCGCCAACCAGCGTCGAGGGTGCACGGAGCGTCGCCGCAGCGGACGCCGCGAGGCTCACGCCGAAGAAGACGGTTCCGAGCCCGAATCCGCGGCGCGGGACGAGGCCCTGGAGCACGAGCACGCCAGCCGACAGGACGCCGATCAGCGGAATCGCCAACGGCAGCCGCGCCACCAGCAAGAAAGCCCCCACGCCGAGCAGAACCGCGGCATCCCACCGTTGCCCGGTGGGGAAGACGACGCCAGCATCAGCCATGGACCCTCCTGTCGGGCGAGAACCGGAAGCCAGGCTACCGGCCCCCCGTACCGCTGCGACCACCCGCTCCTATACTGACGCCCATGGCTCTCCCGATGTCCGTGTCGGGCAGTCCCCGCGACACGGTCATCGATCTGGCGGTCGCCTCGCTGCCCCTGCTCGCCACGGTCGCCCTGTACTTGCCGGGCGGGCTGCTCATGCCTTTCCGGCTGGTCAGCCTCGGCCTGGCCGGTGCGGCCGTGTGGCACCTGGTCCGGCCCCGCCGCCCCACCGCCCCGCGGACGCTGCTGGGCATCGGGTTGCTGGCCGGCTGCTTCCTCGGGTTCGGATTACTGGGCTGGGTCCGCTTCCGATCGTCCGCTGCGGAGGACCTGGTCAGGGTGGTGTTCCTGTTCCTGGTGGTCGGCGCCGTTGCGGTCCTGGCCACGCGCCGTCGATCCGTGGTCTGGCTCGTTCTTGGCTGGTTGGTGGCCGGGGCCGTGGCCGCAGCGGTCGGCATCTGGGAAGTGCTGACCGGCCAGCACCTGCCCAAACACGCCTCCGCGGCCGAGTTCGCCGACACCCTGCCGGGCTGGAACGTGATCGCCAGCTTCTTCGACAACCCGAACCTGTACGCCTACCAAGTGAGCATCGTGCTGCTGCTGCTGCCCGTCGGCTTCGCGGTCCTACCCCGGGGCTGGCGGCTGCTGACGGTTCCGTTCGGGCTCGGCCTCGTCTATCTCCTTGCCCGGACCGAGGGCCGCATCGCGGTGTTGGCCGTGCTGGTGGGCCTCCTGCTGTGGGCGCTGCGCTCACGCGGGGGCCGCGTGCTGGCGCTGCTCGGCGTGGCGGCCTTCGCTGTGGCCGCCCTCGCTCGCGTCCCGCTCGCGCTCCAGGTCCTCGCGGAGGCGGACAACGCGCTCGTGGAGTTCGAGCAGGAGGGTGCGTCGTCGTGGGTGCGGACCGAACTCGCTCGGAACGCGTGGTGGATCACCGAGCAGAGCGGCTACCTGGGCGTTGGTCCGGGCGGCTTCGGCACCTGGTCGGTGCGACCCGACAACCCCTATCGCTACCAGCAACTCAACAACGCCCACTCCGGCCTGCTCGAGGTGCTGTCCGAGTACGGCGTGGTCACGGCGCTGGTTCTGCTCGCCCTCTTGGCGGTCGGCGCGGCGGCCGCGCTGCGCGCGGCCCGCGGCGTCCCGGTCTGGCAACTCGACCGGATGCTCGCGTACGCCGCGTTCGTCCTCATTGCGGCTTGGCCGCTGCTGTCTGCCGCTCACTCGACCTGGCTGCGCCAGCCGCTGGCTGCGGCGCACATGGCCACGGTGGTCGCCCTCCTGGCCAGAGCCGAGGCCCGCTCCGACGGGGGCGACGGATGAGATTGCTCCTGGTGGGCCCGGCGAACTCCATTCACCTCGCCCGGTGGGCGAACGCGCTTGCCGAGCGACACGAAGTCCACCTCGCCACCCTGCACGCCCCCGGCGACCAGGTGTACGACCCCCGGGTGCGGTTGCACCGCCTCGCGGGGCCCAGCACACGCAACTACTTTCTTGCGGCCCCGGCCCTGGGGCTGCTCGCCCGTCGGATCAAGCCCGAACTGTGCCACGCCCACTACGCGACCGGCTACGGCACGCTCGCCCGGCTCGGACTCGTCGGCGTCCGGACGCCGCGGGTGCTGTCGGTCTGGGGCAGCGACGTCTACGAGGCGCCGACGTTGGGGCGGCTGTGGCTTCGGCTCGTCCGGGACAACCTGCGCTGGGCCGACGTGGTGGCGTCCACCAGTTGGGCGATGGCCCGGCAGGTGGAACGACTGGCCCGTGTCCGCCGACTGGCCGTCGTCGGGTTCGGGATCGATGTGGACCTGTTCCGGCCCACCGATCGACCCGACTCCGACGTGGTCACGCTCGGGACCGTGAAGGCTCTCGCGCCGGTCTACGGCATCGACACGCTACTCGAAGCCTTCGCGCTCGTTCGGCGGGCGACCCCCACCCCTGTCCGTCTCCTGCTGTTCGGCGGCGGCCCCGACCGGGCGGCGCTCGAGGCGCTCGCCGATCGGCTGGGCATCGCCGACGCCGTCACGTTCCGCGGGCAGATCCCGCACCAGGCCGTCCCGGCCGCTCTCGCCGAATTGGACGTCTACGTCGCGCTGAGCCGGAGCGAGAGCTTCGGGGTGGCGATCCTGGAGGCGTCCGCCTGCGGCCTGCCGGTGGTCGTCTCGGACGCCGACGGTCCGGCCGAGGTGACGGTCGACGGCACGACTGGTCTGGTCGTTCCGAGGGACGATCCCGCGGCAGCGGCAGCCGCCCTCCTGCGCCTGGTCACCGATCCTGAACTGCGTGCCCGGATGGGACTCGAAGGCCGCGCCCACGTCCTCGCCCACTACACGTGGGCCGAGTCGCTCGCGACCCTCGAGTCGCTCTACGCCTCTTTGGTCACGCCTCGCCGATCACGAACCGCCTGACGCCGGCCCAACGCTCGGGGGCTGTGATCCGGCGGCCGTCAACCAGCACCTGCACCCCGGGCAGGTCCGCGGGCGCCACCGCGGCGTACTCGGGGTGGTCCGCCTGGACGATCACGGCGTCCGCCGGCTCGCCGAAGTGGTACGGCTCCAGCCCGTGGGCGCGCAGTTCGTCGTCGGTGAACATGGGGTCGTGCACCAGCGCCGTCGCCCCGCGGGCCTGCACCCCCGCGACGGTCGGGAAGACCCCGGAGAAGGCCGTCTCCTTGACACGCCCGCGATAGGACGCCCCCAGCACTGCCACGGTCTTCCCGGCCAGGCCCCCCAGTGCGCCCTCGGCCAGGCCGATCGTGTACTCGGGCATCGTCATGTTGGCCTCGCGGGCCGCCCGCACGATGGTGGCGTCCGGGTCGGTGTAGAGGTAGAGGCGCGGGTAGACCGGGATGCAGTGGCCGCCGACCGCGATGCCGGGCCGGTGGATGTGGCTGTACGGCTGGCTGTTGGAGGCCTCGATCACCTTGTGGACGTCGATCCCGTTCGCCGCCGCGAACTTGGCGAACTGGTTCGCCAGCCCGATGTTGACGTCGCGGTACGTCGTCTCGGCGAGCTTCGCCATCTCGGCGGCCTCGGCGCTGCCCATGTCCCAGACCCCGTTGCCCTGTGGCAGGTCCGGACGCTCGTCGAAGGTCAGCACCTGCTCGTAGAACTCGATGCCCTTGCGCGTGCCCACGTCATTGAGCCCGCCGACCAGCTTGGGGTACTTGCGCAGGTCGGCGAACACCCGCCCCGTCAGCACCCGCTCCGGGCTGAACACCAGGTGGAAGCCCTCCCCCTCCTTGAGTCCGGAGATCTGCTCGATCATCGGCTTCCACCGATTGCGCGTCGTGCCCACCGGCAGCGTGGTCTCGTAGGACACCAGGGTCCCCGGCGACAGGTGTTCGGAGAACGAGCGGGTCGCGCTCTCCATCCAGCCGAAGTCGGGCTGCCAGGTCTCGTCGTTCACGAACAGCGGGACGACGATCACGACGGCGTCCGAGCCGGGGATGGCGTCGGCGTAGTCGGTGGTGGCCCGCAGCCGTCCGGCCGGCACGAGCTCGGAGAGCTTCTCCTGCAGGTGCGCCTCGCCCGGGAAGGGCTCGAGGCCCGCGTTGACCTTGTCGACGACGACCTGCTGGACGTCGACGCCGACCACCTCATGGCCCAGGTCGGCGAACTGCACGGCCAGCGGCAGCCCGATCTTGCCCAGCGCGACAACGGAGATCTTCATCTTGTTTCCTTGGATAGCGTGCGGACGCCGGAGGCGCGACTCAGACGACGGAGACGAACTGTCCCGTCTTGGCGGACTCGATCATCGCCTCGCACACCCGGACGACGGCCGCCCCCTGCTCCAGCGTGACGATGTCGGCGGGCTTGCCGAGGACGGCGTCCCGGAAGTTCTCGTGCTCCAGCCGAAGCGGCTCGGGCTTGGCGATCGCGAACCGCGTCACCTGTCCCTCACTGACCCCCCGGAACTGCGCGATCTCGTCCCACTCGGTGCCGATGACCCCATTGGCGTAGAAGGTGAGGTCGGCAGTCAGCGTGTCCGCGACGAACATGCCCTTCTCACCGGTCACGATCGTGAGCCGCTCCTTGGTGGGGGTCAGCCAGTTGACCAGGTGGCTCGACATCAGCCCGCCCGTCAGCTGGCACGTGGCCGCGACCATGTCCTCGTGGGCACGCCCCGACTTGAACATCGTGCGCGCTCCCACCAGTTCGTACCGCCGCTGGGTCACCCAGGCGGTCAGGTCGATATCGTGGCTGGCCAGGTCCTTCACCACCCCGACATCGGCGATCCGATTCGGGAACGGGCCCTGACGCCGAGTGGCGACCTGGTAGAGATCGCCGAGTTCGCCGGCCTCCAGTCGCCGGCGCAGGTTCTGCAGGGCGGCGTTGTAGCGCTCGATGTGGCCGACCGCGCCGATCACCCCCGCCGCGGCGAAGGCCTCGGCGAGTCGCGCGGCGGCGTCCGTGGTCTTGGCCAGCGGCTTCTCGATCAGGGCGTGGACGCCCGCGGCGGCCAGCGCCAAGCCCGCCTCCTCGTGAAACTCCGTCGGCAGCGCCACGACCGCGTAGTCGAGGCCGGCCTCGATGAGCGCCTCGACGTTCGGCAGGACGGGCAGCCCCCCGGCGACACCGTGCGGATCGCCGCCGGCGTCCGCCACCGCGACCAGATCGACGCCGTCGATCGCCCGCAGATTGCGGGCGTGGTGGCGTCCCATCATGCCGAGACCGATCAGCCCCGCACGCAGGTTCGCCATCACGCACCCGCCTTGGCCAGCGTGTTCACCGCGGTCACGATGCGCTCGAGGTCGGCCTGCGACAGCGACGGATGGACCGGCAGCGACAGGCACTCCAGCGCGGCCCGCTCGGTGTTCGGCAAGTCCTTGTCGACCTGGAACGGCTTGAGGCGGTGGTTGGGCACCGGGTAGAACATACCCGAGCCGACGTTGTACTCGTCCTTGAGCGCCTTCGCCAGGCCGTCCCGATCCTGCGGGACCCGGATCGTGTACTGGTGGTACACGTGCACGGCACCCTCGGCGACCGGCGGCGGGGTGACGCCCTCGAGGTTCGCCGACAGGAACGCGGCGTTCTCCTGACGCTTCTTCGTCCAGGCGTCCACCTTGGTCAACTGGACACGGCCGATCGCGGCGTGGATGTCGGTCATGCGGTTGTTCAGGCCGACGACCTCGTTGTGGTACTGCTGCAGCATGCCCTGGTTGCGGTAGAGGCGCAGGTTGCGCTCGACGGTCTCGTCGACCGCCGACACCATCCCACCCTCGCCCGAGGTCATGTTCTTGGTCGGGTAAAGGCTGAACATGCCGAACGTGCCGAAGGCGCCGACCGGCGTCCCGTTCAGCGACGCGCCGTGCGCCTGCGCGGCGTCCTCGAACAGCATCAGGCCGTGCGCGTCGCAGATCGCGCGCAGGGCCTCCATCTTCGCCGGGTGACCGTAGAGGTGCACGGGCATGATCGCCCGGGTGCGCTCGGTGATGGACGCCTCGACGGCGGCCGGGTCGAGCGTGAAATCGTCCAGCGCGATGTCGGCGAACACGGGCGTTGCGCCCGTCAGCGCCACCGAGTTGGCGGTCGCCGCGAACGTGAACGACGGGACGATGACCTCGTCACCGGCCTTGATCCCGCTGGACAGCAGGCCGAGGTGCAGGCCGGAGGTGCCGGAGTTGACCGCGACGCAGGCGCGGCCGAGGCCGAAGTGCTCGCTGAACTCCTTCTCGAACGCCGCAACCTCGGGGCCCTGGGCCAGCATGCCCGAGCGCAGGACCCGGTCGACCGCCGCCCGCTCCTCGTCGCCGATGATCGGCTTGGCCGGGGGAATGAAGGGCAGGTCGATCATTTCGCTTCCTCTACTAGGGTCAGGGTCTCGCCGTCTTGGATGAAGGTGTCGCCGGTCTTCGGGTCGGTGAAGGCGTTCTCGCCCGTCTGCTCCAGCGGGAAGCCCGAGCGGCCAACCCACTTGATCCGCCGCGCCGGCACCCCCGCCACCAGCGCGTAATCGGGCACGTCCCTGGTGACCACGGCGCCGGCCGCCACCGTCGCCCACCGGCCGATCGTGACCGGAGCCACGCACACCGCGCGGGCGCCGATCGAGGAACCCGCCAGACACGTGACACCGACCGGCTCCCAATCATGGGCGCTCTTGGGGGTGCCGTCGGGGTTGACGGCGCGCGGGAAGGTGTCGTTGGTCAGCACCGCGGCGGGGCCGATGAACACCCCGTCCTCCAGGTAGGCCGGCTCGTAGACCAGCGCGTAGTTCTGGATCTTGCAGTTGTCCCCCACGTGGACGCCGCTGCCGATGTAGGCGCCGCGGCCCACGATCACGTTCTGCCCGACCTCGGCGCCGCCGCGCACCTGCGCGAGATGCCAGATGGACGATCCGTCTCCGATGGTGACTCCGTCGTCCAGATCTGCGGACGGCAGGATGCGAGGCTCAGCCATAGATGCTCCGTGCTCGGGATTGGTCGCCGGTCAGTCTAGTGCTTGCCCGCCCGGGGACTCGTTTCGTGAGGACAACTACGGGCAAGGCCCGAGTCAGCGCCGAACGATGGCCGCGATCGTGTCGGCGATCACCTTCAGGTCGCCCAGGAAGGATCGGTTGGCCACGTAGTCGCGGTACATCGCGACCTTGCGCGGCAGGATCTCCTCCACGTAGTGCCGCTCGGGGTCGCCGGACGCCGCCAGTTCGTCCTGCTCGTTGCGGAACGCCACGCTGGCCGGATCCGAGATGCCGGGCCTCACGCTGAGGATCTCGGCCCGGGCGTCGGCGGGCCACATCGCCACATACCGAGGCACCTCGGGCCTGGGCCCCACGACCGACATGTCGCCCACCAGCACGTCGATCAACTGCGGCAACTCGTCCAGCTTGGTCTTGCGCAGCACCTTGCCGACCCGGGTGATCCGGTCGTCGGTCTCGCTGGTGATCTGGGCGCCGGCGTTGTCGACACGCATCGAGCGGAACTTGTGGATGCGGAAGGGTCGCCCGTGCAGCCCGACGCGCTCCTGTCGGAAGAAGACCGGGCCGCGATCGGAGGCCCAGATGGCTGCTCCGACGGCCACGAAAACCGGCGAGAGCACCATCAGCCCAGCCGCCGACGAGGCGATGTCGAAGGCGCGCTTGGCGTCCATCACCCCAGGATCCCACAGACCGCGGAGATCACGTGCGCGACGTCGTCGTCGGTCATCGCGGAGAAGATCGGGAGGCTCACCGTGCGCGCGAACTCACCGCTGGCGACCGGGAACTGCTCGGGCGTGTGGTGGTACGTGTCGCGCCAGTAGGGGTGGAGGTGGAGCGGGATGAAGTGCACCGACGTGCCCACCCCGGCCTCGGCCATCAGCTCGATGAACCGGTCGCGCGAGACCGGGGCGTCGGCGTTCAACCGGAGGTTGTAGATGTGCCAGGCATGGCTCGACCCCTGCGGGGCCCTGGCCGGACGCTGCACCGGCAGGTCGCCGAACGCCGCGTCGTAGGCCTCCGCGATCGCGGAGCGCCGCGCGACCATCTCGGGTGTGCGGCGCAACTGGACGCGCCCCATCGCGGCGGCGGTGTCGGTCAGGTTGTACTTGTAGCCGGGCGCGACGACGTCGTAGTGCCACCCGGGTTTGCTCGAGGTGTAGCGGTCGAAGACGTCGCGGTTGATGCCGTGCAGGCGCATCGTCCGCATGCGAGCGGCCAGGTCGGCGTCCGGGGTGACGACCATGCCACCCTCACCGGTCGTCATGGTCTTGGTGGCGTAGAAGCTGAACACGGTGGCCGCGTGGTCGCCGGCGCCGACCAGCGTGCCCTCGTTCAGGGTGGGGAACGCGTGAGCGGCGTCCTCGACGACCGTCAGGTGGTGGGCGGCGGCGAAGGCGCTCAGGGCGGCGTCCGGCACGGCCAGGCCCGCGTAGTGCACGGGGGCGATCGCCACGGTCCGCTCGGTGACGCGGCGCTCGGCGTCCGCGAGGTCGATGCAGAGTGTGACGGGATCGACGTCGACCAGCACGGGGTCGGCGCCGAGATAGCGCACGGCTTCCGCGGTTGCGGTGAAGGTCCAGGTCGGTACCAGGACCTCGGTGTCGGGTCGGACGCCGATGGCCTCGTAGGCCAGATGCAGACCGGAGGTGGCCGAGTTGACCGCCACCGCCGAGCGCCCTCCGCCGAGGAACTCCGCGAACTCCTTCTCGAACGCCGCGGCGTTCGGGCCCGTCGTCAGCCACCCGCTGCGCATGGCGTGGACCACGGCGTCGATCTCGGCATCCGTGATGTCCGGGCGCGCGAACGGCAGGAAGGGGCGAACCATGGCGCGAAGGTTACACTCCGTCCCCTGCCGCCACCTACCTGACCCCGAGACCCGGGGGACGCCGCTTCGCCACGACCCCGTGCCGAGAAGGGGTGAGGTCTCAGGCGAGGCCGAAGGGCGAGGGCGTCGCCTGATCCCCGGCGTCGGCCAGGCCGAACGGCGCCGTGGTGTCCTCGCTCGCCGGGCGGCGGGCGACCCACCAGGCGAAGGCAGTGCCGCCCAGGGCGGCCACCCCGGCCACGGGGAGGACGGCGAGCAGCAACTCCGGGAAGCGCGGACCGAGGCCGACCAGCCGGACCGTCCCCAGGTCACCCCGCGCGAGCCAGGAGCCGAGCGCCCACACGGCCCCGGACACGAGCCCGGCGGCCCCCGCCACCGCCGCCCAGCGCCCCGGGCGCGCCGGAAGGCCCAGGCGCCTGAGCCGCCCGGAGCAGGCCACGGCGGCGGCGATCCCGGCGACGGGCCCGGAGGCCAGGAACAGCCAGCCGAACGCGGGGGGCACCGCCGGCAGTGCCCCCGCGATCGGCAGCGCGGGCACGAGCCCCGACACGCTCACCGACGGCGTGAGCAGCGTGCCGCTCCCCACGGTCAGCCCCGCCCCCAGCGCGTAGGAGCCCGCCCAGAGCAGCAGGTTGGGCAGATAGGCGGCGTAGGCGACGACGAGCAGGGCGGAGCCCGCGGCGTCCGGGGCGAGCCCGCCGTGCAGGGCGCCGATCTGCCGGTGATGGGCGCCGACGGCGATCCCCAGCGTGATCACGGACGCCAACGTGAGGCCCACCAGCCCGGCGGCGATCCCGGGCAGCAGGGCGCGCGTCCAGCGGGGCAGGCCGCCGACGAGGTCGAGCCGCGCCGCCCGCGCCGCGCCCACCGCGCTCCCGACCCCGGCGATGACGAGTCCGCCCACGAAGACCGCGACGGCCTGGCGGGGCGCGCCGACCAGGCTGGCCACCAGCCAGGCGGCCACCGCGTAGGACCCGGTGCAGACGGACGCCACGAGCACCACGGCGCCGGCGCTGCGCCGGGCGTCCTCCCCGTACTGCTGGACGGCGCCGCGGCCCACGACGCCCATCGCGACCGCGAGCAGCGCGGACAGCCCCAGCGGGGTCACGCCGATCGTCGTCCCGCCGAGCGTGACCCGACTGCCGTGGACGGCGAGCCAGCCCTGGCCGACGGTGTCGAGCACCACGGCGGGGGCGAGGTGTGTGGCGCTGAGCCAGGCGGCGGCCACCAGCGCGCCGACGAGCACCCAGCCGAGCAGCACCACGGCCGCCGAACCGACCACGGCCGCGGCGATCCACGGCACGTAGGGCAACCGCGGCAGACCGAGGTCCGCCTCGGGCTCCGCGGGGGCGGAGACGGTGACGTCCACGGGGGCGACGGTGCGCGAACTGGTCTTCGGCATGATGCCGACCATGCTTCCGCAGCGCCGCGCAGCCGACGACCCGGACACGCCCGGCCCGGCTAAAGTGAGCCGCAGCCGCGCTGGTGACTGCCGAGGGAGCCCCGATGACCGACGACGCGTTGCCGCGACCCCGTCGCGGTCTCCCGCCCGCCGAGGACGCCCCCGCGCCCGGTTCCCGCGGCCGCCGCTGGATCGAGCCGCCCGAGGACGCCGAGTCCTTCGCCGTGCCGCCGCCCGCCCCGGTCCTGCCCTCCGGCTCGGCGGGCGCGACGCCGGGCCGCCGGTTCAGCGCCGACGACCTCCCGGACGACTGGGCCCCTCGGCCGCCGCGCCGGTCGGCCACCAGCCCATCCGACCTCGACACGCCCGCCTCGCCCCCGTCGCCGAGCGACCGCGAGGCGGCCGCGGCCCCGGCGGTGGCCGCCACCCCGGCGCCGGCTGAGGAGCGGCCCCGCTGGCTCGTCCCGGCGATCGCGGTGGCGCTGGTCGCGATGGTGCTGCTCATCGTGCGGCCGGGAGCCACGGCGTCCGTTTCCCCCCAGTCGCTGCTCGCGGAGTCGGCGGACCTGGCCGGGCTGCGCGCCGGGACGACGTGGACGCCCACGGACGACGCCGCCCCGGACGAGACCCGCGGGCTGCGCTGCGTCTCGCCGGGGGCCGAACTGCGGCCCGTCACCCCGCTGGCCGGCCGGACGCTGCGGCGCACGTTCACCAGCGCCTCCGGGGAGCCGGCCACCGTCGTGCAGCAGCTCGAGTCGTACCCGGACGCCGCGACGGCCCGGCAGGGGTTCGCCGCCCGCCTCGCCCAAGTGGGCGGCTGCGCCGCCTCACCCGACCGCGTGCTGGCCGGTTTCACCGTGACGGGGCTCGGCGAGGAGGCCGGCGCCGTCCGTGTCGTGGAGCAGGACGCCGCCGCGCGCGTCCATCACCTGCTGGTCGTGCGGGCCGGCCCCCACGTCACGCTCGTCGATGCCCACGCCGACGGCGCCGACCTCCCGGTGGACGCGCTGGCGCGTGCTCTGCAGCCGTCGGTGGGGCGGCTCTGCCAGGCGGGCGGGGCCACCTGCGCGGGGCCGCTCGCCGTGGCCGAGGCCGACCAGCCTCCCGCCGGCGTCCCGGCCGGCTTCCTGACCAGCGGCGATCTGCCGCGGGTGACTCCCGGCGCGGGCGTCTGGATCGGGGCGCAGATCGAGCCGCTCACGCTGGCCGGATCGGGCTGCGAGGGCGTCGACCTTACCGCCGTGCCCGGGGCGACCGCCGCCCAGCACGCGTTCATCCTCAAGGGCGACCCCAACGCGTCGCCCAACTTCGGCCTCGACGAGATGCTGTACACCTTCACCGGCCCCGCCGAGGCGACCGCCTTCGCCGCCACCCTGACCGCCCGACTGACCTCCTGCTCCGCCGACAAACCCGCCACGGAAGTGGCCCCCAAGGGGGCCCTGCCGGCCCCGGCGGTCGGGCAGTTGTTCACAGTCAGCCAGCGGATCAGCCTCGACAAGGTCGCCCTCTCCCGGGTGATGGTCGGCGTCACCGGCCCCCGGGTCGTCTACCTGGCGGCGAACCCGACCCCGCAGTTCGACCTGAGCGACGCGGCCTGGCTGGACGTGCTCGACCGGGCGCTCAGACGCGCCACGCAGCTGACATGATCTGCTGCTCGCGGATCACTTCGCGCACCAGCGTCGCCGTCTGGCTCGGCGTCCGCCCCACCCGGACGCCGTTGGCCTCCAGCGCCCGCTTCTTCGACTCGGCGGTGCCGCTGGAGCCGGAGACGATCGCGCCCGCGTGGCCCATGGTCTTTCCCTCGGGGGCGGTGAAGCCGGCCACATAGCCCACCACGGGCTTGGTGACGTGCTCGGCGATGTAGGCCGCCGCCCGCTCCTCGGCGTCCCCGCCGATCTCGCCGATCACGACGATCACGTCGGTGTCGGGGTCGGCGGCGAAGGCCTCCAGGCAGTCGATGTGGGTGGTGCCGATGATGGGGTCCCCGCCGATGCCGACGCAGGTGCTGAAGCCGATGTCGCCCAGCTCGTACATCATCTGGTAGGTCAGGGTGCCCGACTTGCTCACCAGGCCGATGTGGCCCGGGCGGGCGATGTTCGGCGGGATGATGCCCACGTTCGAGCGGCCGGGCGAGATCAGCCCTGGACAGTTGGGGCCGATGAGCCGGACGCCGGCGTCCTGGGCGGCCGCGTTGAAGTAGGCGGTGTCGCGGACCGGCACCCCCTCGGTGATGCAGACGATCAGCCCGACGCCGGCAGCGATGGCCTCGAGGACCGCGGCCTTGGCGTCGGCCGGGGGCACGAACACCGCCGACACGGTGGCGCCGGTGGCGTGCCGCGCCTCCCGCATCGAGTTGTAGACCGGGATCGGGTCCTCCTCGACGGTGAGCGTCGTGCCGCCCTTGCCGGGCGTGACGCCCGCCACGATCCGGGTGCCGAAGCCGACCATGCGCGCGGTGTGCTTGCGGCCCTGCGAGCCCGTCATGCCCTGCACGATGACCTTCGAGCGGTGGTCCAGCCAGATGGCCATGTCAGTTCCCCCCCATGGCCGCGCTGGCCAACTCGGCGACGGCGCGCGCCGCGCCGTCCATCGTCTTCTCGAGCCGGACCAGCGGGTGATCGTACTCCTCGAGAATGGCCAGGCCGACCGCGACGGCGTTGCCGTCCAGACGCACCACGATGGGCTTCGTGGCCCGGTTGCCCAGTTGCTTGAGGGCCTCGCGGATGCCCTTGGCCACCTCCGAACAGGCCGTGATGCCGCCGAAGACGTTGACGAGCACGACCGAGACCTGCGGGTCGGACAGGATGATGTCGAGCCCGTCGGCCATCACCCGGGACGACGCGCCGCCGCCGATGTCGAGGAAGTTGGCCGGCCGGGGGGTGCCGGGCAGGTCCTCCCCGGCGTAGGCGACCACGTCGAGCGTGCTCATGACGAGGCCGGCCCCGTTGCCGATGATGCCGATCTGACCGTCGAGCTTGACGTAGTTGAGGCCACGGGCGCGGGCCCGGACCTCCAGCGGGTTCTCGGTCGACACGTCGCGCAGCGCGGCCCACTCGGGGTGCCGGAAGCCGGCGTTCTCGTCGAGGCTGACCTTGCCGTCGAGCGCGATGATGCGACCGTCGGTGGTCTTGACCAGTGGGTTCACCTCGACGAGCGTCGCGTCGGCGTCCGCATAGACCGTCCCGAGCAGGGTGAGCACCCGGGCGATCTCGGCGCGGTCCTCCGGGGCGAAGCCGGTCTCGGCCACGATCGCGGCCGCTGCGGCGGCGTCCAGGCCGACCCGGGGGTCGATCGGGTGGCGGATCAACTGGTCGGGGTGTTCGGCCGCCAGGGCCTCGATGTCCATGCCGCCGCTGCGGCTGCACAGGGCCAGGTAGCGCCGGTTCGCGCGGTCGAGCAGGAGGGAGAAGTAGTACTCCTCGGCGATGTCGGCGCCCTCGGCCACCATCACGGCCCGGACCCGGTGGCCCTTGATGTCGAGGCCCAGGATGTCGGCGGCACGGTCGGCGGCCTCGGCCGGGCTGTGGGCCAGCTTCACGCCGCCGGCCTTCCCGCGCCCGCCCGTCTTCACCTGGGCCTTGACCACCACGGTCCCCCCACCGAGGGCCTCGGCCGCGGCGCGCGCCTCCGCCGGGGTGCGCGCCACGACGCCGCGCAGCACCGGCACCCCCCCGGCCTCGAACAGGTCGCGGGCCTGGTGCTCGTACAGATCCATCTCGCTCCTTCGTGGCGTTCCGCCGAGAGTAGCGAAGCGCACCCTGCGGGCCAAGGGTGCGGCGACGGTCCGCGGGGCGCCGCGAGGCGGGGCCGACCGCGCGCGGGAGTTGAACCTAAGCTGAACTTCCTGAGAGATTCTTATTATCTGCTAAGGTGTAGTCACCAGACCACGGACAGGGACGACAGATGGCCGCACGTAGCCCCCGCCACCCGCTCGCGGGCCCCCGCCGCTCGGCGCTGCGCCTCGGCGCGGCCTGCGTCGCCGTCGCGGCGACGGTCCTCGGCGGGTACGGGTTCACCCAGCCCGCCCCGGCCGGACCGGCCCGCGCCGTCGCCGCCGAACCCGACGACGCGGCCGCTCACTTCGTGCGCGCCGCCCTGCTGGCGCGACAGGCGGCCCTCGCCGAGACGCAGCGCGCCGCGGCGGCCGAGTCCGCCCGGCTGACCGAAGCGGGGAAGTTCTTCTACCCCACCGTCGGGGAGGTGGGTTCGGGCTGGGGCATGCGGCGGCACCCGATCCTCGGCGTCCAGAGGATGCACGAGGGCATCGACGTCGGCTCCCCCTGCGACGCCCCGGTCTGGGCCGTGCTGCCCGGAACCGTCGTGTCCGTCGGCTTCGGCAAGAGCTCCGGCAACTACGTGCGGATCGATCACGGGCTGGTGGGCGGTCGTCGGCTCGTGACCAGTTCGCTGCACCTGAACACCGTCCAGGTGACCGCCGGCCAAGCCGTCACCCGCGGCCAGCAGATCGGGCTGTCCGGCAGCACCGGCCTGTCGACCAGTTGCCACGTGCACCTGGCGCTGACCGTCGACGGCGTCAACTCCGACCCCCTCCCCTATCTCAACGCCTGAGGAGCCTGCCATGACGACGCCCCGACGGGCCGCCTCCGCGGCGGACGCCCCCATCGCCGCTCACACCACCGCCGCGCCGCGTCGCGCCGCAGCCGCCCGCCCGCACCTCGCGCGCACCGTCACGGCCACCGCGCTGGCGGTCGGCCTGTCGGCCACGAGCGGCTTCCTCCTCCTGCGACCGCCGGCTCCGACGCCCGTCCTCGCCGTCGCCCCCGTCGCGGCGGTGTCCACCTGGGCCCCCGACGCCACCGGTGCCGCGCTCGCGGCCACGCCGGAGCCGACGACGTCGACAGCGTCGGCGACCGTGCCGCAGCCGTCGACGAGCCCGGCGGCCCCGGCCCCCACGGCAGCTCCCGCTGCCGCCCCGGCGTCCGCGCAGGCACCAACCGCGCCCGCCCGCACCACCAGCACCACGGCGGCGGCCGCGTCGAGCGCCCCGAGCGCCACCCGGACCGCCACCCCGACGGCCAAGACCACCACCACACGCCCGAGCGCGACGGCCACGACCGCCCCGGCCACCTCGACGACCGCCGCCAACGCGGTGACCGCCCAGGTCGCCGCCTACGCGCGCGCCCACATCGGCTACCCCTATCAGGTGGGCACCAAGGGCCCCGAGGTCTTCGACTGCGCGGGCCTGGTGACCGCGGCCTTCGCGTCGGCCGGTGTCACGGTCCGCCACTCGATGACGACCCAGGCCGCGCTCGGCAGCTACGTCTCCCGGGAGAACCTGCGCCCGGGCGACATCGTGATCTGGGGGGACCCGGTCTCCGCGGTGAGCATCTACATCGGCAACGACACCATCGTGATCGGCGACGGGCCCGCCTACGGCGTCCGGACGGTGACCATCACCGAACGGATGAAGTACCGCTCCTTCCAGGGTGGACGCCGCTACGCCGGCTGATCCCCGGGGCGTCCGCGATCAGAGCTTCTCCATCGGGGCGTGCTTGACGCTCAGCTTCTTGGTGCCCAACGAACCGAAGTCGACGGTCGCCTTGAGCTGATCCCCGGCGCCGGCGGTCTCCAGCACCGTGCCCAGGCCGAACGTCGTGTGCAACACGCGGTCGCCCGCGGCCAGCGACGCGACGCGCGGGCCGGCGTCCCGCTTCGCGCCGGGCACGTAGCCGACGGTGGTCTTCCAGGACGCCTCCCGGCGCATCCGCTCGGTGGTGCCCCAGCCCCCGGTGGCGGGCGCCAGCCGGCGCCAGTCGACCAGGTGCCCGGGGATCTCCTCCAGGAACCGAGACGCCGGGTTGTACTGGGGCTGGCCCCACATGACCCGGACGGTCGCCCGCGTCAGGTACAGCCGCTGCCGCGCCCGGGTGATGCCCACGTAGGCGAGCCGCCGCTCCTCCTCCAGCTCCTTGGGGTCGGTCATCGCCCGCAGGTGCGGGAAGATCCCGTCCTCGAAGCCGGTGAGGAACACCACCGGGAACTCCAGCCCCTTCGCGGTGTGCAGCGTCATCAGGGTGACGACCCCGCCGGTGTCGTCGGCGTCCGGAAGCTGGTCGGAGTCGGCGACCAGGGCGATCCGCTCCAGGAACGCGGGCAGGGAGTCGTCGGGCTCCGGGGCCCCGGCCTGCAGGAACGCCCCGTCCTCGTCCGCCTCCGGCCCCACCCCGGACGCCGACCCGCCCCCCGGGCCGGCCGGCGCGACGTCCTCGGTGTGGGCGGCGGCGACGAACTCGCCGGCGACGCTCACGAGTTCGATCAGGTTCTCGAGCCGGGTCTGGCCCTGCGGGTCGGCCGACGCCTGCAACTCGGCGAGGTAACCCGAGTCGGTCAGGATGCTCGTGAGGATCTCGTCCGCCGGCGCGCCCGCCTCGACCATCGCCCGGTGCCGGGCCATGAGGTCGGCGAAGGACGCCAGGCACGCCGCGGAGCGCGGCGCCAGCCCCACCACCTCGTCGAGCCGGTCGAGGGCGGCCGAGAACGGGATGCGTTCGGCGGCGGCGAACGCCTCGACCAGCGTCTCGGCCCGCACGCCGATGCCGCGCTTCGGCACGTTGAGGATGCGGCGCACGCTGACGTCGTCGGCCGGGTTGGCGATCGCCCGCAGGTAGGCGATCGCGTCGCGCACCTCCCGCCGCTCGTAGAACCGGACACCGCCGACGACCCGGTACGGCAGCCCGACCCGGATGAACACCTCCTCGAAGGCCCGCGACTGGGCGTTCGTTCGGTAGAAGACCGCCACGTCGCCGGGCCGGGCCGTCCCCGCGTCGGTCAGGCGGTCGATCTCCGTGGCCACGAACTGGGCCTCGGCGTGCTCGGTGTCGGCGACGTAGCCCACGATGGGCTCGCCGTCGCCGGCATCCGACCAGAGCCGCTTCTCGGGCCGGTTGGCGTTCCGGGTGATGACGGCGTTCGCCGCCGACAGGATCGTCTGGGTCGAGCGGTAGTTCTGCTCGAGCAGGATCGTCCGGGCGCCGGGGAAGTCGGACTCGAAGTCCAGGATGTTGCGGATGTCGGCGCCCCGGAAGGCGTAGATCGACTGGTCGGAATCGCCGACCACCATGAGTTCGGGCGGCTCGGCGACCGGCGCGCCGGGGGCGTCGGACCCGGGGCCGCACAGCTCCCGCACCAACGCGTACTGGGCATGGTTGGTGTCTTGGTACTCGTCGACCAGCACGTGCCGGAACCGGCGGCGGTAGCGCTCCCGGACGTCGGGGAACGCCTGGAGCAGACTCACCGTCGTCATGATGAGGTCGTCGAAGTCCAGCGCGTTGGCCGCCGTCAGGCGCCGCTGGTACTCGGCGTAGCACTCCGCATACGTCTCCTCGGCGCCGGTCGCGGCCCTCGCCCGGGCGGCCTCGAAGTCGATGAGTTCGTTCTTGCAGGCGCTCACCCAGTTCAGCACCGTGCGCACCGGGAACTTCTTGGTGTCGAGGTTCGCGTCCCGGATGACGAGGCCCATCAGGCGCTTGGCGTCGGTGTCGTCGTAGATCGAGAAGTTCTTCGCCAGGCCGAACCGGTCGATGTCGGCGCGCAGGATGCGGACGCAGGCGCTGTGGAACGTCGAGACCCACATGAGCCGGGCCCGGTTGCCGACGAGCTCGACGACGCGGTTGCGCATCTCGGCGGCGGCCTTGTTGGTGAAGGTGATGGCGAGCACCGACCCCGGGTGCACGTCCCGCTCGGCCAGCAGGTGGGCGATGCGGCGGGTCAGCACCCGGGTCTTCCCGGACCCGGCACCGGCCACGACGAGCACCGGAGACCCGGCGTGCAGCACGGCCTCGCGCTGCGGCGGGTTCAGCCCTTCGAGCAGTTCGTCGCCCTGGGGACGCCGCGGGCGCCGGCGCTCCTCCCCCGGCGGCGGCGTCGGCGCCGGGTCGAGCAGGGCCGCGAAGTCGGCCTCCGCCGGGCCGTCGGGACGCGGGCGCGCCGAACGTACCCGTTCGGCCGCCCGCAGGGGCGCGCCGGTCGGAAACAGGTCGGGGAACAGGCTGTCGGTCATGGCTGCCCCCAGGGTAGGCGCTGGGCCGGACACCGGCCCCGCGCATTCGCCGCGTGAACCACTGCGTAGGGTGGGGCCATGGAACTCTGGTCGCCGCGGCGCCTGGCCAAGTGGGGCCTGGGCCTGCTCGTCGCCTCCCAGGCCGTCACGATCGCCGCGCTCGCCGTCGTCGACTCCTATCGCAAGCGAGGACGCCAGGCGGCCCGGTTCCCCAGCGCCCCGCCCCGCCCGCTGGCGGCCGGCAACGGCACCGTGACGATCTACACCAAGGGCCGCGACCTCTACAGCGACATGCTGGACTCGATCGAGGCCGCGACCAAGACCATCTACTTCGAGACCTACATCTGGAAGGACGACCGGGTCGGACAGAAGTTCAAGGACGCCCTCGTGCGGGCCGCCGAGCGTGGGGTCGACGTCTTCGTCGCCTTCGACGTGTTCGGCAACCTGGTCGTGGGTCCGGGCTTCTACCGGTTCCCGCCGTCCCTGCAGGTGCTGCGGCACTGGCCGTGGTCGGGCATGAAGTGGCCGGTGTCGTTTAGGATGCCGGGGCTCAACCACCGCAAGATCCTCGTCGTCGACGACGAGGTCGGCTACCTCGGCGGGTACAACATCGGATCGCTATACGCCACCAGCTGGCGCGACACCCACGTCCGGGTGACCGGCGACAGCGTCGCCGACCTCGCGAACGCCTTCGTCGACTACTGGAACCAGAACCGCCGCGGCGACACCCCTTATCTGGAGAGCCCGCCGAACCGGCCCTGGGACTCGGTGATCCGTGTCACCCGGAACGTGCCGAGCCTGGCGGTGTTCCCGATCCGCTACTCCTACCTGGAGGCCATCGACCGGGCCCGCGAGCGCATCTGGCTGACCCACGCCTACCTCATCCCCGACGACGATCTCACGCTCGCGCTCATCGAGGCCGCCGACCGCGGCGTCGACGTCCGGGTGATCGTGCCCGCCGAGTCGAACCACATCGTCGCCGACTGGCTGTCCCGCGGCTTCTACACCCTGCTGCTCTCCCGCGGCATCCGGCTGTTCCTGTACCAGAACGCGATGGTGCACGCCAAGACGGCCACGATCGACGGGGTCTGGTCCACGATCGGGACGGCGAACCTCGACCGGTTGTCCCTGATGGGGAACTACGAGATCAACGTCGAGATCACGGACGCCGACGTGGCCGCCGAGATGGAGGCCATCTTCACGATGGACGCCGGGAACTGCGTCGAGCTGACCTTGGAGCAGTGGCAGGAGCGACCGTTGGCCGCCAAGGTCAGCGAGATCGTGCTGACCCCGCTCCGGCCCCTGCTGTAGCGATTGCCCCTGCTGTAGCGGTTCTCGACAAACCGTTACCCACTTGAACCCGGAATGAGACACCTGTCGCTAGCAGTTCGCGCCAGGCCGCGGCTAGCGTGGAGGCATGGGAATTCTTGCTTGGATCGTCATGGGCCTGATCGTCGGCGCCATCGCGAAGATGATCATGGGTCAGGGCGGCGGCTGGCTGTCGTCGCTGTTGTTGGGCATCGCCGGCGCGGTCGTCGGCGGGTGGATCGGTGACATCCTCCCGCTGGGTCCGAACGCGGGCCGCATGGAGTTCTTCTCCCTGTGGTCGTGGCTGCTCGCGATCGTGGGCGCCTGCGTCGTCATCTGGGTGTACCGCCTGGTCACCCGACGCCGCGCCTGATCGTCGACCTCACTCGTCCCACCACCAACGGAGGGCCCGGTCACAGACCGGGCCCTCCGCCGCGTCCGGCGCCGCTCAGACCAGCCGACGGTCGGTGGCCCACCGGGTCAGCTGGTGCCGGTTGCTGAGCTGCAGCTTGCGGAGCACCGAGGAGACATGGGTCTCGACGGTCTTGATCGAGATGAACAGCTCGCGAGCCACCTCCTTGTAGGCGTAGCCGCGCGCGATCAGCCTGAGGACCTCCCGCTCCCGGGGGGACAGCCGGTCGAGGTCCTCGTCGATGGACGCCACGTCGATGGCCCCCGAGAACGCGTCCAGCACGAACCCGGCCAGCCGGGGGCTGAACACGGCGTCCCCCTCGGCGACCCGGCCGATCGCCTCGACGAGTTCCGCCGCGGAGATCGACTTCGTCACGTACCCGCGGGCTCCCGCCCGGATCACGCCGATGACGTCCTCGGCGGCGTCCGACACGCTGAGCGCCAGGAACCGCACGTCGGGGTGGAGGGCGTGGACCTGCCGGATGACCTCGGCCCCGCCGCCGCCGGGCAGGTGCACGTCGAGGAGGACGACGTCCGGCAGGGTCCGGGTGACGACGGCCACCGCGCTTGCGACGTCGTCGGCCTCCCCCACGATCGTGACGAACGGGCCGATGTCGTGCCGGACGCCACTGCGGAACATCGCGTGGTCGTCGATGACGACGACCCGACGCTGTCCAGGGGCCCGGGGGGCGTCCTCCGGGGTGGCGGGCGAGGTCGGGGCGTCGGGGGCCGGGGTGTGCGTCATCGTGTCATCTCCAGGGTCACTTCGGTTCCGGTGCCGGGGGCGGACCGCACGCGCGCGGACCCCCCGTGTCGCTGCATGCGCTCCATGATGCTCCGTTCGATGCCGAGCCGACCTTCGGGCACGGCGGCGGGGTCGAACCCCGCGCCGCGGTCGCGGACGAACACCTCGACCTTGTCGCCGTCGATCTCGGCGAACACGTCGACCGCACCGGCCCCCGAGTGCTTGGCGCTGTTGACGAGGGCCTCCCGCGTCGCCTTGACCAGCTCGGCGAGGCGGGGGGTCAGGTCGGCGTCCCCGACGGTGACGAGCTCGACGGTCACGGGGAAGGTGTCCTCGACCTCCTGGCACGCCTCGGTCAACGCTCCCCGCAGCGTCGCGTGCGGGACCTCGCCGCCGTACAGCCAGGCCCGCAGTTCGCGCTCCTGACGGCGGGCCAGCCGGGTGACCTCGCGCGGGTCGTGGGCCGTCTTCTGGATGAGGGCCAGCGTCTGCAGGACGCCGTCGTGCAGGTGGGCGGCCATGTCGGCGCGGGCGTCGGAGATCAGCTTCAGCTCGCGCGCCCGAGCCAGCGACCGCCGCACCCGCAGCACCCAGGGGGCGGCCAACGCGGCCAGCGCCACCAGCACGAGCCCCAGGACGCCGAGGGTGCGGCCGACGACCGCCCCGTCCCCGAACGGCAGCGCCATGGCGGTCATCACCACCGCCACCGCCACTGCGCCGGCGCCGACCCCCAGGGCCAGGACGGTCGTCCCCTGGGCCGTCAGGGAGGCCAGCCACGCCCAGGGCGTGTCGGACGCCCGGAGGCCGCGCAGCGACGCGTGGTCGGCCTGCCACCACACCAGGCCCAGCCCCGCTGCGGTCAGGGTCGCCACGATGAACCAGTAGCTGGGGAGCCCCCACCCGAACCGCTGCACGAGCCAGAGGGTGCCGCCTCCCATCAGGACGAGCGCCACCAGCTGGCCCCACTCGATGGCGGAGGCACGCCCGGCCGCCGGCGCCGGGCGGAGTCCGGCCCGCGTGTTGGCCGCCAGGCCGGGGGCGTCCGGGGTCTCCGGGGCCAGCGGGACGATGAGCCACACGAGGAAGTAGGCGAGGACCCCGGTGAGGCGCCAGCACCCGAGCACGACGAACGCCACCCGGAGCAGCACCGGGACCACCCCGAGATAGGCGCCGACACCGGCGCACACCCCGCCCAGCCAGCCCTGCTCCGGCAGCCGGACGACGTGGCGGGCGGGGGCGTCCACGCGGTCCGATGTCACGCCGCCAGCTTAGGCGGACCGGACGACCCGGCCGACGGCGTCCCCGCGGCCGCCGTGAGGGGCGGCTCAGGGAAGCGACCGATGGGATCGGCGGCGCCGAGGCAGCAGGATGGTGGTGTGAACCACCTACCCGTCCTGCGCGACAGCCGCCGCCGCGTCCTGGGCGGGGTGTGCGCGGGACTCGCCCGCGCCTGGCAGGTCGATCCGCTCCTCGTCCGCGCCGCGGCCGTCGTGGTCGCCGTGGTGACGAGCGGCCTGGGCGTGTTCATCTACCTGGCGCTGTGGTTGGCCCTCCCCCTGGACGTCGTCCGGCGCGGGCCGCGGACGTCCGTGCGCGTGCTGGTGGCCCTGGCGCTGTTGGTGCTCGTGGCGGGGGTGACCGTCCCGCAGAGCCGCGGCGCCACGTTCGGCTTCGCGATCCTGGCGGCCCTCGCCCTCCTCTGGTACGCCGCCGGCCGCGCCGGACGCCCCACGCCGTCCGCCCCCCAGCCGCTCGAACCGGGAGCCCCCCAGTGGCGGCAGCCGCCGGGCTGGGCCGCCTTCCCCGCCTCGCCGCCGCAGGTGGCCCCCGTCCGGGCCCGGCGCCGCCCGATCTGGCCCCCCGTGCTGCTCGCTGTGCTGGGCGCCTGGGGGGGCCTGGCGCTGCTCGCGGCCGGCGGCGTCCTGTTCGCCCCCGTCGCCTACCCGGCCGCCGCGTTGGCGGTCATCGGTCTGGCGCTGGTCGCGGCGGCCCGGCCGGGCGGCCCCCGGCGTCCCCGGGGCTTGGTCGCCGGCGGGCTCGTCGCCTCGCTGGCCACCATGACGATGCTGCTGCCCGCCACGGGCGACCCGGCGCCCAGCTACCGCACGATCACCTCGGCGGCCGAACTCGCCGAGCCGATCGAGGTCGGCGTGGGCACGCACACCGTCGACCTCAGCACCCTCACCCTCGACGCCGACGCCGACGCCACCATCACCGAGGACGCCGGCCGGCTGACCGTCGTTCTCCCCCGCCACGTGAACGTGCGGTCCCGCTACGTCATCGGCATGGGGCAGCTTCGGACGCCCCAACATTGGCGCTCCGGCATGGACACCGACCACAGCGAGGCCTACCTGGACGCCCCGGGACGCCCCACGCTCCACATCACCATCCGGGCCGACGTCGGCGACGTGGAGGTGCGGCGATGAGGGGACGCGCCGACGTCACCGGCCTCATCGCCGGGTTGCTGTTCTGCGTGCTGGCCGGCGTCGCGCTGTGGGCGGCGTTCGGCACGGTGGACTGGACGGGGATCGGCCTCGCCCTCCCGTTCGCGCTCGTCGCCATCGGCCTGCTCGGCCTCAACCTCACCCGCAGCAGCTAGGAGGGCGCTGAACAATCTGCGCGTCGAGGGCTGATCTTGGGCGGCACCTGAAATTGTTGGGTGGTGCAGGGTGAGGCTGGCAAGCAGCGGGACTTGTTCGATGTGTCGTCGGTCGCGGGGCATCTGTTGCCGGCGG
>JAAYTZ010000133.1 GCA_012517965.1 Propionibacterium sp. | reverse complement strand
TCGGTATACCGAGCCCGACCCAACACCTTGTCCCGCGCATCCTTACGCTCCACACTCCGACCGACCACCCCGCCCGCAACGGCCTCCTCGGCCAGCAGGTCGTCCAGATCGGCCGGGTCGTACTCGATCCCCGGGTGGGTGCTCGTCCCCGGGTCGGTCGTGCTGGTCATGGGTGCTCCATTCACATTCGGCAGCGAATTTGTGACCGCCCGGACAAGAAGTCCTGGTGATGTCGGGAGTGATTACGACCTCGACGTTATCCGATCGTGATGGGGCTCGCAAGTATCACGCGAGGTGCACTTGCGGGCGCCCGTCCGGGGTCGTCGGCCACGCCTCGCGGCAGGGTGGACCTGGTGCTGATCAGGGGTGATGGCGATCTTGGTTCGGCCTTTCCCCGATCGCTCGCCGACGAGCGAATTGTCGGCGCATGGTGCTTGCATCGCCGGGCAAGTTGTCCTCGAAGGGAACTTGGCCGGGGCAAATTGTTTCTCGAATTCACTTGCCGAAAATGCTGCGGAACCCCGTGGTCCGGTTTTACCTTGATGCGTGTCCCCGTTCGGGACACCGGCGCTCCGACCAGCTGTAGGCGGGACGCCCATCGGAATCCCCAGCTCACGAGGAGCACCCTTGACGCACGTCAGCAATCCACCGCGGCCGGCCGTGCACCCGGTCGACGAGGTTCTCCCGCCCCTTCGGCTTTTCACGCTGGCACTCCAGCACCTCTTCATCATGTACGCCGGCGCAGTGGCCGTGCCCCTGATCGTGGGCGGCGCGCTGGGGCTCACCAAGGACGAGATCGCCATGCTGGTCAACGCCGACCTGCTGCTGTGCGGCGTCGTCACGATCATCCAGGCGACCGGGCTCACGAAGTGGCTGGGCGTCCGCCTGCCGCTGGCCTCGGGGGCCACCTTCACGGTGCTCACCCCGATGATCATCATCGGCCAGACCCAGGGCCTGCCCACCGTGTACGGCGCGTTCATCGTCGCCGGGCTCCTGGGCATCCTGGCCGCGCCGCTCTTCAGCAAGATGGTGCGCTTCTTCCCGCCGCTGGTGACCGGAATCGTCATCTCCGTCATCGGCCTGTCGCTGATCGGCGTCAACGTGCCGCTCATCGCGGGCAACGACCCGACCGCCGCCGACTTCGGCCTGGTCCCCAACGTGTTGCTGGCGGGCTTCGTCGTGCTGATGATCGTCCTGTTCACCAAGTTCCTCAAGGGCTTCTTCGGTCAGATCGCGGTCCTGTTGGCGATGGTCATCGCGACCCTCGTCGCGGTCCCGATGGGCCTGGTCCACATGGAGTCCGTGGGGGACGCCGCCTGGTTCGGCTTCGCCGCCCCCTTCCGCTTCGGCCCGCCGCGGTTCGAGATCTCCGCCATCATCGCCATGTTCATCGTGCTGATGGTCACCTTCACCGAGTCCACGGCCGACATGCTCGCCGTCGGCGAGATCGTCGGCCGCAAGCCCACCGAGCAGCAGATCGCCGCCGGCCTGCGCATGGACGCCGTCAGCCAGGTCCTGGCCGGCTTCATGAACAGCTTCCCGGACACCGCCTTCGCCGAGAACGTCGGCCTGGTCAGCATGACCGGCGTCCGGAGCCGTTGGGTGGTGGCCTGCACCGGCGGGCTCCTGTTCCTGATGGGGTTGGTCCCGAAGCTCGGCGAGGTCATCGCCTCGATCCCCGGCCCGGTCGTCGGCGGCGCCGCGGTCGTGATGTTCGCGATGGTCACCAGCGTCGGCATCGAGAATCTCAAGAAGGTCAGCTTCAGCGGCAAGTACGCGCACAACCTGCTGATCGTCGCCGTGGCCCTGTCCTGCGCCCTGCTGCCCGCTTACCAGCCGCTGTTCTTCAAGCAGTTCCCCGACTGGTTCCAGGTGATCTTCACCTCGCCGATCACCTCGGCCGTCATCGTGGTGTTCGTCCTCAATCTGCTGTTCAACCACTTCGGCGCCGACCGGCTCCCCGACCCCCAGCCCGAGGGCCCCGGCGACGAGGCGTCCGCTCTCGCGCCGATCACCGAGCTCGACGAGCTCGTGCAGCGCGACCTCGCGCTGACCTGACCGACTCCGGGCCCCGGGCCCGGTCCCGCCGGTGGCGTCCTCCCCCCTCCGGGAGGGCGCCACCGGACGAGTTTCCAGACAGGATGGACCAATGACGCTCTACCGCGGCACCTTCGTCGACTGCCCCGACGACCCCTTCGCCGGCGGCACCCTGCGCACGCTCGACGGCGCGCTCCTCGTCACCGACGGCGCGATCGCCGCGCGCGGCACCTTCGCCGATCTTGCGGCGGCGCACCCGGACGACGCGGTCGTCGACCTCCGGGGCGGCCTCGTGATTCCCGGCATGGTCGACACGCACGTGCACTACCCGCAGGTGCGGGTCATCGGCGCCCTCGGTCTGCCCCTGCTCGACTGGCTCGACCAGCGGGCGCTGCCCGAGGAGGGTCGGCTGGCCGAGGCCGCCTACGCCCGGGTGATCGCCCGGGAGTTCCTGGGGTCGCTGGTCCGGGCGGGCACGACCTCCGCGCTGGTTTTCGGTGCCCACTTCGCTCCGGCGATGGACGAGTTCTTCGGCGAGGCGGCGACGACCGGTCTCCGGATCGCCGCAGGCCTCGTCGTGAGCGACCGGCTGCTGCCCGAGCCGCTGCTGACCACGCCCGATCGCGCGGTGGCCGAGTCGGTCCAACTCGCGCAGCGGTGGCATGGCGTCGGACGCCTGCGCTACGCCGTGACGCCCCGGTTCTCGTTCTCCTGCAGCGACTCGCTGCTGGCGGCGTGCGCCGAGGCTCGCGCGCAGGTGCCCGGCGCCCTGTTCACCTCGCACGTGAACGAGAACGACGCGGAGATCGCCCGGGTGCTCGCCGACTTCGGGACGCACTACGTGGGCTCCTACGACCGGCACGGGCTGCTCGACCACCTGTCGGTGCTGGCGCACAACGTGCACCCGCGCGACGACGAGCTGGCCCTTCTCGCGGTCCGGGGCACCACGATCGCCCACTGCCCGTGCAGCAACTCGGCCCTGGGCTCGGGCCTGTTCCCCCTGCGGCGGCACCTGGACGCCGGCGTCCGGGTCTCGCTCGGCAGCGACGTGGGCGGCGGGGTCAGCTTCAGCCTGCTCCGGGAGGGGCTCCAGGCGGCGTTCGTGCAGCACCTGCAGGGCGCCGCGGGCGTCCGGATGGGGGCGGCGCACCTGCTCTGGCTGGTCACGACCGCCGGGGCCCGGGCGCTGGGACTCGACGCGGTCGGCCACTTCGGGGTCGGAATGCAGTTCGACGCCGCGTGGCTGAACCCGGAGCCCGACGCGACGCTGGACATCGCCCTGCGGCACGCGGCCGACGACGCGGACGCCGTCGCCAAGGCGTTCGCACTCGGCGACGTCGGTGACGTGCGCGGAGTCTGGGCGGGCGGCGACCGGGTGCGCTGAGTCCGCTCCCGGAAGGGGGTGCGCGGACGGCCCGCTCTTGAGAAGATGGGCACGCTTCACCCCAGCCATCCCCCAGTTAGGAACACCCCATGCGCACGAAGCTCGCCGTTCCCGCCCTCGCCACCGCCGCGGTTCTGTTCGCGGGTTGCACCGCGCAGCCCGGCTCGACGCCAGTCCCGCTGATGCCGACCGTCGTCTCGCCCCAGCAGTCGCTGATGCAGGCCGTGTCCGCCACCGGCCAGGGCAAGGACCTCAGCACCTCCATCCGGCTGGACGCCACCGCCGACGACCTGAAGAAGGTCGCCGCGGCCCTGGCGGACGATCAGCCGTCGGCCGACGACCAGAAGACGATCGACACGGTCAGTGAGATCGTGCCGAAGGTCGTGCTCAAGACCGCCCTCCACTCGAGAGGCGCCGAACTCAACACCGAGAAAGACCCCAACAACCTCGACGGCTCGTTCGCGCTCACGATCGACGGCAAGCCGCTCGAGGGCCTGTGGGTCGGCGGCCAGGCCTTCCTGCACGCGGACGTCGACGGCATCGGTAAGGCGACGGGGCTGTTCACGACCGAGGACATCCAGATGATCGCGGGCTCGATGGCGACGTCGATGCCCTGGATCAACAAACTCGTCGAGGGCCAGTGGGTGGCGCTCGACAAGGCCACCGTGGCGGCCTACCTCGAGCGGCTGCGCGGCGAGGCGGCCAGCGCCTCGCCCACGGCCACGCCGTCGATCGACGCCGCCAAGGTCAGCAAGGCGTTCGTGGACGTCTCCACCGTCACCAAGGTCGACGAGTCGACGTTCAAGGTCGTCACCGACGTCAAGAAGGTCGTCAAGGCCGCGGCGGCCATCGACCCCAACGACGACCTGACGGACACCGACGCCGACGAGGCCGTCGCGGGCCTCAACGACGGGGCCACCCTCGACGCCACGATCAGCGTGGCCGACGGCAAGGTCACCAAGATCGTGATCGACATCGCGGACATCATGCGCACGTGGCCCAAGCCCGACCCGGAGGAGCCGACCATCGCCAAGCTGGCCGCCGCCGATTTCAAGCTCAACGGCGTGATCGAACTCTCCAGCGCCGACCCGCAGCTCAAGGCGCCGACGGCCGCGGCGACGATCCCGGCGTCCGACCTCAAGCAGTTGCTGCCCAGCTGACCCCAGCCGAACCCGTGGCGCGCACCACCGTCAGGCGACGGGGGTGTGCGCCACGATCAGTTCGGCCAGCGTCAGCGCCCGGCGGGAGGCCAGGTCGGCGATCTGGGTGCGGCAGCTGAAGCCGTCGGCCAACAGGATGGCGTCCGGCCCGGCGGCCCGGATGGCCGGCAGCAGTTCGTTCTCGGCCACCTTGACGCTCATCTCGTAGTGGCCGGCCTGCATGCCGAAGTTGCCGGCCAGCCCGCAGCACCCGCCGAGTTTCACCACGGTCGCGCCCGACCGCCGCAGCAGCGCGGCCTCGGCGTCCCACCCGATGACCGAGGCCTGGTGGCAGTGCGGCTGGGCGACGACCGTGTGGCCGGTCAGGTCGGGCATGACGAAGTCGGGGTCGCGGACCAGCAGTTCGGCCAGCGTGAAGGTATTCGCGGCGACCTCCCCCACCCGCGGGTCGTCCAGCAGGTCGAGGGCGTCCGAGCGCCACACGCTGAGGCAGCTCGGTTCGGTCCCGACGATCGGGATGCCCTGCTCGACGTAGGGGTACAGCACCTCGACGGCGTGAGCCAGTTCGCGGCGGGCGCCGTCCAGCTGGCCCGTGGAGATCCAGGTGAGGCCGCAACAGGCCTTCCGTTCTTGCAGCCGCGGGGCGTAGCCGTGGTCGAGCAGCACCGCGGCGATCGCCGCCACGTTGTCCGACTCGAAGGCGTCACTGAAGCTGTCCACCCACAGGAGCACCGGTTTCCGGCCGGACGCCGCCGTGCGGCCGTCCGCCGCGACCGACCGGGCGACCCGGGCGCGGTTGGAGCCTGCCGCGAACCGCGGCATGCCCTTGCGGGCGGGGTCCAGGCCCGCGACCCGCTTGACCAGGCCGGACAGGCCCGGCGTCTGCAGCACCAGGTTCGCGAGCCGGGGTAGCAGCGGCACGGACTGGACCAGGCGTCCCCAGCGGGGGAGCAGCCCCAGCGCGTAGTGGTGCAGCGGCCGGAGCCGCCGGCGGTAGGCCTCGAACAGGACGCGCGCCTTGTAGGCGGCCATGTCGGTGCCGGTCGGGCAGTCGCGCGAGCAGCCCTTGCACGACAGGCACAGGTCGAGCGCCTCATGCACCTCCTTCGCGCGCCAGCCGTCGGTGACGAGGGTGCCGTTGATCATCTCCTGCAGGACACGGGCCCGGCCCCGGGTCGAGTCCTTCTCCTCCCGGGTCGCCTGGAACGACGGGCACATGACGTCGCCGGCCCGCTCGGACGCGACGCACTTGCCGACCCCCGTGCAGCGGTGCACCTGCTCGACGAACGCGCGATCCTCGGTCCACAGCGGGGACCGTCGCACCTGGGGGGCCCGCAGGTCGGCGTCCAGGGACCGGGGGGCGACGAGGACGCCGGGGTTGAGCAGGTTGCCAGGATCGAAGATCGCCTTGATCTGGCCGAACAGCTCGATCGCCGCCGGCGAGTACATGAGGGGCAGCAGCTCCGAGCGGGCCCGGCCGTCGCCGTGCTCGCCCGACATCGAACCGCCGTAGGACGCCACCAGCGCGGCCGCCTCGAGGATGAACGCCCGGTAGGCCGCCGGTCCGCCCTCCGACGTGAGCGGGAAGTCGATCCGGCAGTGGACGCAGCCGTCGCCGAAGTGCCCATACGGCAGTCCGTGCAGCCCGTACCGGTCCAGCAGCGCGTCGAAGTCGCGCAGGTAGGCGCCGAGCTTCGCCGGCGGCACGGCGGCGTCCTCCCAGCCGGCGTGGGCGGGGGCGTCCAGGCTGACGCCGGCGAGCCCGGCGCCGTCGGAGCGGATCTGCCACAGGGCCCGCGTGATCTGCGGGTCGTCGACCACGCGGCCCTCGAGGCAGCCGGACGCCGCCAGCAGGCCGTCCGCCCGGTCCCGGAGGCGCCCGGGGTCGGTGTCGGTCAGCTCGACGAAGATCCAGCCCTCGCCCCGGGGCAGGTCCGGCACGGCGGCGTCGCCGAGCTTGCGCCGGACCACGTCGACGATCCGCCGGTCGAGGCCCTCCACCGCGGTCGGGCCGAACGGCAGGATCGCGGGCATGGCGTCGGCGGCGTCCGGCATCGTCGGGTAGCCGAGCGCGAGCATGATCTTGTGCGGGTCGTCGGCGACGAGCCGCACGGTGGCGCGGGTGATGACCCCGAGCGTGCCCTCGGTGCCGGCGAAGAACTTCGCCACGTCGAAGCCGCGTTCCGGCAGCAGCCACTCCAGGCTCAGACCGGACACCTGCCGGGAGAAGTGCCCGAACTCGCGCCGGATCAGGTCGGTGTTCGCGTCCACCAACGCGCCGAGCGCGCGCAGCGCCGGCGAGTCGGACGCCCGCGCGTCGGTCCGCGAGTCGAGGGCGAGTCGCTCGCCGGTGCCGGTGATCACGTCGAGCGCCACCACGTTGTCGGACGCCCTGCCGTAGCCCAGGGCCCGCGGCCCGCAGGCGTTGTTGCCGATCATGCCGCCGACCGTGCACCGGTTGGCGGTCGACGGATCGGGGCCGTAGCGCAAGCCCTCGGCGAGGGCGGCGGCGGTCAGGTCGGCCTGGACGACCCCCGGGTCGACGACCGCGGTGCGCGCCTCGGCGTCGATCGCGTGGATGATGCGCAGGTGCCGCCCGCAGTCGACGACGAGCCCCGGGCCGATCGCGTTCCCGGCGCAGGAGGTGCCCGCGCCGCGCGACGTGAGGGGGACGCCCGCGCGCCGGGCGGCGTCCACGACCGCCGTCAACTCCGCGCCGGAGCGGGGGTGCACGACGGCGAGGGGCGGGACCCGGTAGAGGGAGGCGTCCGTCGAGTACAGGGCCCGGACGAGGGTGGAGGCGTCGGCGTCCGGCAGGCCGGCGGCGCGGAGCCTGAGGTTCAGGGCGGCCAGCTGCGCGGTCTCGCCGGCGGCGGCGGTCATCAGCCGGCCGCTTCCAGGACCGCGCGCATCGCCCGGCCGAGGGCAGCGAAGTCGTGCGGGTCGACCCGGTCGACGAAGATGTCGCGGACCGACCGCACGTGGGTCGGGGCGGCAGCCTCGAGCAGCTTGAACCCCTTGCGGGTGAGCGCGGCGATGACGCCTCGCCGGTCCTCGGGGCAGGGCAGGCGCTGGATCAGCTCCTTCTTCTCCATGCGGGCGACGGTGTGGGTGAGGCGCGAGCGGGACTGGCGCACCCTGAGCGCCAGGTCCGACATGCGGAGCCGGCGGTCCTCGGCCTCGGACAGTTTCACCAGGATCTCGTACTCGCCGAGATCGAGGTCGTAGGGGCGCAGCGCGGCGTCCAGCCGGTCGTCGATGACCGCGACGGCCGCGAGGAAAGCCCGCCAGACGCTCTGCTGGTCGGCGGTCAGCCAGAGACCACGGGTGTCACTCTCCATGGCGCCCAGCCTAGCAACGGAGTTGACGCTTCAATCACCAGAACCCCGCAGTGCGGCACGCGGGTTCACCGGTGCGGGGGCGTCCGGCCCCTAGACTGAGCCGCCAAGCACCCGGTGCCGATGGAGGAGCGAGCATGGAAGACGTCGACGTTGCCGCAGTGATGGCCCAGGCCCCCAGTTCGGTGGGTGCTCTGTTCAACCGGCGGGTGGAGCGCAGCCGCCACGACGAGGCCTTCCGGGCCCCCCGCGGCGACGGCTGGGCGTCGCTGACCTGGGCCGAGGCCAAGGAGCAGGTCGACACGCTGGCGGCGGGCCTGCTGGCCCTCGGCCTGGAGTTCGAGGGTCGGGTCGCGATCGCGTCCAGCACCCGCCTGGAGTGGATCCTGCTCGATCTGGCCATCAACAGCGCCGGCGGGGCCACCACCACGATCTACCCCAACACCGGTCCCGGGGACTTCGCGCACATCGTGTCGCACTCCGGCAGCCGGTTCTTCGTCGCCGAGAACGACACCCAACTGGCCAAGCTCACCGACAACGACGCCCTGTGGACGCAGGTCGAGCGCGTGATCCTCATCGACGGCGACGCCCCCGACGACCGGGTCATCACCTGGCAGCAACTGCTGGACGCCGGCCGTTCCCGGCTCGCGGAGGACCCGGGCTGCGTGCAGCGGGCCACGGACGCCACCGGTCCCGACACCCTCGCCACCCTCATCTACACCTCCGGCACGACCGGCCTGCCCAAGGGCGTCGAGCTGACGCACGGCTCGTGGGTCTACGAGGGTGAGGTGGTCAACGCGATGCACCTCATCGACGCCGGCAAGCTGCAGTACCTGTGGCTGCCGCTGTCGCACGTCTTCGGCAAGCTCCTCATCGCCGCGCAGTTGTCGATCGGGTTCGCCAGCGCCGTCGACGGCCGCCCCGACCAGATCGTCAACGGCCTCGGCACCACGCACCCGCACTTCATGTGCGGCGTGCCGCGCGTGTTCGAGCGGGTGCGCAACGCGGTGATGACCGCCGCCCCGCGCAGCACCCTCAAGGGCCGCATCTCCCGGTGGTCGTTCTCCGTCGGGGCCGCGGCCCGGCCCTACCTGATCGAGGGCCGGCCCATGCCGTGGCAGATCGGGGCCCCCTACCGGGTGGCCGACCGGCTGGTCTTCTCGAAGCTGCGGGCGAAGCTGGGCGGCAACATCGAGTTCCTGATCTCCGGCTCGGCGAAGCTGAGCTCACAGGTGCAGCAGTGGTTCTTCTCGGCCGGCATCCTGATCGTCGAGGGCTACGGGATGACCGAGACGAGCGCGGTCGCCTGCGTGAACCACCCGAAGACGCCCCGCTTCGGCACCGTGGGCCCGGCGATCCCCGGCACCACGATCCGGATCGCCGAGGACGGCGAGGTGCTGATCAAGGGTCCCGGCATCATGCGCGGCTACCACAAGGAGCCGGAGTTGACCGCCGAGGTGCTGGTCGACGGCTGGCTGCACACTGGCGACATCGGCTTCCTCGACAGCGACGGCTACCTCACGATCACCGACCGCAAGAAGGACCTGATGAAGACGTCCGGGGGGAAGTATGTGGCCCCGCAGAAGGTGGAGAACGCCATCGCCGCCAACATCCCCTACGTCTCGCAGTCCGTCGCCGTGGGCGACGGCCGCAAGTACGTCTCGGCCCTGCTCACGCTCGACCCGGTCAACCTCGAGCGGTGGGCCAAGAACCACAAGCGGGAGGGTCTCACCTACGCCGAACTGACCCAGCTGCCCGAGATCCGGGCGTCCATCGACCGCTTCATGGCGCGCGCCAACAGCCGGCTGGAGCCGTGGGAGACGGTCAAGCGCTACGCGATCCTGGACCACGAGTTCAGCGTCGACGAGGGCACCACCACGCCGTCGATGAAGGTGCGCCGTTCGATCATCACCCAGCAGTACGGCGACATCGTCGAGTCGCTCTACGACGCCGAGGAGTGACGGTTGACCGTGTTCGAGGTGGAGGTCGGCCTGCGGTGGACCGACCTGGACGCCCAGGCGCACGTCAACAACGCGACCGTCGTCGACTACCTCCAGGAGGCCCGGGTCGAGGTCCTGCTCGACTCGCCGAACGCGGCGCTGCTCGCCCACGGCATCGTGATCGTCTCGCACTCGGTCGTCTACCTCGCCCCGATCTCCTACGACACCGAGCCGCTGCGGGTCGGCGTCCGCATCGGTGACGTGGGGGCGGCCTCGCTGACCTACGCCTACGAGCTGAGCCAGCGCGGGCGGCCCGTCGCCCGGGCCCGATCGCTGGCCTGCGTGTTCGACTTCGCCACCGGCGCCCCCCGCCGCTTCACGCACGCCGAGCGGGCCTGGTTCGACGAGGTCGCCGAGCCGCTCGACGAGTGGCCCGCGCTGGAGGGCTTCCGGGTCGGGGACGCCGCCCACGAGCACCCGTTCCGGGTGCGCTGGTCCGATCTCGACTCGTACGGGCACGTCAACAACACCCTCTTCGTCAACTACCTGGGCGAGGCACGGGTGGCGCTCAACCACGCGATCGACCCCACCGTGCTCCCGACCGAGATGGCCTCCGACGTGACCGGGACCCTGCTGATCGCCCGGCAGGACCTGCGCTACGTGCGCCAGCTCGGGCACCGGCTGGCCCCCTACGTCGTCCGGACGGCGATCGCGCGGATCGGCCGCACCTCGGTGACGTTCGCCCACGAGATCGCCGATCCCGACGACGGCACCGTCTTCGCGCGCGCGGGCGTGGTGCTGGTCCACGCCGACCGCACGGGCCGGCCCACCCCGGTGCCGGAGGCGTTCCGGGCCGCCGCCGAGCGCTGGCCCGCGTTACTCACCTGAGGCGGCGCGCGGATCAACCCGTGAAGTCGACCCCCTGGGCCAACCGCACCGTCCCGGAGTAGTTGATCGTATTCGTCGTCCGGCGCATGTAGGCCTTCCACGCGTCCGAGCCGGACTCGCGGCCGCCCCCGGTCTCCTTCTCGCCGCCGAACGCCCCGCCGATCTCGGCCCCCGACGTGGCGACGTTGACGTTCGCGATGCCGGTGTCGGCGCCGGCGGGGGACAGGTACCGCTCCGCCTCGGCGGCGTCCGAGGTGAAGATGCCGCCCGACAGGCCTTGCGGGACGGCGTTGTGCAGGGCGAGCGCCTCGTCGAAGTCGGTGTAGGTGAGCACGTAGAGGATCGGCGCGAACGTCTCGATCAGCGCGGGCCCGGACTGCCGGGGCAGCCGCACCAGGGCCGGACGCACCCAGGTGCCGCCCAGGCCCACGTCGAGGGCCTCCCCGCCGCACACGACCTCGCCCCCGGCGTCGGCCACGGACGCCAGCGCCGCCCGCATGGCCTCGTGGGCGGCCGGGTTGATCAGCGGCCCCAGCAGGACGCCGTCGGCGAAGGGGTCCCCTGCGGGGAGTCGCTCGAACGCCGCGGCGAGCTTCGCGACGACGGCGTCCGCGATCGACTCGTGCACGATCAGGCGCCGCTGGGAGGTGCACCGCTGCCCCGCGGTGCCGGCCGCGGCGAACACCATCGAGTGCACCGCCAGGTCGAGGTCGGCCGACGGCGCGACGATGACGGCGTTGTTGCCGCCCAACTCGAGCAGCGAGCGGCCGAAGCGCGCGGCGACCCGGGGGCCGACGTCGCGGCCCATCCGGGTCGACCCGGTCGCCGACACCAGGGCCACCCGCGGGTCGTCCGCCAGCGCGGCGCCGGCCTCCCGGCCGCCCAGGATCAGCCCGGCCAGCCCGGCGGGGGCGCCGCGCTCGGCCATGGCGCGCCGCAGCAGGGCGTCGCAGCCGAGCGCGCACAGCGGGGTCAGCTCCGACGGCTTCCAGACGACCGGGTCGCCGCACACCAACGCCACGGCCGCGTTCCACGACCACACCGCCACCGGGAAGTTGAACGCCGAGATCACCCCCACCACCCCCAAGGGGTGCCACTGCTCCTGCAGCCGGTGCCCGGGCCGCTCCGAGGGCATGGTTCGGCCGTACAGCTGGCGCGACAGACCCACCGCCAGGTCGCAGATGTCGATCATCTCCTGCACCTCGCCTAGCGCCTCCGACCGGATCTTCCCGGCCTCGATGGTCACCAGGTCGGCCAGCGCCTCCTTGTGCGCCGCGATCAACTCGCCGAGCCGCTTCACCAGGGAGCCGCGCACCGGCGCCGGGGTCAGGCGCCACTCGGCGAACGCCGCGTGCGCCGCCCCGATGACGGCGTCGGCCTCGGCGGGCGGCGTCGCCCGGACGCCGAACAGGCCCGCCCCGCTGATCGGTGAGCGCGCCATCAGGTCCCCGGAGCCGTAGCGGGCCGGGTCGACGCCCAGGGATTCCAGCGCGGCGCGGGCTCGCCCCGCCAGGTCGATGGTGGTCATGTCAGGCTCCGATCGTGAGGCCGAGTTCGGACGCCGCGGCATCCAGGGAGGCCCGTCGCTGGGCGGCGTACAGGGCCATGGGGTCGTGGACGGTGCGTCCGGTGGCGTGGGCCATCCAGGCCTCGTCGCGGGGTGACCCCGCGCGGGAGGCGTCCCGGGTGCCGTCGTGGTCGAGGTTCGACCGGAAGATCCCGGCGGCCGACCGGGGCAGGAAGTCCTCGTACACGATGGGGCTGCGGGTGAGCCAGCCGCCGCGGACGAGGTCGCCCAGCGCGGCCGGCGGCGTCCCTGCCGGGCGGGCGGGGGAGGCCGCGTAGGTGAACCACGCCAGCCCGGCGGCGTCCAGTCCGTCCTCGTCGGTCGGCCACGTCCGCGCCCACACCGCCTTCTTGACCGCGTCGCGCCCGGATGCGTCGAGCCCGGCGGCCTCACGGTCGACCTCGGCGAGCGCCCGGTCGTAGCGGTCGCGCCCGGCGGGGGTGAGGGCGATGCCGCGCTGCTCCACCTCGCCGAACCGTACGCTCAGGGTGCCCTCGACGATCGAGCCGTCCGGCTCCCGGAAGCGGCGCCGCTCGGGCAAGGCCCGGAAGGAGGTCTGCCGCAGCAGCACGTCGGGGCCGGCCCACGCCGGCGGGCCCTGAATCTCGTCGATCATGGCGATCCCGCGTCCCGTCATGCGGCGGTAGAGCTCGTCGATGTCGAGCACCCGCGGGGTGAGGTGGTTGAGGTGGGTGTGCCGCACGCCGCCGATGTCGGCGGCGACGCCGGAGATGGCGGCCAGCCGCTCGTACCACCCTCGGTGCACCGGCTCGTCGGAAAGCGCGAAGCACGCGGTCGCGGCCGCGAGGAACCGGTCGGCGAGGTCGTCGGGCAGCCCGCCGGCCGCCTCCGCCCGCTCGGCCAGGGCCACCACCGCGTCGGGGAACAGGGTGCGCCGGGACAGGAAGGCGTCCAGTTCGGCGGTGAGGTTCTCGTCGAAGTAGCGGCGGTCGTCGGTGACCAGCACGGAGGTGAACACCCGGAACGGGTTGCGGGCCAGGGCGTCCGCCGTCACCGGCCGGAAGGCCGTCGAGACGATCGGCAGGGACGTGGACTCCTCGCCGCGCAGGTCGTAGAACCCGACGGGCTCCATGCCGAAGGCGGCGAAGATCTGGGCGACCCGGCGCAGCTCCTCCGCGGTCCCCACCCGGATGGCCCCGTGCCGCTCCGCGGTGACCCGGTCGAGGGTGCCGAGGCGCTCGGCGGTCTCGGGGTGGGCGGCCAGGTGGTCGCGGTTCACCGCGGTCGAGACCTCGACCAGGGTGGCGTACGCGGGCACCTCGGCGCCGTACATGGCCGACAGCGAGCGGGCGAACGCGGCCCGCAGCTCGTGGGTGTCCACCGTCAGCCCCGGCCCAGCCCGTGGAGGACGCGGTCGACGGCGTCCATGGCCCGGTCGATGTCGGCGGTCGACACGGTCAGCGGCGGGCGCACCCGCAGCGACCGCTGGCCGCAGCCCAGCATGATCACCTTCTCGTCGCTGATCAGCCGTTCCAGGGCCCGGTTGCGCAGGGCGGTGTCCGGCATCGACAGGGCGCACATCAGGCCGAGCCCGCGGGGGTTGTCGACGAGGGGGGCGTGCCGGGCCGCGATGTCGGTCAGCCGCTCGAGCAGGTAGGCGCCCTTGACGAGGGCCTGCTCCATCAGTCCCTCGACCTCGATCACCTCCAGGATGCGCCGGCTGCGCACCATGTCGGTGAGGCTGCCGCCCCAGGTGGAGTTGATGCGGCTCGACACCCGGAACACGTTGTCCTCGACCTCGTCCACCCGGCCGCCCGCGGTGATGCCGCACACCTGAAGCTTCTTGCCGAAACTCATCACGTCCGGCTTGACGTTCTTGTGCTGGTAGGCCCACGGCTTGCCGGTCATCCCGCCGCCGGTCTGCACCTCGTCGAGGATGAACAGCGCGTCGTGGGCGTGGCAGAGCTCCTTCATCGCCGCGAAGAAGGAGGCGCGGAAGTGGTGGTCGCCGCCCTCGCCCTGGACGGTTTCCATGATGAAGCCCGCGATGTCGTGGGGGTGGGCCTCGAAGGCCCGCTGCGCCTCCTCCAGCGTCTGGGCCTCGGCGGCGTCCATGTCCCGGCCGGCGGCGATGAACGGCTCGGTGATCCGCGGCCAGTCGAACTTCGGGTAGCGCGCGACCTTGTTGGGGTCGGTGTTGGTCAGCGACATCGTGTAGCCGGACCGCCCGTGGAAGGCGTTGCGCAGGTGCATGATCTTCGTCCCGAGGTCGGGGGAGAGTCCGTGTGCCTCGTTCCAGCGCGACTTCCAGTCGAAGGCGACCTTGAGCGCGTTCTCGACGGCGAGCGAGCCGCCCTCGATGAAGAAGTAGTGGGGGAGGTCCGGATCACCCAGGACGCGCTCGAACACCTTGACGAACCGCGCCATCGCGACCGTGTAGACGTCGGAGTTCGACGGTTTGTTGAGGGCGGCCTCGAGCAACTCGGCGCGGAACTCGGCGTCCTCGGTGAGGCCGGGATGGTTCATGCCCAGCGCGTTGGAGGCGAAGAAGGTGAACATGTCGAGGTACTCGGTGCCGGAGTCCTGGTCGACCAGGGTGGTGCCCCGGGAACGCTGCAGGTCTAGGACGAGCGGGAGCCCGTCGACGAGAAGGTGTTCGGCGAGGATGGCGCGAACGTTTGCGGCCGAGATCGTGTCTGCCATGCCCCACGGTCCCGCGGCGTGCGGGCCTTGGCAAGCGCCCGGCTGAGATTTCCACGGGACGCCGCGGGTGCGATAGGACGTTCGCATGGCCGCCGAAGTCACGCACCGCTGTGCCGTCCTGGGCAAGCCCATCGCGCACTCGTTGTCGCCCGTCATCCACAACACCGCCTACGACGTGCTGGGGCTGACGGGGTGGCACTACGGCGCCCACGAGGTGGACGAGGCCGAGCTGGGCGCGTTCATCCGGTCCTGCGGGCCCGAGTGGGTGGGGCTGTCGTGCACGATGCCGCTGAAGCGGAAGCTGCTCGAGTTCGGGGAGGCCAGCTTCCGCGCCCGGACGCTGCGCGCCGGCAACACCTACGTGTTCCCCCGGGAAGGCCGTCCGGCGTTCGTGGACAACACCGACGTGGCCGGCATCCTGGACCCGATCCGGCGCGCCGGGTTCGAGCAGGCGGCGTCCGCGATCATCGTCGGCGCCGGGGCGACCGCGCGCTCGGCGCTGCTGGCGCTGTCCGAACTGGGGGTGCGGGACGTGCTCGTGGTGGCGCGCAGCGTCGAGCGGGCCCACGCCAGCCTCGACCCGGTCGCCTCCCTCCTGGGGCTGCTGCTCGACATCCGCCCGTGGGGGGTGCCGGTGACCGCCCGGCGCGACGTGCTGCTGTCGGTCGTCCCCGTGCCCCTCGGGCCGGAGCTGGTGCGCGGGCTGCTGCCATTGACCCGGCTGGTGTTCGACGTCCAGTACGGGCACGGGCCCAGCCAGTTCGCCGACGGGGCCGCCGCCGCCGGCACGCCGCTGCTCGACGGGTTGGACCTGCTCGTGACCCAGGCCATCGGGCAGATCGAGCTGTTCACCGGCGAGACCTGCCCGGTCGAGCCCCTCGCGGCCGCGGTGCGGGCGGAGATGGCTCGCCGCACCGGCGAACGCTAGGGTTTCTGCTCCGCGCCCGGCTCGGGGTCGCGGGGCGACGGTGCGTGACCGGCGGCGTCCCCCCGCAGGCGGCGGGTGGTCCAACCGACCAGCGCTCCCACGGCGACCCCGGCGGCCACGCCGACCCCCAGGGCGGTCCCGACGCTGTCGGTGCGGTCGAGCACGAGGGCGCCGACGAACCCGAGGGCGCCGAGGAACCCGGCGAGCCCGGCCACCGTCAACCAGTCGCCGACCTCCCACGCCTCGATCGCGCGGGGGAGGCGGTCGCCGGCGATCGCGGAGGCGAGGAGCACCAACAAGCCGACGGCGCCGATCACCAGCAAGAACGTCACGGGGCCCCCTCTCGGGGGCCCACTGTACCGACCGGGGCGGGCCCGCCGGAGGGTCCGGGAACGAGGACCGGCCGGTCCCGAAACCCAGGGTTCGGGACCGGCCGGTCGGGTGACGCTCAGTGGGCGTCGACGGCCTCGACCTCGGAGCGGTCACCGGACCACAGCGTGTGGAAGGTGCCCTCCTTGTCGATGCGGCGGTAGGTGTGCGAGCCGAAGAAGTCGCGCAGCCCCTGGGTGAGGGCGGCGTTCGTGCGCGGCGCGCGGACCATGTCGTAGTAGGACAGGGCCGAGGCGAAGCCCGGGATCGGCACGCCGGCCTTGGTGGCCTCGCACACGACGGTGCGCCACGAGTCCTGGCAGCGGGCCAGCTCGGCCTTGATCGAGGGGGCCTCCAGCAGGGTCACCAGCTTGCCGGCCGCGTACTCGTTGCTGATGCGGTCGAGCAGCTTGGCGCGGATGATGCAGCCGGCGCGCCAGATGCGGGCGCAGGCGGCCACGTCGATGTCCCAGCCGTACTCCTTGCCGGCGACGCGGATCTCGTCCAGGCCCTGCGCGTACGCGACGACCTTCGCGCACCAGAGGGCCTCCTTGACCGCGTTCACGAAGGCCGCCCGGTCCTCGACCTTGATGCCGCCGGCCGGGTCGGGGCCCTCCAGGGCCTTCTGGCCCGCGGCGCGGAGCTCGGGGCTGGAGGAGACGGCCCGCGCGAACACCGACTCGGCGATGGCGGCGGCGGGGACGCCCAACTTGAGCGCCTCCTGCACGGTCCAGGTGCCGGTGCCCTTCATGCCGGCGGCGTCCACGATCACGTCGACCAGCGGCTTGCCGGTCTCGGCGTCCTTCTGGCGGAGCACCTCGGAGGTGATCTCGATCAGGAAGGAGTCGAGGTCGCCGGTGTTCCACTCGGCGAACACGTCCGCGGCCTCGTCCGCCGACAGGCCCGCGCCCTTGAGCAGCTCGTAGGCCTCGCCGATGAACTGCATGTCGGCGTACTCGATGCCGTTGTGCACCATCTTGACGAAGTGGCCGGCGCCGTCGGGACCGATCCAGGTGCAGCAGGGCTCGCCGTCGTACTGGGCCGCGATCTTCTCGAGGATGGGGCCGACGTACGCGTAGCTCTCCTTCGGGCCGCCGGGCATCATGGACGGGCCGAGGAGGGCGCCGGTCTCGCCGCCGGAGATGCCGCAGCCGATGAAGTTGAAGCCCAGCGCCGAGAGTTCCTTCTCGCGCCGGCGGGTGTCGGGGAAGTAGGTGTTGCCGCCGTCGATGATGATGTCGCCCTTGTCCAGGTGCGGGATCAGCGTCTGGATCGTGGCGTCGGTGGCCGGGCCGGCCTTGACCATCATGATGATGCGACGGGGCTTCTCGAGGGAGTCGACGAACTCCTCGATGGTCTCCGCACCGATGAAGCCCGCCTCGGGATGCTCGGCGAGCACAGTCGCGGTCTTGGCGTAGGACCGGTTGAAGATCGCCGTCTTGAACCCCTTGCTCGCGAAGTTGCGGGCCAGGTTCGAGCCCATGACGGCCATGCCGATGACGCCGATCTGGGCGGTGCCGGTGGTTTCGCTCATCTGATTCTTCCTCCGTTGGTCGAGTGAGTGATCCCATCCCACCAAGGACGGGCCCCGACGGCAGCAGGTTGCCGAGAGTTCGATGCCCTTCGGTGTCCGAAAGGAGAACTTCTTGGTACATCCCCAAGCCGCGTCCTATGGTTCGGGAGTGCACACGTCTGCAGGGGGTTCAGACGCCACGATCTACGATGTGGCCCGGGTGGCCGGGGTCAGTCCGTCCACAGTCTCTCGCGCGTTCGCCCGTCCGGGTCGTGTGAGCGCGCACACCGCCGAGCTGATCCACAAGGTGGCGGACGAGCTGGGGTACCGCAGCCGGGCTGCGAAGCAGCCCGAGCGGACGAGTCCCCCCGTGCTCGGCCTCGCGGTTGCCGACGTCACCGACCCGTTCAACTTCCGGGTGATCCGGGGATGCCAAGCGGCGGCCACCGACAACGGCTTCGTCGTGGCGCTCAACGACTCACAGGAGTCCGAGGAACTGGAGCGCGAACTGCTGCGCCGCTCGCTGCCGTTGCTGGACGGCCTGATCTTCGCCTCCACCCGCCTGCCGGACGCCGAATTGCGCCAGATCGCCACCGGCCTGCCCACCGTGGTCCTCAACCGACGCGTCCCGGGGGTGCCCTCGATCGTGCCGGACAAGGCCGAGGGGATCCGGTTGGCCAGCCGGCACCTCGTCACCCTGGGCCACCGCTCGATCGCCTACCTGGCCGGACGCGAGGCGTCCTGGGGCGACAGCATGCACTGGCGGGCGATGAACGACGCGGCCCCGGAGCGGCGTTTGGAGTGTGGGCTTGGCGCACGCTGGGTTTCGCACTCGAGCGGATCGGGCCCTTCGCGCCGACCCTGCAGGGTGGCCGGGCGGCAGCCGAGGTGGTCGTCGCCCGCTCCGTCCGCGCGGTCATCTGTCACAACGACGTGATGGCGATCGGACTGATGCGGGCGCTGATCGACAAGGGCGTCCGGGTCCCCGACCAGGTCAGCGTGGTCGGGTTCGACAACATCTTCGCCAGTGCGCTCGTCGAGCCCGGCCTCACCACGGTCGCGGCGCCGCTGGGCATGCTGGGGGACGCGGCGGTGCGGCACGTCACCGCGGCCCTCGCCGGCGGGGGCACCGTGGAGACCGGCCCCCTGGCCATGCCGATGCGGCTCGTGGTCCGCGGGAGCACGGCAGCCCCGGCCTGAGTCCGCCCCCCGAGTCAGCGTCGCCGCAGCAGCGACCAAGAGCCGCGGACCAGCCCGAACAGGCCGGCCGCGGCGAGCCCGTCGAGCACGGAGTGCTGCTTGAGGAAGCACGTGGACGCCGAGATGAGGCCGGTGAGCGCCCAGGAGACCGGCTTCACCACCCGGGGATGGCGCAACAAGCGCGACGACTGCAGCGCGTCGTTGACGCAGAGCGTGGTGTACACGTGCAGGCTCGGGCACACGTTCGACTGGTTGTCGAAGCGCTGCAACGCCCGGACGACGTCGGTCAGCAGGTTGTCGCGCGGATACTCGTCCGGCTGCAGATCCTGCCGGTTGGGCCAGACCTCGTAGATGAGCATGGTGATCGTCATTCCCGACACCAGCAGGTAGTACGCCCGCTTGTACTCGGAGCGGTCGGTGTCGCGGGCGTAGAGCCAGCCGGCGAACCCCAGCAGGTAGGGGAACCAGGCGCCGTAGGCGAGCACCCACTCCTCCCGGAACGGGATCAGGTCGTCCACCCAGGAGCGGACCGAATACTCGTTCTCCCGCTCCCGGTACTCCGTCGACAGGAACCAGGCCAGGAACGCCGGGATGTAGAGCAACGACAGCCCGTAGCGGTGCCGCCAGGCCCAACGGCCGACGGGGCTGCGGGTCGCCCACTCGCTGAGGCGTCCGATCATCGGCGGTAGGTGACGCGACCGGCCCACACGGTCATCACGACCGGGTCGGGCAGCAACAGTCCGTCGTACGGGTTGTTGCGCGACTTGGACGCCGTGTTCTCCCGGTCCACGACGCGGGCCGACTCGGGGTCGACGAGCACGAGGTTGGCCGGCTCCCCGACGGCGACGGGCCGGCCCTGCCCGGCGAGCCGCGTCAGCCGGGCCGGCGCGTACGACATGCGCTCGGCGACGTCGGCCCACGTCAGCCGCCCCGGGCCGACCATCGTCTGGATGACGACGCCGAGGGCCTGCTCCAGGCCCAGCATCCCCGGGGACGCCTCGGGGAACGGCTTCGCCTTGTCTTGCGCGGCGTGCGGGGCGTGGTCGGTGCCCACCATGTCGATCGTCCCGTCGGCCAACCCCGCCCGGACCGCCTCGACGTGCTCGGCGGTGCGCAACGGGGGATTGACCTTGTAGACCGTGTCCCCGGTGCGGACCAGCGCCGTCTCGAGCAGGAGGTGGTGGGGCATGACCTCCGCCGTGACCGGCAGGCCGCGCCGCTTCGCCCAGCGGATCACCTCGACGCTCTCGGCCGTCGAGATGTGGCAGGCGTGGTAGCGGGCGCCCGTGTAGGCGGCCAGTTCGACGTCGCGGGCGATGATCGAGCTCTCGGCGACCGACGGCCAGCCCTCCAGCCCCAGTTCGTGGGAGATGGAGCACTCGTGGCAGCAGGCGGTCGCTCCGGCGAGGTTGTGGTCCTGGCAGTGCTGGGCGAGCACACCGTCGAACGTCCGGATCAGGTCGAACGCCTCGCGCATCAGGCGGGCGTTCATGAGGCACCGGCCGTCGTCGGAGAACATGGTCACGCCGGCGGCGTGCAGCCCGTCCAGGTCGGCGAGTTCCTCCCCGGCCAGCCCGCGCGAGAGGGCGCCCACGACCACGACCTGCGCGCTGGCGTCCGCCCGGGCGATGGCCTGCAGCCGCTCGGCGGCGGCGCGGGTGTCGGTGACGGGGCTGAGGTTCGCCATGGCGTGCACCGCGGTGAAGCCGCCCCGGGCCGCGGCCAGCGTGCCCGTGGCGACGGTCTCGGCGTCCTCCCGGCCCGGCTCCCGCAGATGCGTGTGCGGATCGACGAGGCCCGGCAGCGCGAGCAGGCCCTCGGCGTCCACCCGTTCGTCGTCGCGGTGCACGGCGGCCGGGTCGACGAAGACGCCGTCGCGGATCAGCAGGTCGGTGCGGGTCCCGTCCGCGAGGGTCGCGCCGCCGATGAACAGTCCGGGCATGGATTCTCCTGTCGTTGCCTGGGGGCGACCAGCAATCTAGCGACTCCGCGCGGAGGGGAACGCCCCGTTCACGCCCGCGCCCGCGTTCGGTAGCGTGGAGCCATGACGACGCTGCTGTTTCCCGTGCTGAAGGGCACGCTGCCCGGCTTCCCGCCCGCCGCCACCCCCAGCCTCCTGGACAGCCTGCTCGTCCTCGTCATCATCCCGACGGTGATCGCGGCCGCCGTCGCCATCCCGTTGCTGGGCCGCTACTGGCTCCACCGGTCGGGCCACGCGGAGCGGCCCTCCGCCGAGCTGGAGCCGCGCCGGTAGGCCGTCAGTACCGGGCCGTCCACGGATCGGTGTCGATCGACGACACATAGGTCGCCAGGGACGCCCCCGTCGCGGCCGCGCGGGCCGCGACGACGGCCTCCGCCGCCGGCAGCCACAGCGCCTCGGCCGCGGCGTGCGGCACGTCCAGGAGCACGGGGGCATCCGGCCAGGCCAGCAGCTCGGACGCCGGATGGTGCCGCAGGTCCCCGGTCACGTAGGCGTCGACGCCGGCTCTCCGTGCCGCCTCCAGGAAGCTGTCCCCAGCGCCGCCCAGGACCGCGACCTTCCGCACGCTCCGCCCCGGGTCCCCGCCCAGCCGGACGCCCCCCGCCGTCGCCGGAAGCGCCGCGGCCAGTCTGCGGGCCAGCTCCGCGGCGGGCACCGGCTCGGGGAGGACGCCGACCCGCCCCGAGCCGCGGGCCGAGTCGAGCGGCGCGTGGTCGAGCACGTGGAAGGCCGGCGTCTCGTAGGGGTGGGCCGCCAGCAGCGCCGCCACGACCCGACCCGTGGCGCCCGGGGGCAGCACGACCTCGACGCGTCGCTCGTCGACCCGCTCCACCTCGCCGACGCTGCCCAGGTGCGGGTTCGCGCCCGGGAGCGGCCGGAAGCGTCCCTGCCCGGGGTGGGTGAACGAACACCGGTCGTAGCGGCCCAACCGGCCCGCCCCGGCCGCGGCCAGGGCGTCGAGGAGCGCGTCGGCGTCCGGCTCGGGGACGTAGGTGACGAGGGTGCGCAGGGGGTCCTCGGGGAGCGCGGTGAGCGGCCGGGTCTCGGTCAGGCCGAGCGCGGCGGCGAGGGCGTCGTTGACGCCGCCGGCCGCGGCGTCCGCGTTGGTGTGGGCGCAGAAGTGCGCCACCCCCCCGGCCAGCAGCGCCATGACGAGGCGGCCCTTGGGTTCGTCGCGCCTGACGGCGTGGAGCCCGCGCAGGAGCAGCGGGTGGTGCGTGACCAGCAGTTGAGCTCCGCGCGCCACCGCTTCGGCGACCACGGCGTCGGTCGGGTCCACCGCGAAGCCGACCGTCGAGACGGGGGCGTCGGGATCGCCACAGTCCAGGCCCACCCGGTCCCAGGATTCCGCCAGGGCCGGAGGGTAGGCGTCCTCGAGCCAGCCGGCCACGTCGCGCACCGTCGTCATGGGCCGAATCTAGCGGGGCGGACGCCGCGGGGCCCCGGACTCGGCGGTCCGGGGCCCCGCGGGAGCCGGCTCAGCCCAGCTTGTCGATGATCGCGTTCAGCGTCTGCGAGGGCCGCATCACGGCGGTCGTCTTGGCCTCGTCGGGGGCGTAGTAGCCGCCGATGTCGGCGGGGCGGCCCTGGACGGCAAGCAACTCCGCGGCGATCTGCTGCTCCTTGGCGGTCAACTCCTCGGCGATCGGGGCGAAGAGAGCGGCCAGGTCGGCGTCCTCGGTCTGGGCGGCCAGTTCCTGCGCCCAGTAGAGGGCCTCGTAGAAGTGGCTGCCCCGGTTGTCGATCTGGCCGACCTTCCGGGCGGGCGACTTGTTCTCCTCGAGCAGTTTGCCGGTCGCCCGGTCGAGCGCCTTGGCCAACACGGACGCCTTGGCGTTGCTCGTGGTGTGGGCCAGGTGCTCGAGCGACTCGGCCAACGCCAGGAACTCGCCGAGGGAATCCCAGCGCAGGTAGTTCTCGGCGATGAGTTGCTGCACGTGCTTGGGAGCCGAGCCGCCGGCGCCGGTCTCGAACAGGCCGCCGCCGTTCATGAGCGGGACGACGGACAGCATCTTCGCCGACGTGCCGAGTTCCAGGATCGGGAAGAGGTCGGTGTTGTAGTCGCGCAGCACGTTGCCCGTGGCCGAGATCGTGTCCTCGCCGCGGCGCATCCGCGCCGCCGACGTCGCGGCCGCCTCGACCGGAGACGCGAACGAGAGGTCGAGGCCGGCGGTGTCATGGTCGGCGAGGTACTTCTCGACGAGCCCCTGGATGTTGCGGTCGTGGGCGCGCTCGGGGTCGAGCCAGAAGATCACCGGCATGCCGGAGAGGCGGGCCCGCGTCACCGCCAGCTTCACCCAGTCACGGATCGGGGCGTCCTTGGTCTGACAGGCGCGCCAGATGTCGCCGGCCGCCACCCGGTGCTGCATGACCACCGCGCCAGCGTCGTCGACGACCTCGACGACCCCGTCGGCGGGAATCTCGAAGGTCTTGTCGTGGCTGCCGTACTCCTCGGCCTTCTGCGCCATCAGGCCCACGTTGGGCACCGTGCCCATCGTGCGGGGATCGAACGCCCCGTTGGCCTTGCAGTCGTCGATGATCGCCTGGTAGACGCCTGCGTAGCAGGAGTCGGGGATGACCGCGAGGGTGTCGTCCTCCTTGCCGTCCGGCCCCCACATGTGCCCGGAGGTGCGGATCATGGCGGGCATCGAGGCGTCCACGATGACGTCGGAGGGCACGTGCAGGTTGGTGATGCCCTTGTCGGAGTTCACCATCGCCAGACGCGGGCCGGCGGCCAGTTCGGCCTCGATGGAGGCCTTGATGGCCGCGCCGTCGGGCAGGTCGGCCAGGCCCGCGTAGATCGCGCCCAGGCCGTTGTTGCCGTTGAGGCCGGCGGCCTCGAGCTGCGCGCCGTAGGTCGCGAACGTCCGGGGCAGGAACGCGCGCACCACGTGGCCGAAGATGATCGGGTCGGAGACCTTCATCATCGTCGCCTTCAGGTGCACCGAGAACAGGACGTCCTCCTCCTTGGCGCGCCGGATCTGGTCGGCCAGGAAGGCGTCCAGAGCCTTGACCCGCATCACGGTGGCGTCGACGACCTCGCCGGCCAGGACCTTGATCTTCTTCAGCTCGGTCGTGCCGGCGTCGGTGACGAGGCGGACGGTCAGCGTGCCGTCGGCGGGGCAGATGACCGACTGCTCGTTGCTGCGGAAGTCGTCGGCGCCCATGGTCGCGACGTTCGTCTTCGACTCCGGCGACCACGCGCCCATCGAGTGCGGGTGCTTGCGGGCGTAGTTCTTGACGGCCGCCGGGGCGCGGCGGTCGGAGTTGCCCTCGCGCAGCACCGGGTTCACGGCCGAGCCCTTGACGGCGTCGTAGCGGGCCCTGATCGACTTCTCCTCGTCGGTGGCGGGGTTCTCGGGGTAATCGGGGACCGCGAATCCCTTGGACTGCAGTTCGGCGATGGCGGCGGTGAGCTGGGGGATGGAGGCCGAGATGTTCGGCAGCTTGATGATGTTGGCCTCGGGGCGCTTCGCGAGCTCGCCGAGGGAAGCGAGGGCGTCCTCCACCCGCTGGTCCTCGGTGAGGTACTCGGGGAAGAGGGCCAGAATGCGCCCGGCCAGCGAGATGTCACGCAGCCTCACCTCGACCCCGGCGGGGGCGCAGAAGGCCTGCACGATCGGGAGGAAGGAGTAGGTGGCGAGGAGCGGGGCCTCGTCGGTGCGGGTGTACATGATGGTGGCCATGGGCATGATCTCCCTGTCGAAGCGTCGTCGCTTGGTGGCTCCGACGCTATCGCACCGGGCTCGGCGCCGAGGAGGGTCGGAGAGGCCAGTATCTCGAAGTCGAGATAACCTCGCAAGGGGGGCTTACAGCCAGTCGTGCGCGCGGAAGACGAAGTAGAGTGCCACACCGCCGATCGCGATGAGGGCCGCGCTGAGCCAGAGTCCCAGAGGCTCGGCGAACCCCGGGTAGGGCACGTTCTGGCCGAACCAGCCGGTGATCGCGGTCGGCACCGCGATGATGGCGGCCCAGCCCGCCAGCTTCTTCATGATCGTGTTGAGCCGGGCGTCCTGCAGCGACAGGTTCGTCTCGAAGATCGACGTGACCATGTCGCGCAGCGATTCGGTCCATTCCGAGGCCCGCAGGACGTGGTCGTACAGGTCGTCGAACCAAGGGCGCAGGGCGGCGTCCGCCTCGCTGTGGCGCAGGACGCCGTTGACGACCTCACGCATCGGCAGCACGATCCGGCGTAGCTGCACGAGGTCCTTGCGGAGGCTGTAGACGGTCCGCTGGAACTGCTGGCCCGAGGGACGCTCCTCGAACAGGACGTCCTCCAGGTTCTCCAGCTCGTCGTCGATCTGCTGGATGGTGGCGAAGTGTCCGTCCACGACATGGTCCATCAGCCCGTGGACGAGCGCGCCGGAGCCGCGGCGCAGCAGGTCCGGGCTCTCCTCCCAGCGGGCGATGACGGGCTCCATGTCGAAGTCGGCGTCGAGGCGGATCGTCACGAGCGCCATCGGCAGGACGATCCCGGAGATCCGGTCGACGCGCAGCCGACCCGACCCGCTAGGCCGGCTCTGGTCGAGGCGGGCGGCGTAGACCGTGAAGAAGAGGTGGGACTCGTGCCGGGTGATCTTGGCGCGTTCGTGCGGGGCGAGTGCGTCCTCCACCGCGGTGGGCGGCAGCGCGAGATCCTCGGCGATGACGGCGAGCGCCGTGGGCGAGGGGGCCACCAGGTCCAGCCAGACCAGCGACGAAGGGTCGTGGGCGACGGTCAGCATCTCCTCGGGGGTGATGTCGTCGTCGATCACCTTCCCCGCGCGCCACACCCGACTGTGGGCCAGCGCGCCGTGCTGCAGGGGAGGTGTCTCCGTCATGCGGCCATTGTCGTCGTTTAGTGTGCGTCCGTGACGACACACCACGCGCCGGCCGACCTGGACGAACGAGGGCTCTGGGCGTCGCTGTGGGCCCTCGTGGTCGGGTTCTTCATGATCCTGCTCGACACCACGATCGTGTCGGTGGCGAATCCGGCGATCATGCGGGGCCTCGGCCTGGGCGACGACTACGCGGGCGTCATCTGGGTGACGAGTGCGTACCTGCTCGCCTACGCGGTCCCCCTCCTCGTCACCGGACGCCTCGGCGACCGGTTCGGCCCCCGCCGGGTCTACCTGGCCGGGCTCGTCGTGTTCACGGTGTCGTCGGCCTGGTGCGGGCTGTCCGGCGTCCTGCCCGGCGGCGGGCTGGCGATGCTGGTGGTGGCCCGGGCCGTCCAGGGCCTGGGGGCGTCCCTGATGTCGCCGCAGACGATGGCGATCATCACGCGGACCTTCCCGCCGGCGCGGCGCGGGGCCGCCATGGGGGTGTGGGGCGCCGTCGCCGGCGTCGCCGCCCTGGTCGGCCCCATCCTGGGCGGGGTCCTCGTGGACACCCTCGGCTGGGAGTGGATCTTCATCGTCAACGTGCCGGTCGGCCTGGCCGCGTTCTACGTGGCCTGGCGGTTCGTCCCCCGGCTCGAGCGGCACGCCCACCGGTTCGACCTGCCCGGCGTGGCGCTGTTCGTGGCCGGCATGCTCCTGCTGGTCTTCGGCCTGCAGGAGGGCAACACCTACCGCTGGGGCACGATCGTCGGCCCGGTCACGGTGCTCGGTCTCATCGGGGCCGGCGTGGCCCTGCTCGCCCTGTTCGTGGGGTGGCAGGCCGTACAGTCGGGGGAGCCGCTGCTGCCGCTGGCGCTGCTGCGCGACCGCAACTTCTCGCTCGCCAACACCGCCATCGCCGCCGTGGGCCTGTCGGTGACCGCGATGGTGTTGCCGCTGGTGTTCTACCTGCAGACCGTCCGGGGCCTGACGCCCACGCAGGGGGCGCTGCTGCTGTCGCCGTCCGCGATCCTGTCGATCGTCCTCGCCCGGCGGGTGGGCCGGCTGGTGGACCGGGTCCACAACCCGCGCGTCCTCACCGTGCCCGGGCTGGTCGCCCTCGCCGCCGGGATCGCGGGGTACGGGGCCCTGATGAACCCCACCACCGACGTCCGCCTCTATCTGGCGGCGGCGTGCCTGGTCGGTGTGGGCGGCTCGTTCGTCTGGGGGCCGATCTCGACGACGGCCAACCGCAGCCTGCCCCCGCAGTGGGCGGGGGCCGGCTCGGGGGTGTTCAACACGACGCGGCAGCTCGGGTCGGTGCTCGGCAGCGCCGCCATCGCCGCGCTGATGGAGCATCGGATCGCGGCCCGCCTGCCCGGTCAAGCCGCCGGCGCCCAGGGCGCCGTGCTGCCCGAGCAGGTCCGCGCCCCGTTCGCCGCGGCGATGGCGGAGTCGATGCTGCTGCCCGTGGGCGTCCTGGTCGTCGCGATCGTGACGACGGCCTTCTTCGTGCCCCCGCCGCACCGCCGGCCGTCGGCCGGCCCGCCGGTTCCCTAGCCGGACGCCGCGGCCGCCGCCTGGCAGCGCAGCGCGCGCTCGGCGTCGTCGACCCGCTCCGAGACCAGGCGCGCGACGAAATCGGTGGGCCGATGGTCGGCCAGCCAGCGGTTGACCCGGTCGAGGTAGGCGCGGTCGGCCAACGGTCGCGGGAACAGCAGCGTCAGCACATGCTGGCGGATCGTCGTCGAGCGATCGCCCCAGCCGTCGGCGCCCGCGTCGATCGCCGCCACCACGTCGAGGTAGCGGTCGGCGTAGGGGGCGAGGACGGCGTCCTGGTCGAACTGCATGAACTGGGCGCAGAGCTGGGCGTGGGTTTCGTTCGGGGTATCCTCCGCGACGGCCCGGCGCCACGCGGCCTCCTTCGCCGCCGCGTCGGGTCGGGCCGCGCGCGCGCCGGCCGCCTTCTCGGCGCCGGTGGCCGTGGCGTCCCGGGCCAGCTCGGCGGCGATCTCGGCCTCGCCGACGGCCCCCACCCGGGCCAGTTCGGTGAGGACCCGCCAGCGCAGGTCGGCGTCCATCGACAGTCCCTCCGGGACGCCGTCGCCGGCGAGCCAGCCGAGGAACCGACCGGCCTGCGCGACGTCCGTGAGGGCCGACGCGGCCGCGCGCGCGAGCGCCAACTGGAGGTCGGAGGCCGGTGCCGCCTGCTCGAGGGCAGCGAGCAGGCCGTCGTGGAACCGGGTGGCCAGCGAGCGTCGTTCGGCGCGGGGGCTGTAGTAGTCGATCGCCGCCCGGGCCTGGCCGAGCAGTGCGGAGACCGCGGTCATGTCGGTCTCGACCGCGAGCCCGCGCAGCGCCAGGTCGACGTAGTCGGACGCCGACAGCTGGGCGTCGCGACACATGTCCCAGGTGGCTCCCCAGCACAGGGCGCGGGCCAGGGGGGACTCGAGCGCGCCCACGTGCGCGACCAGGGTGGCCAGCGAGCGCTCGTCGAACCGGATCTTGCTGTAGGTGAGGTCGTCGTCGTTCAGCAGGATCAGGTCGGGGCGGGGGACGCCGACGAGCTGCGGCACCTCGGTGCGGGGGCCGTCGACGTCGAGCTCGACCCGCTGCACGCGCATCAGCCGCCCGTCGACGAGCGCGTACAGCCCGATCGCCATCCGGTGCTGACGCAACGTCGGCCAGCGCGGGTCGGCGGTCTGGCGCACCGCGAACGCGGTGAACCGGCCGACGGCGTCCGTCTCGAACTCGGCGCTCATCGTGTTGACGCCCGCGGTCTGCAGCCACTCGGCCGTGAACCGGGACAGGTCGCGTCCGGACGCCGTCTCCAGCGCGGACAGCAGGTCGGGCAGTTCGGTGTTCCCCCAGGCGTGCTGGGCGAAGTACGCCCGGACGCCGGCGAGGAAGTCGGCCTCCCCGACGAACGCGACGAGTTGGCGCAGGGTGGACGCGCCCTTGGCGTAGGTGATGCCGTCGAAGTTCAGCTCGACCGCCTCCAGGTCCACCATGTCGGCGGCGATGGGATGCGTGGAGGGCAGCTGGTCCTGCCGGTAGGCCCAGGTCTTGCGCTGGTTGCAGAACGTGGCCCACGGGTCGACGCCCGTGCCGTAGCGGCGGGCGATCTCGGCCTGGGCGTAGTGGGACGCCCACTCGGCGAAGCTCTCGTTGAGCCACAGGTCGTCCCACCAGCGCATGGTCACCAGGTCGCCGAACCACATGTGCGCCATCTCGTGCAGGATCGTGTTGTCGCGGGCCTCGTAGGCGGCGGCCGTGACCCGGCTGCGGAAGACGTACTCGTCGCGGAACGTGACGCAGCCCGCGTTCTCCATCGCCCCGAAGTTGAACTCGGGCACGAACACCTGCGCGTAGTCGTCGAAGGGGTAGGGCTGCCCGAACGCCGCCTCGAACACCTCGAAGCCCCGCTTCGTGGTGGTGAAGATCCGCTCGGCGTCCAGGGCGGACGCCAGCGACTGCCGGCAGGCGATCGAGAGGTCGCGGCGTCCGGTCGGCCCCTCGTAGGTGTCGTGGACGACGTGGAACTCGCCTGCGCACAGGGCGGTGATGTAGGTCGAGATGCGCCGGGTGGGGGCGAAGTCCCAGCGCCGGACGCCGTCGCGCACCTCGGTCGGCCGGGGGGCCGGGGAGTTGCTGAGGACCGTCCAGCCAGCCGGCGCGAACACGGTGAGCTGGAACGTCGCCTTGAGGTCGGGTTGTTCGAACGTCGCGTACATGCGGCGCGCGTCGGCGGACTCGAACTGGCTGTACAGGTAGAGCCGCCCGTCGGCGGGGTCCACGAACCGGTGCAGCCCCTCGCCGGTGTGCGAGAAACGCATGACCGATCGCACGACGAGCTCGTGGGGGCCGGGCTCCACGTGGAACCGGAGGTGCTCGCCGTCGAAGGAGGCGGGCGTGATCTCCAGGGGGCGGCCGTCCAGCGCGGCGTCGAGGACGGCGTCCGCGATCAGGTTGACGTGGGTGTCCGCCGGCTGCAGCGCCACGAAGCGCAGCCGGGTGACGCTGCCGAAGGTCTCGTCGGGGCTGGCCGAACGCGCGGGGTCGAGGTCGACGGTGACGTCGTAGGCTTCGGCCCGCACCTGGGTGGAGCGCAACTGGGCCTCGGCCCTCGTGATGTTCGCGGCGAACATGGGCCGCTCCTCTCCTCGTCGGGACGCCGGCCGTCCGGCGTCCCGGGTGACAATAGCCCGCGACAGCCGTCGCGAAACCGGTGCGCCGGGGCGGGGCGGGGTTCACTTTTCGGTTGGCCGCCCGCATAGGGTGGCGCCCATGACGCAGGCCGTTGACTTCTGGTTCGACCCCATCTGCCCGTGGACCTGGATCACCTCCCGGTGGTTGCTCGAGGTCGAGAAGGTTCGCGACGTGCGGGCGACCTTCCACGTGATGAGCCTGGCGGTGCTCAACGAGGGCCGCGACCTGCCCGACGACTACCGGGCGCTGATGGACCAGGCGTGGCGTCCCGCTCGGGTCGCCCTCGCCGTCGAGCGGGATCACGGCCAGGACGCCCTGCGGGCGTTCTACACGGCGCTCGGCACCCGCTTCCACCCTCGGGACGAGCCGCGGGACCGGGCGACGGTGGAGGCCGCCCTCGCCGACTGCGGCCTGCCCGCGGGGTTGGCGGCCGCCGGTGAGACGGACGCCGACGACGACGCCCTGCGGGCCTCGCACCGGGCCGGCATGGAGCCGGTCGGGGAGGACGTCGGTGCGCCGATCCTGCACGTGAACGGGCTGGCGCTGTTCGGGCCCGTCATCTCCCCGGCTCCCACCGGCGAGGCGGCGGGGGACCTGTTCGACGGCTTCGTGAAGGTGACGGCCTACCCGGGCTTCTTCGAACTCAAGCGCACCCGGACCGTCGGGCCGATCTTCGGCTGACCGTCACGGCGACGGGGACGACTGGACGCGGCGGCCCGCGGCACGAGCCAGCAGCCGGGGCAGGGCGGCCTCCGCGGCCGCGCGGTCCGCCGGGCCCGGACGCGACACGTCCCGGGCGCGCACCGCCCGCGACGGGTTGAGCAGCCCGGAGAGGCCGTCACGCCCGAACCCCGGGTCCAGGTGCCTGTCCACCACGCGCCCAGCGTAAACTGCCGGCTCCACGAGAGGGGGACGCGGATGCCCGAAGGTCACGTCACCCACCGGCTCGCCCGCACCCTGACCCGCGAGTTCGGCGGCCGCCCCGTCCGGGTGAGTTCCCCGCAGGGTCGGTTCGCGGACGCCGCCGCGCTGCTGGACGGCACCGAGTTCGAGCGAGGCGACGCGGTCGGGAAGCACCTCTTCCTCGACTTCGCCGGCGGTCGCGTCGTCTGGATCCACCTGGGCCTGATCGGCAGGCTGCACTTCGGACCCGACGAGCCGCCGGCCAGCCCGGGGACCCTGCGGCTGCGGATCGCCGCCCGCGGCGTCCGGGCCGACCTGCGGGGCCCGCAGTGGTGCCGGCTCGTGACCGGCGAGGAGCGGGACGCCGTCGCGGCGGCGTCCGGCCCCGACCCGTTGCGTCCGGAAGCCGATCCGGAGCGCGCCTGGGTGCGGCTGAGCCGGTCGAAGCGGGCCGTCGGTGCGCTGCTGATGGACCAGTCCGTCTTCGCCGGGGTCGGCAACATCTACCGGGCCGAGGTGCTGTTCCGGCACGGCATCGACCCCCACCTGCCCGCGTGCGACCTCGGCAGGGCGACCTTCGACTCGGTGTGGCGCGACCTCGTCGAGCTCATGGCAGTCGGCGTCCGAGACGGGCGCATCGACACCGTGACCGAGGCGCACACCCCGGACGCCATGGGGCGCCCGGCGCGCGTCGACCGGCACGGCGGCGAGGTCTACGTCTACCGGCGGGCCGGTGATCCGTGCCTGGTGTGCGGGACGCCGATCGCGCGCGCCGACTTCCACGGGCGCAACCTCTACTGGTGCCCGACCTGTCAGCCGGCCGGTTCCGCCGGGGGGCCGCGGTGAGGCTGGGTGAGCTGGGGGTGTCGGTGGCGCGCGACGGCCGCACCCTGACGGTCACGGACGCCGCGGGCGCGCCGGTCGTGGCACTCACGTTCGCCGTCCCGGGCGCGCAGGTGGCCGGCTGGCAACCCGACGAGGAGGAGCTGCTGCTCGTCGAGGGGGTGGGCGTCCGGTCGCGGCTGCGAGCGCTGGTCACGGGTGTTTCGCTGAGCCTGCAGCTCACCGTCGACAACCTGACCGCCGATCCCGTGGAGTTGCCCTACCTCGGCCTGGGCGTTCGGGTGGGGGAGGGGTTCGCCGGGTGGGCCTGGACCACCGACCTCGAGGGTTTCATCGCGGTCGCGTCGGCTCGGGACGACACCGGGGGCGTCCTGGTGCGGCTGCGGGAGGGCTTCCTCCGCGGGGTGCGGGAGGTGCCGGTGTTCCCCGCCGGGTCGTTGGACGCGGCCGGACCGCCCCCGGAGGCCTTCCACCTCGCCGTGCCGGAGGGGCGGCTCGGCGGGCATCGTCGTCATTCGGTCACGTTGGAGGTGACGCCGCTCGAGCGGTTGGCGGACGCCGCCGCAGTCCTGCCGGCCTGGCTGCCGCGCCTGGTCGAGCGGGCGGGGAGCGAGGTGGCGCTCGCGCTGCCCGACCAGGCGGTCGTCCCCTCCCCGGGCGTGACGGCCACGCAGGTCGACACCGACATCGTCCTGGCGGGTCCCCCGGGGCACCGCGAGGTGGCGATCTGCGGCCGCGGCGTCCAGCGGCTGCGCATCACGTGGTTCCCGGCCGTGGCCGACCTGCTGCCGACGGTGGTCGAGCGGCTGACGCGGCGGCGTCCGGAGGGGGCCACCGAGGCGGCGGGGTTCGTGGTGGTCGAGGCGGTGTCCCGCTCGCTGGCGCCGGATCGCGAGCGCGCGCTCGACTGGCTCGACCAGGTGGACTGGCTGCGCCGCGACCGTCTCCTCGGCGACGCGACGGCGGGCGTCCTGGCGGCCGTTCAGGGCGAACCGCGGCAGTTGGACGCGGCCTGGCGCGCTGTCGCCGGGCGTCCGGTCACGCGTGGTTTCGGGCTGGTCGTCATGCGGCTCTGGTTGGCCACGCTGGCGGCCACGGGGGAGCCGCCCGCCCTGGCCCACGCACTGTTGTCGCGCGCCGCGCCCGATGCGGCGTCCGGCCTGGAGTTGGCGCTGCTCGGCTACCGAAGCCCGGACGCCCTGGACGCCCCCCTGGCCGGGCTCATCCAGGTGCTCGGCGGCCCGCTGCCGGGCCGTCCGCTGGGACTGGACGCCGTCGGCGCGGCGATCGCCGTCTCCCTGTTGAAGCTCTGCCCGGAGGGGTGGGGGCGGAGCAGGCAGGCAGCGGAAGCGGCGGCCAAGGTGGAGGGACTGCTGCTGGGTGACCACGCGACCGTGCTGGCCGATAACGCGGCCCCCGTGCCGCCGCTGGACTCTCTGGCGTGGCTGCTGCTCGGCGAGTTGGGTATCTGAGGGGCACGGCCCGTAGACTTGAGGGGTTGACCGGGGCGTAGCGTAGTGGCTAGCGCGCCTGCTTTGGGAGCAGGAGACCGCAGGTTCGAGTCCTGTCGCCCCGACCACAATATGGCTTTGACTAGGCATTATAGCCCGAGAAGACAACAGGTCGAAGACCTGTCGCCCCAGATCACAACATCGCTTTGGCTAGGGGTGTTGCCGAAATTTCGGCACAGTAGGGGTGCAGTTTGGTGGTCAGGGGCGGTCAGACGAAGCCCCATATATGACCCGGATTTCCGTTGTTGGGGCAAGCGAATCCCCTTGTCGGGAGGCTGTTGGCAATGCGAGGCCCGGAGGGGAGGGGTTTAGCCGGGGAATGTGTGCTCGCCGTTCATACACGTGATTCCGGCGAGGTCTTCGATGCTGGTCGGGTGTGCGGCCACGGGGGCTGGGCCCAACGCGACGCTCCGCGTCCTTGTCTTGGGTCTTGCGGGCGGAGCCGGTGCGACAGCGGTGTCGTCCCGGCGCCATTGCCAGCACGCCCGCGGCTACGATTGATTCCAATGCGGCCCTCCTGTTGGCGGGTGGTTTGCCCGCCTCTGGCCCCTCTTTGGTGTGACATTGGAGGCATGCCACCTGCGAAAGATGGAATGCCGTTCGTCGTTGGGCACCACGCTCTGACCGTTCACGAAGTGGTGCTCCTGCTCGAGACCCAACCGCAGGGCGGCTTGACCGAGGTTCAGGCGCGTGACCGCCTGGAACGGTATGGGCCGAACCTGCTGCCCCAGGTCCGTTCGGCCGGTCCGGTCGTCCGGTTCTTCCGCCAAATGCACAGCCCGCTCGTCTATGTCCTTCTGGTCGCGGGGACCGTCACTGCCGTTCTGGGTGATGTCGTCGACTCTGCCGTGATCTTCTGCGTGGTGCTGCTCAACACGGTCATCGGCTTCGTTCAGGAATCGAAGGCGGAGTCGGCGCTCGACGCGTTGCGGCAGATGGTCCGGACTCAGGCCCGGGTCCGGCGGGACGGCAGGACGGTCACGGTCGCGTCGGAGGAGGTGGTTCCGGGGGACGTCGTGTTGATCGAGGCCGGCGACAAGGTGCCTGCGGATCTGCGGTTGCTCGAGGGGAGTGAGCTGCAGGTCGACGAGTCAGCGTTGACCGGTGAGTCGGTGCCCGTGGTCAAGGACGAGGTCGTCTTGGACGCTGGCACTGCGGTGTCAGATCGGCGCAACATGTTGTACTCGGGGACGCTTGTCACGAACGGCACCGGGGTCGGTGTCGCCGCCGCGACCGGGGCTGAGACGGAGCTTGGTGAGATCCACCGGCTCGTCGGCTCCGCCGAGCCGCTTGCTACCCCCCTGACGCGCCGGCTGACCTGGTTCAGCAAGCTGCTCACGGTGGTCATCCTCGGCTTGGCGGCTCTGACTTTCGGGCTGGGTTTGCTCCGCGGGGAGGCTCCCGCGGAGATGTTCAAGGCCGCCGTGGCGCTGGCTGTTGCCGCGATCCCGGAGGGCCTGCCTGCGGCGGTGACGATCACGCTGGCGATCGGGGTGTCGCGGATGGCGCGGCGCGGCGCGGTGGTCCGTCGGCTCCCCGCGGTCGAGACACTGGGCAGCACCACGGTCATCTGCACGGACAAGACCGGGACGCTGACGGAGAACCAGATGACGGTGCAGCGGGTCTGGACGCTGGCCGGCCGGTACGAGGTGTCTGGTGGGGGCTACGACCCGGACGGTGAGATCCTGGGTGGTGACGGGCGGCGCGCCGAACTGGCCGCGGATACCGCCCTCGGTTGGTCGTTGCGGGCCGGGGTGCTGTGCAACGACGCGGCCACGGGTCGGGGCCAGGACGGGACCTGGCATGTGGTGGGGGACCCGACCGAGGGAGCTCTGATCACCGTGGCCGCCAAGGCGGGTTTGGACGCCGTGCGCCTGCGCGACCGATTCCCCCGCGAGGGAGTCGTGCCGTTCGTCTCCGAGCGGCAGTACATGGCCACGACGCACTCCCTCGACGCGGACCTTCCCCATGGAGAGCCCCTCGACGCATGGGCCCCTGGTCGTCTCTTGGTTGTGGCCAAGGGTGCCACCGAGCGCATCCTGGAGCTTTGTGACGGCGTGATGGGCCCGGGCGGCGAGGCCCACCCGCTTGATCGTGCTGCGCTGCTGCGTGAGGTGGACGGCCTCGCCGCCGAGGGTCTGCGTGTCTTGGCCCTGGCCCGGGGCACTCTCGAAGCCGGATCCACCTTCGACCCCGAGTCTCCGACGGGTTCGCTGACCCTGGTGGGCTTGCAGGCCATGCTCGACCCGCCCCGCCCGGCCGCTCTGCACGCCGTCCAGTCGTGCCGCACCGCGGGTATCGCCGTGAAGATGATCACGGGTGACCACGCCGCAACCGCCACCGCGATCGCGCGCAAGGTGGGGCTCCTCGACCAGGGGGACGGTGCGGACATCGTGACCGGACCTCAGTTGGCTGCCCTCACCGAACAGGAGTTCGCGGCTGCCGTCGAGCGCGCCAGCGTCTTCGCACGGGTCTCACCGGCACAGAAGCTCCGTCTGGTGGAAGCACTTCAGGCTGGTCGCCACGTTGTTGCGATGACCGGTGACGGGGTCAACGATGCCCCGGCCCTGCGGCAGGCCGACATTGGTGTGGCGATGGGCCAGGGCGGCACGGAGGTGGCCGAGGAGGCGGCCGACATGGTGCTCACCGACGACGACTTCGCCACGATCGAGGCTGCGGTGGAGGAGGGCCGAGGCGTCTTCGACAACCTCACGAAGTTCATCGTCTGGACGCTGCCGACGAGCATGGGGGAAGGCTCGGTGATCCTCGTCTCGATCGTGCTGGGTTTGACGCTGCCGGTCCTGCCGGTGCAGATCCTGTGGATCAACATGACGACTGCTGTGGCTCTCGGCCTCATGCTGGCGTTCGAGCCGAAAGAGGCCGGTAACATGCGACGGCCGCCGCGTGACCCGAAGAAGCCCCTGCTCAGCGGCCCGCTCGTGGCGCGCATCCTGCTGGTCGCGGCGATGTTGGTCGTCGGCTCCTTGTGGATCTTCCAGTGGGAACTCGGGTCCGGGGCGGATGTCGCCGAGGCCCGCACCGCCGCGCTGAACCTCTTCATCGTCGTCGAGGCCTTCTACCTGTTCTCCTGCCGATCGCTGACCCGATCGATGTGGCGGATTGGGGTCTTCTCCAACCGCTGGATCCTCGGTGGCGTTGCCGTGCAGGCGCTCGCCCAGGTGGCGATCACCTACCTGCCGGTCATGAACCGGGCCTTCTCGACGGCACCGATCTCCTGTGCGGCGTGGCTGCGGATCCTGGCCGCCGCGGTGCTCGTCTCGCTGGTTGTGGCCGTGGACAAACGGGTGCGGGGTGGTCGGATCTGATCCGGGAACGAGGAAGCCTTGCGGTTGCAGGCAGCGAACTGGTGTTCTTGAACGGGTTTGCCGGTCCGGGAGGGGGCCCAACAGTGGACACAGGGTCGAAGCACCTGGACGGCGAGGCGTCACCGCGCCGAGCCGCGGCCTCGGCCTTGAAGGGTCTCAGCCGCCCGCCCGGCTCACCGTGTCGAGCCTGCCGTGCCTGATTACTTCCGCGCTGTCGCGCTCGACTTCGACGGGACCCTGACCACAGGTGAAAGGCCCTCCCGGGAGGTGCTCGCTGCCCTGTCCGAGGCCCGCTCCTGCGGGCGCCGTCTCGTGCTCGTCACCGGGCGCACCCTGCGGCACTTGAGGTCTGGCTTCGCGGACGTGGACACGTGGTTCGACGCTGTCGTTGCCGAGAACGGCGCCGTGCTCCACACCCCGGTGGGGTCGCAGGTTCTGGCCCGCCCTGTCGACCCGGCCCTGGCCGACGCCCTCACCGGCCACGGGGTGGCCGTCGACCGTGGGCAAGTGATCCTGGGCTGCTCGGCGTCCCACGACCACCTGGTCCTGGAGGAGGTCCGGCGCCTCGGAGCCGATTACCAACTCACCCGCAACCGCGGCGCCCTGATGATCGTCCCGGCGGGGGTCACCAAGCGAACCGGGCTTGATGCGGCCCTCGACCACCTCGGCTTGTCCCCACACTCCACCATCGCGATCGGCGACGCCGAGAACGACCAGACGATGCTCGAGCACTGCGAAGTCGGCGTCGCCGTCGCGAACGCCGTCGATTCCCTCAAGCGCCGCGCGGACATCGTCACGACCGCCCCGGACGGCGGCGGAGTCATTGAGATCCTGCGGGGCGACGTGCTGCGCGGAGGCCGGCACGTCCACCCCGACCGATGGCAGATCCCGCTGGGCACCTACCTCGACGGCACCCCCGCCGCCGTTCCCGCCTCCCAGGTCAACATGCTCGTCACCGGGGGCACCCAGGCCGGGAAGTCATACCTGGCCGGGCTCATCGCAGAGCGACTCATCCAACTCGCCTACGCCGTGGTCGTGATCGACGTCGAAGGCGATCACACCCAACTGGCCGAACTACCCGATGTCGTCCACCTGGGTGGCCACGAACCCGTGCCCACGACGGGGCTGTTGCGCAACCTGCTCAGCCACCATGGCACGAGCATCGTCGCGGACCTGTCCCAGCTCACCGGTGACGAACGACGCGCCTGGTACCAGGAGACCCCGCCCCGACTGGCGGACCTGCGCAGCGACCGTGGCCTGCCCCACTGGGTCCTGGTCGACGAAGCCCACGAGTCGCTCGGCCACGCCAGTGAGACCCGGCATCTGTTCTCGCCGGACCGCAAGGGCCACATCATGGTCACCTACCACCCGACCGATCTCTGCGCCGAGGCGCGGACCAGCATCGACCTCCTCATCGCGTTGCGTCCGTCGACCCTTGATGCCGAGGATCCCGTCGTCGTCGCCACGACGACCTTCAGCAGGAGCAGGGTCGATGAGGTCCTCGACGCGTTCACGGCCCTGCCCGCCGGGGCGGGTCTGCTCATGAGGGCGAGCGAGCCGGGCGTCCTGCGTCCCTTCCGGCTGGGGTCCCGGCTCACCACCCATGTGCGGCACTGGCACAAGTACGCGACCGTGGACCTGCCCGCCCACCAGCGGTTCGTGTTCCGGCGCAACGCAGAGGCTACCTACGGAAAGGCGGCAGCCAGCTTGCCCGAGTTCCACCGCGAACTGGCGCGCTGTGAACCCGACGTGATCGCCCACCACGCGGGCGACCGCGACTTCTCCCGCTGGATCCGGGGGGTGTTCCGCGACGATCGTCTCGCCGCCGAAGTGGAGCAGGTCGAGGCCGAACTGACGACAGCCTTGCAGGAGAACGTCGCGACCGCCCGGCGTCGGCTCCTCGCCGCCGTCGAACTCCGCTACCCGGTGTGAGACCGTCCGGAGGGGCGAAGGCCTAGCCGGTGTTCTGCAGCCCCGCAGCGGCCCCGTTCACCGTGAGCAGGAGCACGCGTCCCCACTCGTCCCGGGCCGTGGGCGCGGTCGGGCCGCCCGGGTGGGCGTCCGAGTCGTCCTTGGTGCGCAAGAGTCGCAGGGCACGCAGTTGGAGGTGGCTGAGTGCGTCGATGTCGGGGGCTCGGAGGTTGATCCTGGTGCGCAACTGCGGCTTGCGCTCGAGCAGTTCGTCCTGGTCGAGCGTCGCCAGGACGGTTCGGCGGGTGAGGTCCAGTTCGGTGAGGACGGCGGTGGTGCTGTCCGGGCGCCCGCCGAGGGCGAGGAAGGACTCGGCCAACTGACGGTTTGCCTTTGCCAGGCTCATCTCGGCGATGTCGATCATGCTGGCGAACAGGGGCCACTCCCGGTAGGCGGCGCGCAGCCGGTCGATGTCCCCGACGGCGTCCAGTCCCGACCCGAGGCCGAACCAGCCTGGCACGTTGGCGCGGATCTGGGCCCAGGCGAACACCCAGGGGATGGCCCGGAAGTCGGCCAGGTCACGGCCCTCGGTGGCGCCGCTGCGGCGTGCCGGACGCGAGCCCAGCCGTAGCTGACCGAGTTCCTCCAGCGGGCTGGACTCGGCGACCACGTCGGCGAAGCCCTGCGTGCGCACGAGGGCGAGGTAGGCCTCTCGTGAGGCTCGCTCCACCACTGCGGCGAGGTCGGCGTACCGTTGGGCGGCTGAGCGGCTGGCCTTGGTGACGGGTTCGGTGTCGGCCAGCAGGACCGCTGACGTGAGCCGTTCAAGATGGGCCTGGGCCAGGGCGACGTCGGCGTAGCGGGCGAAGATCACTTCGCCCTGTTCGGTGACCTTGAACCGGTCGGCGACCGAACCGGGAGGTTGCGCCAGGATCGCGCGATGCACCGGCCCCCCGCCGCGGCCGAGGGATCCACCTCGCCCGTGGAAGATGGTCAGCCGCACGTCGTGTCGCTTGGCCCACGCCACCAGGTCGCTCTGGGTGTCATACAAAGTGAGGGTCGCGCTGGCCGGGCCGACGTCCTTGGCCGAGTCGGAATAGCCGACCATCACCTCGACGTTGCGGTCGCGCCCGTCGAGCCAATGGCGGGTGCTGTTCAACTCGATCCACCGGTCCAGGACGGCCGTGGCGCCGCGCAGGTCGCTACCCGTCTCGAACAAGGGGACGACGTCGAGCTTCAGCGGCCGGTCGCCAATCGCCAACCGGGCCAGAGCGCGCACCGCCACCAGGTGCTCCACGCTCTGCGTGAAGCTCACCACGAAACGCCCGCAGCAGCGCACCCCCCAGCGTTCCTGCAACATGGCCATCACGCGCAGGGTGTCCAGCACCTCACGGGTGCGGTCGGTGATCGCTCGCACGTGGTCGGGCCAACCGTGGACAGCCAGGTTGTCGAGCAACGCCAGGCGAGACGCCCCGATGGCCGGCTCCTCACCGCCGTCGACCTGGGAAAGCAACTCCTCGATCGCGGCGGCGTGCACCGCGCTGTGTTGGCGGACCTCGAGTTCGGCCAGATGGAAGCCGAAGGTCTCCACCAGCCAGATCAGGTGCTGCAGCTCGCCGTGGGCCGCACGCGCATCCCCCGCCAGCCGCAGGGAGGACTGCACCAGCCTCAGGTCGGCGATCAGGGCCCCCGGGTCACGGTAGGCCAGGTCGAGGCTGCCCTCGCGCGTCGCGGCAAGCCGAGCAGCGACAAAGAGCAACTTGTGCCGATGCAGCTCTCCCGGTGAGGAGGTGGCGATCTCGTGGTAGATCCGGGGGCCTGCGACGGCGTCCAGAGCCAGCGAATCGCGCAACGCCGGGGAGGCCGGGGTGCGCTCCTCGCTCATCGTCAGGGTCCGGGCTACCCGCTCGGCGCCCTCCACGAGCGCTCGCAGCACGTGGTCGGCCTGGATGGCCATGGTTTGGCGGGTGACGTCGGCGGTGACGAACGGGTTGCCGTCCCGGTCGCCGCCCACCCAGGTGCCGAACCGGAGGAAGGCCGGCACGATCGGCGCCTGCTTCCCCGGCTCACCCCCTCCGAGCGCGCATTCGACGGCACGATAGAGCCGTGGCACGGCCCGAAACACGGTCTGGTCGAACACGGTCATGAGCGTGCGGACTTCGTCCGTCGGCTGAGGCGGGGTGCTGCGCAAGGGCGAGGTCCGATGCAGGATGTCGATCTCCTCGAGCATCCGCCGCCGTGCGACGCCTCGCTCGGCGGGACCGTTGCGGGCGTCGTCGAAGCGCTCCAGTTGGGCAGCGATCCGGTTGAGCGCCGAGGAAACCGCGCGGCGTCGGGCCTCCGTGGGGTGCGCGGTGAACACGGGGTGCAGAAGAAGGTCGTCGATTCGCGATGCCACCTTTGGACCCAGTGCCGCGACAGCCGGCCAGACATCGTCGGTGACCGGAGTTCCGGCGGAGCGTCCGCCGCTCTGCACGCGGGACCGGTGCCGCTCCTCGGCGAGGTTGGTCAAGTGGAAGTGCACCGTGAGTGCCTGCGCCAGGTGGGCGGCCTGAGTGACGTCCAGTGCATCCACGATTCGGCCCGGCGCTTCCGGGTCCCCCTCGGACACCGCCCGGGTCGTGGCGTGACGCAGGTCCGACAGCAGGCTGGCGAGTTCGCCCTGCCCCGCCTCGTGAAGGACTTGAACGTGGAGTTCGGTGAGGAGCCGCAAGTCGGCCTCCAACAGGCCGTCCAGGGGGCGCCCGGCGCGGGTAGGGATCTCGGTGGCAGTCACAGTTGTCCTCCTCAACTCGGCACCCCGACGGATGCCATGGCTTGACCGGGTGCATGGTGCTGTCAGCGGGCGCGAAGAGAGTTCATCTGTTGAGTCGACACACCGACCGCCCGATCTGCCAGGGGAAGCATAACTCACGTATCCTGCTGCGTATGACGGTTGGTGGCTGGACGTTTCTATCGAACTACGGACACGTGTTGATCGCGCTGGCCAAGGATCCGGACGCCCGGATGCGTGACATCGCCGACAGGGTGGGGATCACGGAGCGTGCCGTGCAACAGATTGTCCGTGAACTGGTGGATCAGGGCTACGTCTTCAAGGACAAGGCTGGGCGGCGCAACCGATACCACATTGCTCCCCACGCCCACCTTCGACACGAACTCGAGGCGGGAGTCAGCCTGGGGGAATTCGTGGCACTGTTGAGGCGTCCCATCGACCGGACGGCGCCGAGCCGCGCTTCCCGGCCGGTGGGCGCCCGCGTGCGGGAACCTGCAGACACGTCCGACGCTGGACCGACCTAATCAAGATGCCAAATACGCGAATTGCGTTGCGTGTATCGCTGGGATAGGTTCACCGTCATGGACGCTGAAGGCTTTGCCGACCTGCTTGCCGCCAACCGACGGTACGGCAACTCCGCACCCCGCAACTTCGACGGGATCGCCCACGCGGGGGTGGGCATCGTCACGTGCATGGACTCCCGCCTCCAGCCCCTGGAGATGATGGGGCTGTTCCTGGGTGAGGCCAAGATCCTGCGGACTCCAGGTGGGCACGTCACCGAGGACGCCCTGCGCGGTCTGGTGCTGGGCGTGCACCTGCTGCAGGTGACCCGGATCCTGATCGTGCAGCACACCCGCTGCGCCATGGCAGGTGGCGATGATGCGTGGATGTGGCAGCGCGTCGCGGACGCGACGGGCGCCGACCTGACGGGTTTCCACGTGGGCGCCGACCCCGACCAGTTGGGTCGACTCCGCGCAGACGTGGAGTTGCTGCGCGTCCACCCCTTGATCGCCGGGCGGGCCTTGGTCGGCGGGTTCCTCTACGACGTGGAATCCGGCCTGTTCGAGCAGCGCGCGTGATGCGCCCATCCGTCGAACCCGCTCTCCCGGCACTGCTGGTGCTGGAGGACGGACGCGCGTTCCGGGGCGTCTCCTTCGGCGCGATCGGTGAGGCCTTCGGGGAGGCGGTCTTCTCCACGGCGATGACCGGGTATCAGGAGACGCTGACCGACCCGTCCTATCATCGTCAGGTGGTGGTGGCGACCGCCCCGCACATCGGCAACACCGGCTGGGACGACGAGGACGACGAGTCACGGCGGATCTGGGTGGCCGGCTACGTCGTGCGGGACCTGTCGCGCGTCCGCTCGAGTTGGCGCAGCAACCGCAGCCTGGACGCCGAACTGCGCCACCAGGGCGTGGTCGGCATCGCCGAGGTGGACACCCGTGCGTTGACAAGGCACCTTCGCGAGCGGGGCGCCATGCGCGTGGGCCTGAGCACGCTGGAGAGCGACCCGGAGCGGCTGCTGGGCCGGGTGCTCCAGGCGCCGGCGATGGCCGGGGCGAACCTGGTGGACGAGGTCACGGTCGACGCTCGGGTGGTGGTCCCCGCGGTCGGGGACAAGCGCTTCACGGTCGCCGCGATCGACCTCGGCATCAAGGACATGACCCCCCGGTTGATGGCGGCGCGCGGCATCGAGGTGCACGTGCTGCCTGCGTCCTCGACGCTGGCCGACATCGTCGCGACCGGCGCGGACGGGGTGTTCTTCTCCAACGGCCCGGGCGATCCGGCTGCCGCCGACGGTGCTGTGGGGTTGCTGACCGAGGTGCTGGACGCGGGAATCCCGTTCTTCGGGATCTGCTTCGGCAACCAGATCTTCGGGCGGGCGCTGGGTTTCGACACCTACAAGCTGAAGTACGGGCACCGGGGGATCAACCAGCCGGTGATGGACCTGCGCACCCGCAAGGTCGAGATCACCGCCCAGAACCACGGCTTCGCCGTCGCGGCGCCGTTGTCAGGTGTCACCCGGATCCGGTGGGGCGAGGCCCGGGTCAGCCACGTCTGTCTCGATGATGACGTTGTGGAGGGGCTGGAGTTGGTGGACGCCGAGGGTCGGGTCCTGGGGTTCTCGGTGCAGTACCACCCGGAGGCGGCCGCAGGGCCGCACGATTCGGCGTACTTGTTCGACCGGTTTGTGGAGATGATGGCGGCCCACGAGGGCCGGGAGAGGATCGCCTGATGCCACGCCGCACCGACATCCATTCGATCTTGGTGATCGGCTCCGGACCGATCGTGATCGGCCAGGCCTGCGAGTTCGACTACTCGGGCACGCAGGCGTGCCGGGTTCTGCAGGAGGAGGGGTTCCGGGTGATCCTGGTCAACTCCAACCCTGCCACGATCATGACCGACCCGGAGTTCGCCGACGCCACCTACATCGAGCCGATCCGGCCCGAGTACCTGGAGCAAGTGATCGCCCTCGAACGACCGGACGCTCTCCTGGCCACCCTCGGTGGACAGACCGCGCTGAACGCTGCGGTGGCACTGCATGAGTCGGGGGTGCTGGCCCGGTACGGGGTGGAGCTCATCGGCGCCTCGATCGAGGCGATCGGCAAGGGCGAGGATCGCGAGCAGTTCAAGACGATCGTCACGAGCCTCGACGTGCCCGGCGCGAGCCCGGAGGTGGCGCGCTCGGCCATCTGCCACACCCTCGATGAGGTCCTGGCTGCAGCCGGCGAGCTCGGCTACCCGGTGGTGGTGCGTCCGTCCTTCACTATGGGCGGGGTCGGTTCGGGCTTCGCCCACGACGAGGACGAGTTGCTCCGGATCGCGGGCAGCGGCCTGACCGCCAGCCCTACCACGGAGGTGCTGATCGAGGAATCGATCCTGGGCTGGAAGGAGTATGAGCTCGAGGTGATGCGCGACACGGCCGACAACGTGGTCATCGTGTGCAGCATCGAGAACCTGGATCCGATGGGCGTCCATACCGGCGACTCGATCACGGTCGCCCCGGCCATGACGCTCACCGACCGCGAGTATCAGGCCATGCGCGACGTCGCCATCGCGGTGATCCGGGCGGTCGGGGTGGACACGGGGGGCTGCAACATCCAGTTCGCGATTAACCCCCGCGACGGTCGCATGATCGTGGTCGAGATGAACCCCCGGGTCTCGCGGTCCTCGGCACTGGCCTCCAAGGCCACCGGGTTCCCGATCGCGAAGATCGCCGCGAAGGTGGCGGTCGGTTACACGCTGGACGAGATCCCCAACGACATCACCCTGCAGACGCCCGCCTCGTTCGAGCCGGCCCTGGATTACGTGGTGGTGAAGGCGCCCCGCTTCGCGTTCGAGAAGTTCCCCTCGGTCGACGACACCCTGACCACCCACATGAAGAGTGTGGGTGAGGCGATGGCCATCGGCCGCAACTTCACCGAGGCCCTGGGCAAGGTCCTGCGGTCTCTGGAGGACCCCACAGCGGTCTTCGATTTCACCGGACCGGCCACGGAGACCCTGGACGAACTCCTCACCAGCATGGCGCGCCCCCACGACGGACGCCTCGGCGTCGTGATGCGGGCGCTGCGGCTCGGCGCCACCACCGAACAGGTTCACGTCGCCACCGGCATGACCCGTGGTTCGTGGATCAGCTGCAGCTGATCGACGAGGTGGCCGAGCTGGTGCGCACCGCCCCCGAGCTCACCGCCGACCTGCTGCGCCTGGCGAAGCGGCACGGACTGGCCGACCAGCAGATCGCCGCCCTGCGCCATCTTCACACCGATGTGGTCCGGAGTCTGCGTTGGGCGCTGGGCGTTCGGCCGGTCTACAAGACGGTCGACACCTGCGCGGCCGAGTTCGAGGCCCACACGCCCTACCACTACTCGACGTACGACGAGGAGACCGAGGTCGAGCCGCGCACCACCCCGGCCGTGCTGATCCTGGGCAGCGGACCGAACCGGATCGGCCAGGGCATCGAGTTCGACTACTCCTGTGTTCACGCCGCGATGGCGCTGCGGGAGGCCGGCTACGAGGCCGTCATGATCAACTGCAACCCCGAGACGGTTTCAACCGACTACGACACGTCCGATCGGTTGTACTTCGAACCGCTGACGCTGGAGGACGTTCTGGAGGTCTACCACGCGGAAGCCGCGGCCGGTCCCGTGCTCGGCGTGATCGTCCAACTCGGCGGGCAGACACCGCTGAAGCTCGCCCAGGCCCTGAAGGACGCCGGCGTGCCCATCGTGGGTACCCAGCCCGAGGCGATCCACCTCGCCGAGGAACGCGGCGCCTTCGGCGGCGTGCTGGCCGACGCAGGACTGCTCGCGCCGGCGTACGGCATGGCCGACTCGGCGGAGCGGGCCCTGACCATCGCCCACGACATCGGCTACCCCGTGCCGGTGCGCCCGTCCTACGTGCTCGGCGGCCGTGGCATGGAGATCGTCTACGACGAAGCCTCGCTGGCCGGCTACATCGACCGCGCGAACGACATCGCCCCGGACCATCCGGTACTCGTGGACCGCTTCCTCGACGACGCCATCGAGATCGACGTGGACGCCCTCTACGACGGCGCGGAGCTGTACCTCGGTGGCGTGATGGAACACATCGAGGAAGCCGGTATCCATTCTGGTGACTCGGCGTGTTCACTACCGCCGCTCACGCTCGGCAATGAGGTGATCGAACAGATCCGGCACCACACCGAGGCGATCGCCCGCGGGGTCGGCGTCCGCGGGCTGCTGAACATCCAGTTCGCGCTGCTCGGCGACACGCTCTACGTGCTGGAAGCCAACCCGCGGGCCTCGCGCACCGTCCCGTTCGTCTCCAAGGCCACCGGCACGCCCCTGGCCAAGGCCGCCACCCGGATCTCGGTCGGCGCCAGCATCGCCGCCCTGCGCGCCGAGGGCATGCTGCGGTCGGGGATGGACGGGACGGCGACCCTGCGGTCCGCGCCGATCGCGGTCAAGGAGGCGGTGATGCCCTTCAACCGGTTCCGCACTGCGGACGGCTCACAGGTCGACAGCCTGCTCGGACCGGAGATGAAGTCCACCGGCGAGGTGATGGGCCTGGGTGTCACCTTCGGCACCGCCTTCGCGAAGAGCCAGGCGGCCTCCTACGGCGCGGTGCCCATCTCCGGCACGGTCTTCGTCTCCGTCGCCAACAGCGACAAGAGGCACGCCATCTTCCCGGTCAAACGGCTCGCCGACCTCGGCTTCACGGTGCTCGCCACCGACGGCACCGCCCAGGTCCTGCGGCGCCACGACGTCGACGTCACCGTCGTCCGCAAGGCCTCCCAGGGCATCGGACCGAACGGGGAGAAGACCGTGGTCCAGGCCATCCTCGACGGGGAGGTCGACCTCATCATCAACACCCCCCACGGCATCTCCAAAGACGGCAACCCCAGGCGCGACGGCTGGGAGATCCGGTCGGCGGCCATCCTGGCGAACGTGCCCTGCGTGACCACCGCGCAGGGACTGTCCGCCTGCGTCCAAGGCATCGAAGCGCTCCGCCGCGGGACCATCGGCGTCCGCTCCCTTCAGGAATGGACGCGTGACCTCAGGCCTGAACTAGGGACCTCCACGGCTGGATCCGAATAGCTGTCGGTGGCCGCGCGAGGCTCACCAGGCGGACGGCGTCGCGATGCTCCCTCCGGGGTTGAGCTGATCCGTTGGTGGGCGCCGGGGTTGTCGTGTTGATGGGGTCACCGGTAGAGACGTCCCAGACGATGGTCCCTCGCGCGGTGTGAAGTTCCTGCCTGGACGCGGACCCGGAGGCCGGGGGTAGACGGCGTCGTCGCGGATCTGGTGGACATCGATGTGGGCGGTCGTAGAGCGTGCAGAAGGGCTCACTGTTCCCTCGGGGCCCTGGAACTCGCCTGCTACCTCCCATCGGGCGCAACGCGCACGTTGGGCCTCGTCCGGCCTTGTCAGGATGGGGTTAGGGCGAGAGGTTCGCGGCTTGTCTTCTGGCCCGGTCAGGCCCAACGGGTGAATCGGCGGTCAGGGTGAGATGGGTAACGCCTTGTCGCATGGGGGTTGCGTTGGGCGTGGGCTCGGTGGGGTTCACCGCGTGAGCTCATTGGGCGAGAGCGTCGCTCCCCTCGACGGATGTGTCCACCGGAGAGGCTGACTGCACGTTATGGGGGGTTGCAGGTTCGCCACCCGTCGAAGGAGCACGTCATGAACGCCGAACCCGGCCGCCTCGTCGCCGGAACGGCGGTGTGGCCTGTCGGTGGGCGGACTGGCGTGCCGCTGTCAGGTCGGAATTGGGGCGACAGGTTGATGGCGTTGAACTCAGCCCCAAATATGCCCCAACTCGGGCAGAAGGAGGGATCGACTAGCGAATCGCACCTAGTGAGAGCATAGTTTGCGTGAGTGTTGCCGCAAGTTCGAGTCCTGTCGCCCCGACCGCAATATGGCTTTGACTAGGCATTATACGCTGAGAAGACAACAGGTCGAAGACCTGTCGCCCCAGATCACGACATCGCTTTGGCTAGAGGTGTTGCCCAGATTTCCGGCAACGAGGGCTCCGATTTGGTGGTCAGGGGTGGTCAGATGAAGCCCCAAATATGCCCCAGATTTCCGGCCGAGCCAGCCCAGCTCCGACCGTGAGGCATGATTGCGTCCACGCCCACCACCCCTCCCATTCGTGGGTAATCCTACACAGATGCAGGCCATCTGCACTGAATCACCTCCGCGACGCCAGAGAGTCACACGACCTTCTCAACACACTGGATGACGGCGTCCGTGGGCTCGATGATCACCGGGTAAGGGCGGACCTCGAAACGGCCGTCCCCCGGGGCGTGAATGAGCGGAAGCCAGGGGGCCGTAGCCAGCCAGCCGGGCCAGCCGACACCGCACGGGTCTGCAACTGTAGCGGTTCCGGATACAATCGCAGGGTGGAGCGACGGTTGGTGGTGGAGTTGGTGGCCGGGATTGCCGCCGGGCAGTGGGGGATGTTCACCACGGCCCAGGCTGCTGCGGTGGGGGTGTCCCGGTTGGAGGTGGCCCGGTTGGTCGACGCGGGCCTGGTCCGGCGAATCCGGCAGGGAGTGCACGTGATGCCCGGCGTGCCGTCGGATGCGTTCGAGGAGGTGCGCGCGGAGTGGCTGGCCACGGACCCGACCCGGACGGCGGGGGAGCGGCGTTCGGACGCCGACCCGGTGGTGGTCTCGGACGAGACCGCAGCCGCGATCCACGGGATCGGGGACCTGTCCGCCGGCGGGGTGCACCTGACGGCGTCCCGTCGGTTGCAGACCCGGCAGACGTGGTTGTCGGTCCACCAGAGGACGCTGGCGGCCAAGGAGTACCAGTGGATCGACGGGCTGCCGGTCACCACCCCCAGGCGGACCCTCGAGGACTTGGCCGCGTCGGGTCGGTGGGAGCGCAGCCAGTTGCGCGACCTGGCGATGGACGCGATCGCCAGGGGGCTGGTCTCGCGCGTCGAGGTGGCCCGGTCGCCGATCCTGGTCCGGGCGTTGCCCGAACTGGCCCACCGGTGAGCCACGCCGGCCTGCGGCAACGGTTGGCCAACGCCCGTGAGCGCGGCGTGGACCCGCGTACCGCGTACAACACGTTCTTCCGGATGTTGTTCCTGGCCGGGTTGGCCGGCCACGACTCGTGGGTGCTGAAGGGTGGCACCAACCTGTTGTGCCGGCTGACGCACCCGCGGAGCACCCTGGACCTCGACCTGTTCCGCCAAGGAGACCTCAGCCCGACGTTCACCGCCGGTGTCCTGCACGAGCAGATGGACGGCCACACCACTGGCAGGTACACGTTCCGGGTGGGGGATCCCACGCTCGGGGACGGCGAGGACATCGAGGTGGCCCGGGTGAAGGTGACGGTGTTCGACGGCACGACCGCCGTCGAATCCTTCAACATCGACCTCTCGGGTGACATCGTCCTCAACGCGGAGCCGGACCAGGTCGAAGTGCCGCGCGGCGACTTCGCGGTATTGCCCGGCTACCCGGCGACGATCCCGGCGCGGTTGTACCCGGTCGAGAACCAGATGGCCGACAAGCTGTGCGCCTTGTACGCCAGCTTCGGAAGCGGACCGTCGACCCGGTACCGCGACTTGTATGACCTGGCCATGATCGTCGACCAACTCCCGTTCGACCGGGCGACTCTCACCGCAGCCGTCGTCGTCCAGCAGCGGGTGCGTCGCAGGACCGTGCCGGCCACCCTGGGCGAGCCGGCCCCGGGATGGGCCGCCGCCTACGACAAGCAGCTCCGCCGGACGCCCGGCGCGCGGCCGCCGTTCACGAGTTATACCGCCGCGATGGCCGTGGTGCGGGACGCCTTGACATCAGCCCTGCCTGGCGGCGACGACGCCTGACGCCTCTCTTCGGTGACCCAGGGGTTCCGGGGAGCTTGTCCCGGACGCTGGTCCGGGATCGATGGGGTCACCGTGTGAGTCAAGGACGTGACGTCGCCCACGATGGATGGCGTCCACCGGAGAGGTTGACTGCCCGTTATGGGGGGTTGCAGGTTCGCCACCCGTCGAAGGAGGACGTCATGGACGCCGAACCCGGCCGCCTCGTCGCCGGAACGGAGCTGTGGCGTGTCGGTGGGCGGGCTGGCGTGCCGCCGTCAGGTCGAAATTGGGGCGACAGGTTGCTGATGTTGAACTCAGCCCCAAATATGCCCCAACTCGGCCGGAAGGAGGGATCGGATAGAGAATCGCACCTAGCCTCGATCTTTCGCGTGGCGGGGTTGGGTCGTTGTGACGGCTTGAGGATCACCGTCTTGGTGTGATTCTGGCGGGTGGGTGTGACAGTTTCCCAGATGTGGCTCCGGTGGGCGGGGATTCCAGGGTCCCGGTGGGTGTTTC
>JAAYTZ010000132.1 GCA_012517965.1 Propionibacterium sp. | reverse complement strand
TCGGTATACCGAGCCCGACCCAACACCTTGTCCCGCGCATCCTTACGCTCCACACTCCGACCGACCACCCCGCCCGCAACGGCCTCCTCGGCCAGCAGGTCGTCCAGATCGGCCGGGTCGTACTCGATCCCCGGGTGGGTGTAGGTGTCGCCGACGTGTTGGGTGCCCACTGCGATCCTCCGGTCTGCCGTGTCCAGCTGCCCGCGATCCCCGTCGATCGCGGGCTTCCTCATTGTGCGCCCTTTGGTGGCCCCCCGCAGGCGCTCGGCGCAGGCCGGCCGGGCCTCCCGCGGTAGGACGCGGCCCTTGGTCCGCGGGCCGGCGTTCGCCCTGGTGGGGCCGGGGTTCCCGCTGAGAGAGCCCAGCCCACCACAGGGGCGTCACCGGGCCGTTCGACGAGCCGGACGCCCCGGCGCGACTACGCCAGGCGGAGCCAGAGGGCCGCGTCCGTCGGGAGGGAACCGTCGCCGACAGCCACCGACGCGACCAGCACCTCGCCGGCCGGCAGGGGCACCGGCTCGGCGCCGAAGTTCACCAGCACGAGGACGCCCTCGCCGCGGGTGAACGCCAGCACGTCGCCGCCGTCGAGCGCGTGCCAGGCGAGTCGCCCGTCGGTGAACTCCGGCTGGGTGCGCCGCTGACGCAGCGCGGCCCGGTAGAGGTTCAGCATCGAGGACGGGTCGGCGTCCTGGTCGGCGGCCGTCAGGCCGCGCCACGAGGCGGGCTGGGGCAGCCAGGTCGCGGCGGCGTCCGTGCCGAAGCCGTACGGGGCGGCGTCGCCGGACCACGGCAGCGGCACCCGGCAGCCGTCGCGGCCGCGCATCCGGTGGCCGGAGCGCTCCCAGGTCGGGTCCTGCAGCAGGTCCTCGGGCAGGTCCTCGACCTCCTCGAGCCCAAGCTCCTCGCCCTGGTAGATGTAGGCCCCGCCCGGGAGGCCCAGCTCCAGCAGCGCGGCGGCGCGAGCGCGGCGGCGACCGAGGGCGATGTCGGTGGGCAGGCCGTGCAGCCGGGTGGTGAGCTCGATCGGCTCCTCCAGTTCGTCGTGCGAGGAGAAGTCGAGGCCGGTGACGGGCTTGCCGTAGCGGGTGACGACCCGGGTGTTGTCGTGGTTGCCCAGCACCCAGGTCGTCGGCGCCCCCACCGCCTCGTGGGCGGCCAGCGTGCGGTCGATCACGACGCGCTGCGAGGCGGCCGACCACTCCGACAGCAGCGCGTCGAAGTTGAACGTGGTGTGCAGGCGCCCGGGGGCGACGTACTCGACGAGTCGCTCGACGGGGTCGAGGTACGCCTCGGCGACGAAGACCCGCCCCCCGAGCGGGGTCGCGCTGTACTCGTCGGCCACCCGCCGCCAGCCGCGCTGGATGTCGGCGACCTTCGGCTGGTCCCACAGGGGCGCGCCGACGTACTTGTCGTTGGTGCCCCAGCCGGTGGCCGGGTTGATCGGGACGTCGGGGAAGCTCTGGTCCTTCGCCATCGAGTCGGCGACGTCGACCCGGAAGCCGTCGATGCCCCGGTCGAACCAGAACCGAAGGATGCTGTGGAACTCCTCGACCACGGCCGGGTTCTCCCAGTTCCAGTCGGGCTGGGAGATGTCGAACATGTGCAGGTACCACTGGCCGGGGTTCCCGTCGGCGTCCGTGGTGCGGTGCCAGGCCGAGCCGCCGAAGACGCTGCCCCAGTTGGTGGGGGGCACGTCGCCGTTCTCGCCCTTGCCGTCGCGGAAGATGTAGAGGTCGCGTTCGGGCGAGCCGGGGGCGGCGGCGAGGGCGGCCTTGAACCAGGGGTGCTCCCACGAGGAGTGGTTGGGCACGAGGTCGATGAACACCCGCAGGCCCAGCTCGTGCGCCCGGGCGATGAACTCGTCGGCGTCGGCCAGCGTGCCGAAGTCGGGGGAGATGTCGCGGTAGTCGGCCACGTCGTAGCCGCCGTCGAGCAGCGGGGACGGGTACCAGGGGCTGACCCACACGGCGTCCACGCCCAGGTCGGCGAGGTAGGGCAGCTTCTCGATCATGCCGCGGACGTCGCCCGTGCCGTCGCCGTTCGCGTCGGCGAAGGAGCGGGGATAGATCTGGTAGACGACGGCACGCCGCCACCAGTTTGGATCGTTCAAGTTCTGGGTGGGGCGAACAGGCTCAGTGGTCATGGGGTTCCTCGGGTGCGGCGCCGGCGGGTCGGGGTGCCTCCACGCTACCCGGCGGGGACGCCGCGCGCGAGCCGTCCGGGGCGCCGGGCGCCCGCCGCCCCGAGGCTGTGAAAACTGACCGGCCGGGGCCCGGCCGTGGAGCAGTGCCGCGCCGCCGGCGGGGTTACGCTCGACGGGTGATCCATCGCGAGGGAGCGGTGGTGACCGCCACCGGAGGCCCCGCCACCAGCGGGGGCGACGGCGAGGGCCCCACCACGGTCCAGGGCGCGGCGAGCGGCCGCGCCGAACCCCGGCACGTCCCCGTTGCGGCGCCCGGCCCGCGCGCGCCGCGCCGCATCCTGGCCCTCGACCCCGGCGCCGGCTCGACCCGCGTCGCCCTCGACGCCGGGGACCGGCTGGCCGCCGACGTGCTCGACGCGATGGCCTACCAGATCGGCAAGGCGATCGGCGCCTACGCGGCGGTGCTCGCCGGCCGGGTGGACGCCATCCTGCTGACCGGCGGGGTGGTGCACAGCCTGCGGGTCGTCTCCGGAGTGCTGCCCATGGTGACCTGGATCGCCCCGGTGCGGCTGTACCCCGGCGAGCACGAACTGGACGCCCTCGCGGCCGGCGCCGCCCGGGTGCTCGACGGCCTGGAGCCGGCGCTGGACTATCCGCCCGACGGGGAGGGGGCCCAATGATCCGGCGTTTCGGCGAGGTCATCGAGCGTGCGGTGTCGCTGCCCGACCGGCGCATCGCGGTCGCCCGCGCCGAGCACGGCGAGGTGCTGCGGGCCGTCGAGGACGCCCGCCGGCTCGACATCGCCTCGTCGATCCTCGTCGGCGACGCGGACGCCGTCCGGCGCGAGCTGCTCGCCGCCGGCCTCCAGCCCGCCCACTACGAGATCGTGCACGCCCCCACCCCGGAGGAAGCGGCCGTCACCGCCGTCCGGCTGGTCGCCGAGGGGCAGGCCGACACGCTGATGAAGGGGATGCTCGACACGAACGTCCTCCTCCACGCCGTGCTCGACCACGACCATGGCCTGCGCGCCGGGCGCATCCTCAGCCACGTGGGGCTCGTCGAGACCGACCGGTACCCGAAGCTGCTCGCCATCACCGACGGCGGGCTGGTGATCCACCCCGACCTCGACACCAAGGAGCAGATCCTGCGCAACGCCCTGGACGTCACCCGGGCGCTGGGCGTGGAGACCGCCAAGGTCGCGGTGATCGCCGCCAAGGAGAAGGCCACCCCGCGCATGCCCGCCACCATGGACGCCGCCGCTCTTGCCACCCGCCCCATCCCCGGGGCCCTTGTCGCCGGTCCGCTGGCCGTAGACAACGCCATCGACCCCGCCTCGGCCGCCCTCAAGGGGATCACCCACCCGGTCGCCGGGGACGCAGACGTCCTGCTCATGCCCTGCATCGAGTCGGGCAACGTCTGCTACAAGACGCTGATGTTCCTGGGCCGGGCCCAGGGGGCCGGGCTCGTGGTGGGCGGGCGGCGTCCGATGGTCGTCACCTCGCGCGCCGACGACGAGTTGGCCCGGCTGAACTCGATCGCCCTGGCGGTGCTGGTCGGCGCCGCCCAGGCCGCCGCCGACGCGGCCGCGCCCCCCGCGACGGGAGCGGACCGATGACCCGCGTCCTGTGCCTCAACCCGGGCAGCACCTCGACGAAGGTCGGGCTGTTCGACGACCTCACCGAGCTCTACGCGGGCGTCGTCCACCACCCACCCGAGGAGCTGGCCGGCTTCGCGCGGGTGATCGACCAGGCCGACCTGCGGTACCGCACGGTGCTGGGCCTGCTCGACGAGGCCGACGTGCCGACCGGCGACCTGGCGGCGGTGGTGGGCCGCGGCGGGCTGACCCGCCCGATCCGGAGCGGCACCTACGCCGTCAACGAGCGGCTGCTCGCCGACGTCACCACCAGCCCGATGGGCGAGCACGCCTCGAACCTCGGGGCGGTGCTGGCCGACCGGTTGGGCCGGCTGTGGGGGGTGCCCGCCTTCATCGTCGACCCCGTCATGGTCGACGAGCTCGACCCGCTGGCCCGCCTCAGCGGCCACCCCGAGATCGAGCGGCGCAGCATCTTCCACGCCCTCAACGCCAAGGCCGTCGGGCGCCGGTACGCCCGCGAGCATCACTGCCGCTACGACGAGGTCAACCTGATCGTCGCCCACCTCGGCGGCGGCATCTCGGTCGGCGCCCACCACCAGGGCTGGGTCGTCGACGTGAACAACGCCCTGAACGGCGACGGGCCGTTCGCCCCCGAACGGGCGGGCGGGCTGCCGACCGCGGCCTGGGCGCAGCTCTGCCTGTCCGGCCGCTACTCCCCCGAGGAGTGCCGGCGGCTGCTGGCGGGCCGCGGCGGGCTCGTGTCGTTGCTGGGCACCAACGACGCCCGGGTGGCCCGGGCGCGCGCGGACGCTGGCGACGCGACCGCCCTCCTCGTCCTGGACGCCCTGGCCTACCAGGTCGCCAAGGAGATCGGCTCCTGCGCGGCGGTGCTGCGCGGCGCCGTGGACGCCGTCGTGCTGACCGGGGGCCTCGCCCACGACGAGCAGCTCGTCGCCGCGATCACCGAACGGGTACGGTTCGTCGCCCCGGTGGTCGTCTACCCCGGCGAGGACGAACTGCTGGCGCTCGCCGAGGGCGCCCTCCGCGTGCTGCGGGGCCAGGAGAAGGCCCGACGCTATGGCCCGCCCCGCTGACCCCCGCCCGGCCCCCGCCCCGGACGCCGCGGCGTCCGGCCCGACGCCCGTGCGCGTGATCGCCGGCCACTACGGCAGCGGCAAGACCGAGTTCGCGGTGAGCCTGGCGCTCCGGGACGCCGCCCGTGGCCGTCGCGTCGCCCTGGTCGACCTCGACATCGTGAACCCCTACTTCCGGTCGCGGGAGCGCGCCGGCCTGCTGGAGGCGGCCGGCGTGCGGGTGATCAGCTCGAGCCTGGGGCACGTCGCCACCGTCGAGATCCCGGCGATCGCCCCCGAGGTTCGGGCCCCCATCGCCGACCCCACGACCGACGTGATCGTCGACCTCGGCGGCGACGACGTGGGCGCCCGGGTCGCCGTCCAGCTCCGGGCCGACCTGCGGCGACGCGGCTACGAGCTGCTCATCGTCGTCAACGCCCACCGCCCCGAGACCCGGGACGCCGCCGGCGTCCTCCGGCACCTCGACCGGATCGCGGCGGCGACGGGACTGACGCCGTCCGGGCTGGTCTCGGCGACGCACCTGCTGCGGGAGACGACGCCGGCCCACGTGCTGGCCGGGCTGGCGCTGTGCCGTGAGGTGGCGGGGCTGACCGGGCTGCCGATCCGGTACGTGGCGGCGATCCCGGACGCCCTCGCCGGGCTGCCCGCGGGGGCGCTGCTGGACCGGGGGCGTCCGATCGAGGCGGTGGCCGTGGGGCCGCACCTGCGCGAGGACTGGATGTGACAGGGAGGGGAGCCGACATGGCGAAGGGGAGGGTCGCGTTCGACCGCGACCTCTGCAAGGGGTGCGGGCTGTGCGTCTCGGTGTGCCCGGAGCACATGCTGGAGCTCGACACCGCCACCATCAACCGGAAGGGGTACCACCCGGCCCACGTCGTCGAGGGCCGGGAGGACGACTGCATCGGCTGCGCCCTGTGCGCGGTCATGTGCCCCGACCAGGTCATCACCGTCGAGAAGTTCTGAGGAGGGGTCATGGCGCGGGTCCTCATGAAGGGCAACGAAGCGGTCGGCGCCGCGGCGATCGCCGCCGGCTGCCGGCACTACTTCGGTTACCCGATCACCCCGCAGAGCGAGCTGCTCGAGTACATGAGCGTGCACCTGCCGAAGGTCGGCGGGGTGTTCCTGCAGTCGGAGAGCGAGGTCGCCGCGATCAACATGTGCTACGGCGCCGCGGGAGCGGGCGCCCGGGTGATGACGGGCTCGTCGTCGCCGGGCATCGCCCTCATGCAGGAGGGCATCTCGTACCTGGCCGGCGCCGAGTTGCCCAGCGTGATCGTCAACATCGTGCGCGGCGGCCCGGGACTGGGCGGCATCCAGCCGGCCCAGAGCGACTACCACCAGTCGACGCGGGGCGGCGGGGACGGCGACTACAAGCTGCTCGTGTACGCCCCGTCGACGGTGCAGGAGATGGCCGAGCTCGTCGCGTTGGCGTTCGACAAGGCCGACGAGTACCGCAACCCGGTGATGATCGTGGGCGACGGCATGCTGGGCCAGATCATGGAGCCGGTCGAGATCGTCGAGCGGCCGCCCGACCCGGCCCTGCCCCCCAAGACCTGGGCGACCACGGGCACGCGCGACCACCCGGGGAGCCGCTCGATCATCAACTCGCTGTTCCTCAAGCCGGAGGTGCTCGAGCACCACATCCTCGACCTGTTCGCCAAGTACGAACGGATGCGCGAGCGGGAGGTGCTCGTCGAGGAGTACCGCGTCGAGGACGCCGACCTGGTCGTCGTGGCCTACGGCACCACGGCCCGGATCGTGAAGTCGGCGATCGCGGCGCTCGCCGCCGAGGGCGTCCGGGTGGGGCTGATCCGGCCGATCACCCTGTTCCCGTTCCCGGCCGAGAGCCTCCGCCGGCTGCCCGATCGGGTCGCGAACCTGCTCGTGGTGGAGATGAGCATGGGCCAGATGATCGACGACGTGCGCATCGCCAACGAGGGACGCCGCACCGTGCACTTCCTCGGCCGCACCGGCGGGATGATCCCGCTGCCGCAGGTGATCGCCGACACCGTGCGGCACATCCTGGCCGAGCACCACGCGGGGGACGTCCCCCACGTGTCGGTCGGCGACGAGAAGGGGGGCCGGTGATGGCCGTCGTCTTCCAGCGCACCGCGGGTCTCACGGACGCCGAGACGCACTACTGCCCGGGCTGCACGCACGGGATCGTCCACCGGTTGGTCGGCGAGGTGCTGGTCGAGTTGGGGGTGCTCGACCGCGCGATCGCCGTCATCCCGGTGGGCTGCGCGACCCTCGCCTACGACTACTTCAACTGCGACGTGCAGCAGGCCGCCCACGGGCGGGCCCCCGCCGTCGCGACCGGCATCAGGCGGGTGCTGCCCGACCGGGTCGTGTTCGCCTACCAGGGCGACGGTGACCTCGCCTCGATCGGCACCGCCGAGATCGTGCACGCCGCCCACCGCAGCGAGAACATCACGGTCATCTTCATCAACAACGCCATCTACGGCATGACCGGCGGCCAGATGGCGCCGACGACCCTGGTGGGGCAGAAAACCACCACCTCCCCGCTGGGCCGGGACCCGCGCCTGGCCGGCGAGCCCATCCGGATCGCGGAGATGCTGGCCCAGATCCCGGGGGCGTCCTTCGTCGAGCGGGTGGCGTGCGACTCGCCCCCGCACGTCAAGGCGGCGAAACGGGTGATCCGCCGGGCCTTCGAGACGCAGTTGGCCGGGGAGGGATTCGCCCTGGTCGAGGTGCTGTCGACGTGCCCCACGAACTGGGGCCTGGAACCGGTCGACGCCCTCGCCTGGGTGCGCGACCACATGATTCCCTACTACCCGTTGGGCAACCTGCGGGACCCGAAGAAGGACGCCGCGGCGCGCGGCGGCGTCCGGCCGGAGGAGTAGCCATGCACAACGAGCGGATCATCATCGCCGGCTTCGGCGGCCAGGGGATCCTGACGATGGGCCAGCTGCTCGCGCAGGCGGCCCTGGACGAGGGCCGGCAGGTGACGTGGCTGCCGTCCTACGGCCCGGCGATGCGGGGCGGCACGGCCAACTGCAACGTGATCGTCGACGACGCCCCGATCGCGAGCCCGGTCGTCCACGGCGACGCCACCAGCGTCCTCATCATGAACGTCCCGTCGATGAAGTTCGTGGCCGACCTGGTGCCCGGTGGGTTCGCGCTCATCAACACCTCGATGGTCAACACGCGCGTCGAACGGACCGACGTCCGCGCCTTCTACGTCCCCGCCACCGAGCTGGCGGTCGCGGCGGGCGACCTCAAGACGACCAACCTGGTGATGTTGGGGGCGTTCACCGAGATGACGCACTGCGTCGGGTCGGCCAGCGTGCTGCACGCGCTGGAGGCGAAGCTGGGCGGGGCGAAGGCCCACCTCATGGACGCCAACCGGCGCGCGTTCGCGCTGGGGGCCGAGGCGATCGCGGCCCAGGAGGGGGCCGCGCACCGGCCGACGGAGCCGAGCGTGCCCCGGTAGGGCGTCCGGGCGGGGGGCCGCACTCCGGGACGAGCGGGGGCGTCGCCGGGAGCTGGGCGAGGATGGCCGGGAGCCAAGGGGGAATCACGACCAGCCAGCACACCGGCCGACCCGCCGGTCGGCGTCCGCTCGGGGCGGCGTCCTATCTGGGGTACGCGGCCGGGGATGTCGCGAACAACCTGGTCTTCACGTTCCAGGCGCTGTTCCTGCTCATCTACTACACGAACGTGGCGCGGCTGTCGCCGTTCGACGTCGGCGTCCTGCTGCTCGGGGTGCGGCTGTGGTCGGCGGCCTGCGACCTGCTGGCCGGGCGGCTGATCGACACCCGGGTGTCGCCGCGGGGCCGGTTCCGGCCCTACCTGCTGTGGGCGTCGCCCCCGTTGCTGGTCGCCTCGGTGGCGACCTTCAGCGTGCCCGCCGTCGACGCCTACGGCGTCCGCCTGGCCTACGCGTGGGCGACGAGCGCCGTCATGATGCTGTTCTACTCGCTCGTGACGATCCCGTACGCGTCCCTGGCGTCCGCGATGACGGTCGACCCGGTCGAGCGGGTCGGCCTGAACTCCTACCGGATGGGCGCGGTCATGCTCGTCCAGATCGCGCTCGCCGCCGTCGTCGCCCCCCAGATCACGCGCCTGGGGGCCGACCCCGCGGCGCTGCAGCGGTTCTTCACGACGGTGGCCGGCGTGTTCGTCGTCGCGGGCCTGGCCCTCTACGGGGCGTGCTACCGGACCTGCCCCGAGCGGGTCCGGACGACGACGGAGGCGGTGTCGCTGCGGGACACGGGGGCCGCGGTGCTGGCCAATCGGCCGCTGCTGGTGCTGTGCGCGTCCTCGGTGGTGCTGCTGACCGGCCAGTTCGCCATCGTCACGGCCCAGGCGCACTTCGTGACCCTCGTGCTGGGGGACTCGGGCCTGCTGATCCTGCTCACCGTCGCGACGGCCGCCACGTCGCTGGTCATGGTGCCGCTCGGTCCGCGGCTGGTGGCCCGCTGGGAACTGCGGCGCGTCTACCTGGCCTGCGCCGTCGTGAGCGCCGTGGGCATGGCGGGCCTCGCGGTGGCCCCGACCAGTGTCCCGTTCGCGCTCGGCTGCTTCGCCGTGCAGGGGCTGGGCGTCGGGGTGCTGAACGCCCTCATGTACGCCCTGGCCGCCGAGTGCGTCGATCACGGGCGGCGCCTGACGGGCGTGGCGGTCCCGGGGGCGGTCTACTCGACCTACCAGGTCAGCCGGAAGGTCGCGCAGGCGCTGGCCGGCGGCCTGCTGGGGTGGGGGCTGGGCGTGGGCGGCATCACGGCCGCCACGCGCCCGGGCGACCCGGCCGCCGTCACGACGTTGGTGTGGCTGACCGGCCTGATCCCCGCGGTGCTCGTGGTGGCCGGCGGACTGCTCATCCTGCGCTTCCCGCGCCCGCCCGCCGCGGTCACCCCAGCGGGCCGGTGACCTCCTCGGCGGCGGCGACCAGGTCCCCGGAGGCCACCAGTCGCACGACCGCCTCGATCTCGGGGGCCAGGAACCGGTCGTGCCCCGGGCCGGCCACCTCGCGCCGGATCCTCTCGACGACGGCGGCCGACGCCGGCGCCGCCCCCAGGCCCCGCAGGTCGAGGGCGCGGGCCGCCGTCAGCGCCTCGCACGCCAGGACGCGCGTGAGCCCGTCCAGCGCGCGGCGCAGCTTGCGGCCGGCGTGCCAGCCCAGCGACACGTGGTCCTCCTGCAGCGCCGAGCTCGGGATCGAGTCGACGGACGCCGGCGCCGCCAGCCGCTTGAGCTCGGCGACGATCCCGGCCTGGGTGTACTGGAGGATCATGTGCCCGGAGTCCACCCCCGGATCGGCGGCGAGGAACGGCGGCAGCCCGTTGCTCCGCCGGACGTCGAGCATCCGGTCGGTGCGCCGCTCCGCGATGGACGCCAGGTCGGCGGCGGCGATCGCGAGGAAGTCCAGGGCGTAGCCGACGGGGGCGCCGTGGAAGTTCCCGTTGGACTCCACGCGCCCGTCCGCGGTCACCACGGGGTTGTCGATGGCGGCGGCGAGCTCCCAGCCGGCGACGCGGCGGGCGTGGTCGAGGGTGTCGCGTCCGGCGCCGGCGACCTGCGGGGCGCAGCGCAGCGAGTAGGCGTCCTGCACGATCGGGCAGTGCGGGTCGTCCCGGTGGGACGCGACGACCGGCGAGCCGGCGAGCACGGCCCGCATGTTGGCCGCCGCCACGGCCTGGCCCGGCTGGGGTCGCAGGCCGACGAGGTCGGCGGCCAGCACCCGGTCGCTGCCCAGGAGGGCCTCGATCGACAGCGACGCCACGACGTCGGCTGCGGTGAGCAGCCGGCCGAAGTCGTGGCACGCCAGCACGAGCATGCCCAGCATGCCGTCGGTGCCGTTGATGAGGGCCAGGCCCTCCTTCTCGGCCAGGACGAGCGGCTCGATGCTGGCCGCGGCCAGGGCCGCGGCGGCGGGCAGGCGGACGCCGGCGGCGTCCGTCACCTCCCCCTCGCCCACCAACGCGAGCGCGCAGTGGGCCAGCGGCGCCAGGTCGCCGGAGCAGCCGAGCGAGCCGTACTCGTGGACGACGGGCGTGATGCCCGCGTTGAGGGCCGCGGCGTAGGTCTCGACGACGACGGGCCGGACGCCCGTGCGCCCCGTGGCGAGGGTGGACAACCGCAGCAGCATCATCGCGCGGACGACCTCCCGCTCGACCTCGGGCCCCGAGCCGGCGGCGTGGGAGCGGATCAGGCTCTGCTGCAGCAGCGCCCGGTCCTCGGTGGGGATGTGCCGGGTCGCCAGGGCGCCGAAGCCCGTCGACACCCCGTAGACCGGACGATCCGACGCGGCCAGGGTCTCGACGTGGCGCCGCGTCGCGGCGACGGCGGCGAGGGCGTCCGGGGTGATCGCGACGCGCGCCCCCGCGCGGGCGACGGCCACCACGGCGGCGGGTTCGACGGGGCCCTGCCCCACGTGCACGTGCTCCATGAGCGCCCACTCTGGCGCGCAGGGGGCGGTTGCGCCACCGGGCCGAACCGACGGTCCCCGCCGACGTGACAAGAATACCCCAGGGGGTATATGCTCATGCTTGGAAACGCCACTCAGTGGCGATCGACGAGAAACCTCAGGAGACCGAGTATGTGCCGTCCCGTTCAGTGCAAGGTGTGTGGCAAGACGACGTGGGCCGGCTGCGGCCAGCACGTGGCCATGGTCAAGAGCAGCGTGCCGAAGGGCCAGTGGTGCGACCAGAACCACACCCCCGAGGAGATCGCCGCGGCCCGGCCGCAGGGCGTCTTCTCCCGCCTGTTCGGCTGATCCCCGACCGACGACCGCCCGCCCCGGCACCTGGTGCCGGGGCGGGCGGTTCGCGTCCAGGGGCCCGCGCGGGGGCGTCCGGGGCGAGGTCAGTCAGTCGCGGTGGCCGTAGCGGGCGATGAAGGCCTCGACCAGCTCGCGGGCCTCGCGGTCCTCGATCTGGCGGGGCGGGTGCTTGCTGAAGTAGGCGGCCGGCTCGACGATCGCGCCGGCCAGCCCGGCGTCCAGGGCGAGCTTGCAGCACCGGATCGAGTCGATGGCCACCCCGGCGGAGTTGGGGGAGTCCTCGACCGAGAGCCGCACCTCGAGGTTCATCGGCACGTCGCCGAAGTGGGTGGACTCGATGCGCAGGAAGCAGACCTTGTTGTCGCGCTGCCACGGCACGTAGTCCGACGGGCCCACGTGGATGTCGTTCGGGTCGATCGTCTGCCCCCGGGCCTCGATCATGCTCGTGACAGCCTCGGTCTTGGAGGTCTTCTTGTCGGCGAGGCGCTCCCGCTCCAGCATGTTGAGGAAGTCGGTGTTGCCGCCGGTGTTGAGCTGGTAGGTGTGCTTGATCTGCATGCCGCGGTCGAGGAAGAGATTCGTCAGCGTCCGGTGCAGGATCGTCGCCCCGACCTGCGCCTTGATGTCGTCGCCGACGACCGGCAGGCCGGCGTCCGCGAACTTCCGCGCCCACGCCTCGTCGGAGGCGATGAACACCGGGATGCAGTTGACGAACCCGCAGCCGGCCGCGATCGCCGCGTTCGCGTAGAACTCGGTGGCCTCCTGGGAGCCGACGGGCAGGTAGTTGACCACGATCTCGGCGCCGGACGCCTTCAGTGCGGCCACGACGTCGACGGGCTCCTGCGCGTCGTCGACCGGCACCAGGTCGGCGGTGTACTTGTTGACCCCGTCGAGGCGCGGGCCCTTCTGCACGAGGACGCCGGTCGGCGGCACCTGCGCGAACACCGTCGTGTTGTTCGGGGCGGTGTAGATGGCCTCCGCGACGTCCTTGCCGACCTTGTTGGCGTTCACGTCGAACGCGGCCACGATCTCGATGTCGCGGAGGTGGTACCCGCCGAAGTTGGCGTGCATCAGCCCGGGGATGAACGCGTCGTCGCGGGCGTCCGCGTAGTACTCGATGCCCTGGATCAGCGACGAGGCGCAGTTGCCGACGCCGACGACGGCGAGCTTGATGGTGCGGTTCACGGTTCTCCTGCCCGGTGCCCGTGGCCGGGACCCTCCCGGCCAGCCGTAGAAATTTCAATGATCCACCAGGGTAAGCCCTCCGACAACCGTGTCAGACTCGGGGCATGCTGACGGAACGGGTCTGCGACCTCATCGTGACCGTGGCCGACCGCGTCGTCGTGCCGCGGTTCGGGCGGTTGGCCCCCGGCGAGGTCGCCGAGAAGTCCCCCGGCGACCCGGTCACCGTCGCCGACGCCGAGGCCGAGGCCGAGTTGGCGGCGGCGCTCCGGGCGGCCGATCCGGACGCCGTCGTGATCGGAGAGGAGGCCGTCGCGGCCGACCCCGGCCTGGTGCGCCTGATCGACACCGGCGAGCGGGTCTGGCTGGTCGATCCGGTCGACGGCACCGGGAACTTCGTCGCCGGGAACCCCGACTTCGGCTGCCTGGTGGTCGAACTGCACCGCGGGGTGCCCGTGCGCAGCTGGATCTGGCAGGCGATGCGGCGGCGCATGTTCCAGGCGACCCGCGGCGGGGGCGTCCGCGTCGACGGCCGGCCGCTGGCCCGGCCGCACCCGCGGCGTCCGGAGCTCGTGGGCGGGGTGACGCCGGAGCTCGCCGGACTACGCGGGCCGGGGCTGGCCGTGCCGTGGCCCATGACCGGAAGCTGCACCGCCGACTATCCGCTGATCGCGCTCGGGGAACGGGACTACCTGATCCACAACGGCAAACACCCCTGGGACCACTGGCCGGGCATCCTGCTGCTGGGGGAGTTGGGCGGCCGGGTCGCCTTCGCGGACGGGGAGCCCTACACCTCGACCAGCGCCAATCCGCACAAGATCGTGGCCGCTCGGTCCCCCGAGGTCTGGGACGCCGTCGCCGCGGCCGCCGCCCGGGTGCCGGAGGCGGGCCCCGGCACAGGGTCCTGACAGCCGGGCGTCAACGAAGCTTCACGCCGGCGCCCCTGGGAGCCACACACGCGGCGGGGACAGTGGTGTCAACCAACCGACACCACCGAAGGAGTGGACATGTTCAACACCAAGAAGTTGGCCCTCGGCCTCGCGAGCGCCGCGCTCGTCGTCACCGGCGCCTTCGGCGCCGCCACGGTCGCCAGTGCCGACACCACGGCCCAGCAGACCCAGCAGGCCCTGGCCCAGACCCAGGCGCGGAACGGCTCCGGGTACGGCGCCGAGAACCGCGCGCAGAACGGCGTCCAGAACCGGGCCCAGGACGGCACCGGGAGCGGCGTCCAGAACCGGGTGCAGAACCGGGTGCAGGACGGCACCTGCGACTCCACCTGCGACGGCACGCAGGATCGCGCCCAGAACCGGGTGCAGGACCGAGTTCAGGACGGCACCTGCGACGCCACCTGCGACGGCACGCAGGACCGCGCCCAGAACCGCGCTCAGGACCGGGTGCAGGACGGCACCTGCGACGCCGCCCAGAGCTAGGAGGTACCGCCGGCCGAGCCAGGGGTCCCCTTGTCCGCAGCGGGCAAGGGGACCCCGGTGCTTGCCCGGCCGAGCGAGGTGCCGGCGCCCGTCAGCCCCGGAGGCTGGCGAGAACGGCGCCGACCCCGATCCAGCGGCGGTCGACGCCGAGGGCGTCCGTGAGCGCGGAGGCGGCGTCCCAGATGAACCCGAAGTACCCGAACAGCATCAGCGCCAGGATGATCCACAGCCCGAAGGGCCGGACGGCGTCCATGGTGCGCCGGACGCCGCGCGGCAGGTGCGGCTCCAGGGCGGCGTAGCCGTCGAGCCCGGGGATGGGCAACAGGTTGAGGATCGCGACGCCGAACATGATGAGAGCCAGGTAGGCCAACGAGCCGGTCAGGATCGGGTGCCCCGACCCCAGCGCCCCGCTGCCGACCATGAGGGCCGCGAGCACCCCGACGGCGACGTTCATCGACGACCCGGCCAGGGACATGCCGGTGCGCCACCACTTCGACCGCAGCGCGCCGTGGTTGATCCAGACGGCCCCGCCGGGCAGGGGGAGGGCGCCGAGCAGCAGGAACAGCACCGGCAGGCCGATCGACAGCAGCGGATCGGAGTAGCGCCGGAAATCCAGCGTCAGGTAGCCCTTGGCGGCCACCGACGTGTCGCCGCCGCGGTAGGCGACGAACGCATGCGCCCACTCGTGCAGGGTCACCGCCAGCAGCGTGCCCAGGATCACGATCGCCAGCGCCACCGCCTTGGCCGCGATGGGCGGCTGGCGCAGGTCGGCGGCGGCCAGCGGCAGCAGGTAGCCGGCGACACAGGACGCCGCGAAAGCGGCCAGCAGGGCGTAGAAGAATGGGCCCGGACGCCGGTGCGCTGCCCCGGGCATGGGGCGGCCGGCCCCGCCGGCGAGGCGGCGGGCGGAGGCGGGGTCGATGGGTCGGTCCACCGGGACGCCGCGCAGGCACGCCACGCAGTGGGCGCCGACGGGGGCGTCGCGGAGGCAGTCCGGGCAGGCCGGCCGCCCGCAGCGGGTGCAGCGCAGCAGGGTGGGCCGGTCGGGATGGAACGTGCAGTTCACGCTCGCAGCCTAACCGGCCCTGCTGCGGGTCCCGTGGGTCAGCGGGCGCTCTCGTCGGGGGCCGCGAACTCGAGGAAGGCGTCCAGCGCCCGCGGCCCGTACACCGTCGCGGGCCCGCCGACCATCAGGATCGCGACGCCGAGCGCCTCGGCGACCTCCTGGGCGGTGGCCCCGGCCTTGGCCGCGCCGCGGGCGTGCGAGGCGATGCACCCGTCGCAGCGCGTCGAGACGGCGATCGCGAGCGCGATGAGTTCCTTCGTCTTGGTGTCCAGGTCACCGGCTCCCAGGGCCGCCTTGTGCGTGGCCGAGTAGCCCTCGTACACGGCGGGGATTCGGGAGCGGAGCTCGCGGGCGGGCTCGCGGAGGTCGGCGAGGACCTGCTTTCCGTACGACATGGGGGTTCCTTCCGGTGGGCCGGTGTCGGGTCAACCGTAGGCCGGATGTCGCGCGTCGACCACCACGATCGGCCGCGTCAGTGGGCGTCCCCCTTGTGGCCCTTGAGGACCATCCGCATGATCCGGAGGTCGAACGCCACGAAGCGGACGAGTTGGAAGGGAATGTTGCGGCGCATCTTGAGCGTCCGCTGCGTCGGCAACGGTGCGGTGCTGACGTCCAGCAGCGGCTGGGCGGTGGGTGCGGTGGGATCGGTCATGGCGGTCACTCCGGGATCAGCGGCCAGCCGAACTTGGCCTTGGCCTTGTAGAGGAACAGGTAGTGCAGCATCAGCTTCACCCAGTGGCCGTGCAGGCCGAGCTCGCCGCGCGTCTCTCGGACGTCCCGGCCGGTCGGGTAACGGTCGTAGTCCGGCACGACCGGCAGCATGGTCATCGCCGCCGCCGAACCCTTGGTGAGCCCGGTCCCGGCCGACGCCACACACGCGGCACCCATGTGAGCCATCGACGCGGGCTCGGCCGGGGCGTCCGGATTCTTGATCCGGCGGGCGATGGTGATGGCGGCCGCTTTGCCGGTCACGCCCGAGGGCATGCCCGTCCGCGGCGGGGCCGGCGCGATCGCGGTGCCGTTGGGGGTCTTGAGCGGCTTGGAGATCGCGTGCGGCGGGGCGAAGGCGATGCCGACGGCGAAGAGGTTGCGGTAGCCGGGCACCTCGTAGGTGGACGGCCAGTCGGTCGCCTTCCACTGCTCGTAGGGCTTCGGGGTGTAGTCGGCGTCCACCTTCATGAAGCCGCTCGGCGCGAACAGCGTGTCCGTGATGTCGCCGCCGTCCCGGGCGTACGCCTTCAGGCCCACGCCGCCGAACGGCGGGATGAGCATCGAGAAGTCGAAGGCGAGGCTGTGCTTCGTGCCGTCGAGCGTCTCGTAGTGGATGACGCCGTCCTCCACCCGCTCGACGTGGGCGCCGACGATCGCCAGGACGCCACGCTCGCGGAACAGCGACTTGGTCCACAGCTCGGAGGTGGTCTGGAAACCCTCCTGGTCGAAGACCATCCCGCCGACGCCGAAGTCGCCGAGGGCGGCCTCGTTGGTCAGGTAGACGATCGTCGCGAGGTCCCGGACGCCGGCCTGCCGGATCGTGTGGTCGACGTTGAAGACGTACTCGAAGGCGGCGCCCTGGCAGGTGCACGTGCCGTGCCCCATCCCGATGACGAGCGTCTGCCGCTCGCCCGCCCGCATCTTGGCGATGCTCGCCTCGAGCGCGTGGGCGGCGTGGGTGGCGTGGTCGGCGGTGCACACCGAGTGGGTGTAGCCGCCGGGGCCCATGCCGGGGGTGGCCTCGAATCGGAGCTTGGGGCCGGTCGCGTTGATGAGGTAGTCGTAGTGGACCGTACCGGGCTCGCCGGCGCGACCCTGCCCGGTGTACTCGATGTCCACGAACGGCCGGGGGTCGGTCTCGCTGCCGTCGGGGTGGATCGCCACCGCCTTGGCCTGGAGATACTCGATCTTCTGCTTGCGGTACACGTCGGCCAGCGGGAAGAGCACCTTCTCGGCCGGCATGTCCCCGACGCCCACCCAGATGTTCGAGGGGATCCAGTTCCACTGCGAGTTCGGTGTCACCACCGTGACGGTGTGTTCCTTCCCCAGCAGTCGTTTGAGGTGCAGGGCGGCGGTGTGGCCGGCCACTCCGGCACCCAGCACGACGACGTCGGCCATGGCGTCCTCCAATGCTCCGGTTGCTTCGTTGCAGGTGCGGATCGCAGGTGCGGTGTCAGCATAATCCGAGGTTTGGGTGGGGTTCAGAGGAGTGGTGCAGGGGTTTGTCCGCCCTCAGGCGTCGACTGCGCGCTGGATGCCTGTGTCGGCGTCCGCGGACGCCTCCGCCTCCGGGTCGGTCTCCGTGCCGGGCAGGCGGACCAGGAACTCCGCACCGCCCTCCGCGGCGTGCGCGGCCTGGACCCAGCCGCCGTGGGCGTGGATGGTCTGCGCCACGATCGAGAGCCCCAGGCCCGACCCGGGCGTGTTTCGCGCCTTGTCGGACCGGTAGAAGCGCTCGAAGACGTGCGGTAGGTCCTCGTCCGCGATGCCCGGCCCCTCATCGGCCACCCGCAGCCGGTCGCCGGTCAGATCGACGTGGATCGTCCCGTCCGGCGGCGAGAACTTCACCGCGTTGTCGAGCAGGTTCGTGATCGCGCGCTCGAGGGCGTCCGGGTCGCCCTGCAGGTACAGCGGGTTGTTCAGCGCGACGGCCCACGTGATGCCGGGGCCACCGCGGCGCTTCACGCGCGCCAGCGCGCTCTCGATCACGTCGCGCAGGTCGATGGCCTCCGGGTGTGGGCGCACCTCGTCCTCGCGGGACAGTTGCACCAGGTCGCCGATCAGCGTGGTGAACTCGCCGAGCTGGGCGGCCACGTCGCGCAGGATGTCGCCGCGCGCCCCCGGCGGCAGCATGCCGGACTTCTCGTCGGCGACCAGCAGTTCGATGTTCGTCCGCATCGAGGTGAGCGGTGTCCGCAGTTCGTGGCCCGCGTCCGCGATGAGGCGCCGCTGGCGCTCCCGGGAGGAGTCGAGCGCCTTGAGCATCCGGTTGAAGCTGCGGCCCAGGTCGGCCACCTCGTCCTGGCCCTGCACCGCCACCGGCACCAGCCGGTTGGTGGCCGTCACCTGGGTGACCGCGGCGTTGAGTTGGCGGAGGGGTTCGATCGACGACCGGGCGATGGAGTACCCGACCGAGGCGGCCGCCACGATCGCCAGCGCCCCGAAGAAGGCGAGGGCGTACAGCAGGCTGGTGATGACCGAGAGGTCGAGGGGACGCGCCAGGATCAGCGCGTAGCGCGACTGGGGGTTCTCGACGTCCGCCAACGGCACGGCGATGATCCGGTAGGCACGGCCGTCGCTGCCGTAGCCCGTCCGGGCGGACGCCCCCTCGCCCGTCATCGCGATGGCGAGTTCGGCGGGGCCGTGCAGGTCGGGGCTGTCGGGGCGAGAGAACAGCGTGTTGTCGGAGCGGAGCACCCACAGCCGGACGTTCGCGGCCAGCAGGGCGGTCTCGTTGATGCCGCCCATGTTGCGGATGTCGCCCTCGAACATCGTGGAGGTGATGTTGGCGACGGTGGTCAGTTCGCTGTCGAGTTGGTCGTAGATGGCCCGCCACGTGACGAACGCGGCGGCCGCCCCGGTCACCGCCACCCCGCAGAAGACGGCGACCGCGATCATCAGCGCGAGACGGTCCTGCAGCGCCCGGCGATGAGCCGCGGACCGTTCCCGCAGCCAACGGATCACGGGGCCGTTTCACGCAGCACGTAGCCGATGCCACGCACCGTGTGGATCAGGCGGGGCTCGCCCGGGGCCTCGGTCTTGCGTCGCAGATAGCCGATGTACACCTCGAGCGAGTTCGCCGTGGTCGGGAAGTCGAAGCCCCACACCTCGTTGAGCAGCCAGCTGCGCTCCAGCACCCGCCTCGGGTTCTCCAGGAAGGTCTGCAGCAGGGCGAACTCCGTGCGGGTCAGCGAGATGCGGCGTCCGTTGCGGGAGACCTCGCGGGTCTGCAGGTCCAGGGTCAGCCCCTCGAAGCTGAGCACCTGGGGCCCGGCGGCGGCCCCCGCGGTGTCCGTCTCGGGCTGGGTCTCCGGCTTGTTGCGCCGGGTGAGCGCGCGCAGCCGGGCCAGCAGCTCGTCGAGCGCGAACGGCTTGACCATGTAGTCGTCGGCGCCGGCGTCCAGGCCGTCGACCCGGTCGCCGACGGCGTCGCGCGCGGTGAGGATGAGGATCGGCACGTCGTTGCCGGTGCTGCGCAGCATGCGGGTGGTCTCGAGGCCGTCGAGCCGGGGCATCATCACATCCATGATCACGGCGTCCATCCGCAGGGTGGCGAGCTGGGCGAGGGCCTCGACCCCGTCCGCCGCTGTGGCGACCTCGTAGCCGCTGTACTGCAGCGAGCGGGCCAGCGAATCCCGGACCGCCTGGTCGTCGTCCACAACGAGGATGTGCATGGGGGAAGCTTAACCGAGCAGTTCGCGGACCCGGGCGACGATACCGGGCATCGCCGCCTCCACCGCCGCCAGCGTCTCGGTGAACCCCTCTTGGCCGCCGTACCACGGGTCGGCGATGGAGTCGGTGTCCGCCCCGGGGATGAAGTCCGTCATCAGGGCGATGTTGGACGCCGTGGGCGCGAGCCGGCGGAGGCGGTCGACGTGCAGCGGCTCGAACGCGAGGACGAGGTCGGCCGCCGCGATCTCGGCGGCCGTGATGCGGTGTGCGCGGTGCCCCTCGTAGCTGTACCCGTTCTCGCGCAGCGTCCGCTGGGCGCGGCGGTCGATGGGGTTCCCGGCCTCCTCGGCGCTGACCCCGGCGCTGGTCACCGGTACGTGGCCGAGCCCGGCCGCTGCGAAGTGCTCGCGCGCGACCCGCTCGCCCATCGGCGACCGGCAGATGTTCCCCCAGCAGACGAAGACGACGCCGCTCACCGGTGCACCACCGCGCGGCTGCCGAGCAGGGCGTTGGCCAGGAAGGAGACGACCGAGACGATGATCCCGCCGACCAGCGCGGAGGCGAAGCCGTCGACGTGCCAGGGCACCCGCAGCAGCGAGCACACCCACGACGTCAGCAGCAGCAGGGCCGCGTTGGCGACGAGCAGGGCGGCCCCGAGCAGGATCAGGTAGCCCGGGGTGTGCCGGAAGCGGAACAGCGGTTTGACCGCCCCGTTGACTGCCCCGAAGATGGCCGCGACGACGACCATGGTGACGATCTCGACCGGCACCTCCGACGACCCCAGGGTGACGCCGGGCAGCAGGAGGGTCGCCACGACCAGCGCCACGACGGTGGCGAGGAACCGGAGGACGAAGCTGCCAATCACGGCCCGATCCTCCCATGGGGCCGGGGTCGGCCCGGCGGCGTCCGAGGGCCGCACGACGGTTCTTGGCATAAGTATTTGGGCCCTGGCATAGTTATGCCAGGCTCTGGCGTCCGCACAGAAAGGGCAGAACGTGACGATCGACCTCACCGGCCGGGACTTCCTCAAGGAGGTGGACTTCACCCCCGCCGAGTGGTGGCACCTCCTCCACCTCGCGCGCGACCTGAAGGACGCCCGGAAGGCCCGCCGCGAGGAGCGCCGGCTCGCCGGGATGAACGTCGCTCTCGTCTTCGAGAAGACCTCCACCCGGACGCGGTGCGCGTTCGAGGTGGCGTCCTACGACCAGGGCGCCCACGTGACCTACCTCGACCCCACGGGCTCGCAACTGGGCCACAAGGAGTCCGTCGCCGACACCGCGCGCGTCCTCGCCCGCTTCTACGACGGCATCGAGTTCCGGGGCTCGGCGCAGGCCGACATCGAGGAGCTGGCCGCCCACAGCAGCGTGCCGGTGTGGAACGGGCTCACCGACGACTGGCACCCCACCCAGTCGCTGTGCGACATGTTCACGATGCTGGAGGCGTCCGGGAAGCCGGCGGGCGAGATCGCGTTCGCGTTCCTCGGCGATGCCCGCAACAACGTCGCGAACTCGCTGCTGGTGGCGGGCGCCATGCTCGGCATGGACGTGCGTCTGGTCGCCCCCGAGTCCCGCCTGCCGCTGCCCGCCGTCGTGGACGCCGCCCGCGCGCTGGCGTCCGAGACGGGGGCGCGGATCACGCTGACCGACGAGGTGGCGGCGGGCGTCCGGGGCGCCGACTTCGTTCACACCGACGTGTGGGTGTCGATGGGGGAGCCGAAGGAGGTCTGGGCGAGCCGGGCCCGCGAGCTGGCGCCCTATCAGGTGAACGCGGGGGTGATGGAGGCCACCGGCAACCCGCACGCCAAGTTCATGCACTGCCTGCCGGCCTTCCACGACCTCGAGACCCGGGTCGCCCGCGACATGCAGCAGGTCACCGGGCTGTCCGACGGCTACGAGGTGTCGGACGAGGTGTTCGAGTCCGACGCGTCGATCGTGTTCGACCAGGCCGAGAACCGGATGCACACGATCAAGGCGGTCATGGTCGCGACGCTGGTCGGCGCCTGACCCGGCCCCGGCGTGTCCGCGGCGGCGGCGTCCCCGGACGCCGTCAGCCCGGCAGCACCCCCAGGCCCTGCAGCCAGGAGCGCATGCCGGCGTCGTCGACGAACAGGTGGGCCTGCCAGCCGGCCTGCCGGGCGGCGTGCACGTTGGCGGGCCGGTCGTCGATGAAGGCGATCTCCGCCGGGGCGAGTTCCAGGACCTCCTCGACGCGGAAGAAGACGGGCTCCTCCGGCTTCACCACCCCCATGGACGCCGACACGAACCAGTAGTCGGCCGCGTCGGCGTACGGGGCGTCCACGAACGCCAGATCGAGCGAGAACGGCGCATTGGACAGGATCGCCACGAGGCGTCCGGCGTCGCGGACGTCGCGGACCACCCGCAGCGCCTCGGGACGCACCCCCTCGACCCAGAGGCGGGCGTCCAGTTGGGCCAGTTCGCGCACCAGTTCCGGGGTCGCCCGGCGGCCCAGGGTCTCGAGCAGCGGCGTCCAGTAGGCGGCGTCGGTGCCGCCCCGGTCGTAGGCGACGCGGCCGGTCCAGTACGCCGCCTCGAAGGCCGCCGGGTCGACGCCCAGCCGGGCCGCCGGGGCGGTGTACAGCTCGGCGGGGCTGGACAGGACCTGCCCGAAATCGAAGACCACGCTGCGAATCACGGCCCCAGTGTGGCACCCCCGGGCGATCCGGGTGCTGGACAGGCGCCGCGGGGCCGGGGCGGCGCGCGATCTAATGGGCGCCATGTCCAACACCTCCGACAGCGAGCCGAAGTCGACCTGGGCCCCGTCCGGCAGGCCCCCGGTGCCCGGCTCGGGTCTCCCGGGGTCGGCGCCCTCCGCTCCCTATCCGGCGAGCGCCCCCTCGGCCCCCTACCCGCCCGGCGCCTCCGGCTACCCGCCCGCGGGCCCCGGGGTTCCGCCCGCCGCTCCGCCGTACGCGCAGGCCGGGCCCAGCTACCCGCCCGCCTCGTCCGCGGCGTCGGCCCCCTACCCGCAGGCCGGCTACAGCAACCAGCCCCTGGCGGCCCCGTTCGCGCCCGCGCCGGCCGTGCCGAAGACGGGCTTCGCCGCGCTGTTCGACTTCGGCTTCGCCGACTACGCCACGCCGTCGATCGTCAAGATCGTCTACGCCCTCACGTTCGCGGTGAGTGTGCTCGGCTGGCTGGGCGTCACCTATGTCATGTTCGGGCTGGGCAGCCTGGGCTCGTACTACGGCTCCGGCAACTCGGCGCTGGGCGTGCTGACCCTGCTGTTCGGCTGGGTGCCGGCCCTGCTCAACGTCGCCACCATGCGGCTCGCGCTCGAGTTCTACCTCGTGACGCTGCGCACGCACCACGTGGTGAACGACCTCAAGGCCACCCTCGCCGCGCGGCACGACGCCTGAGCCCATGCTGTACGCCACCACCGCCACCACCCACCTCGGGAACATCCGCCGCAACCTGGCGGGCATCCGCGCCCGGGTGACCGCCGACCGGCCGGACCGGCTGGTGCTGGCGGCGGTGAAGGCGAACGCCTACGGTCACGGCGCCCGCGAGGTGGCTCTCATGATCGAGGCCACCGGCAGCGCCGACTGGCTGGGCGTCGCCACCGTGCCCGAGGCCCAGGAGCTGCGGGCGGCCGGCGTCACGCTGCCGATGCTGAAGCTGTCGCCGGCGGTCGCCGACGACGAGGTGGCCGGCGCGCTGGTGTCCGATCTGACGCTGGCGGTGGCCACGCGGGCCGACATCGAGCGGGTGGCCGCCGCGGCGGCCGCGCGCGGGCGTCCGGCCGCCGTGCACCTGAAGGTCGACACCGGCATGCGGCGGGTGGGCTGCGAGCCGGGCGACGTCCCCGCGCTCTGCGAACTGATCGACCGGCACGAGTCGCTGCGGCTGGAGGGCCTGTTCTCGCACCTGCCGATCTCCGACTGCGAGGCGGGCCGGGCCTTCACCGAGCGGCAGATCGCCACGTTCGCGGCGGTGGCGCGCGCGGCCGAGGAGGCCCGCGGGCCGATCCCGCTCAAGCACCTGGCCAACTCGGGCGGCGTGCTGATGCACCCGGGGTCGTGGTTCGACATGGTGCGTCCAGGGATCATGATCTACGGCAACCTGCCCGACCCGACCACCCCGCCGACCGTCGCCCTGCGCCCCGGGTTGACCTGGACGACCGTCGTGTCGTTCGTCAAGCGCGTCCCCGCCGGGGAGACCGTCGGCTACGGGCGCACGTGGACCGCGCCCGCGGACACCTGGATCGCCACCCTGCCCGTCGGGTACGGCGACGGCTACAGCCGGCTGCAGTCGAACAACGGCCGCGTCCTGATCGGGGGACGGTCGTACCCGATCGCCGGGCGCGTCTGCATGGACCAGCTGATGGTCGACCTCGGCCCCGGCGAGCCGACGGTCGGGGTCGGCGACGAGGCGGTGCTGCTCGGCCGTTCCGGGGACGAGGAGATCCCGTGCGCCGAGATCGCCGAGCGCATGCGGACCATCACCTACGAGGTGACCTGCCTGATCGGCGGCCGCGTCGTGCGGGCCTTCGACGAGGACTGATCAGCTCGCGTCGGACGCCGCGGGCCTCGGGCCCTGCGTGAGGCGGCGCCGGGTCGGGAACTGGGCGCGGGCGTAGCTGGCCACCGAACTGGTGAACCAGCCGTCCATGGCGCCGGAGACCCCGCCGCCCAGGACCGGCACGCGGCGGGCGAGCAGCACGACGGCCTGGCGCCCCATGAGACGGCTGGAGATCTCGCCGAAGACCTTCTCGGCGATCAACCGGTCGAGGCCGCTGTCGAACACGGGGGCGGTGGCGATGGCCAGGGGCGTCGTCGGGATCTCGTTGCGGTCGATGAGGCCCAGCACCCCGGTCTCGCCCAGGATGCAGAGCGCCATCGCGGTGCGGACGCGGGGGTCGTCGACGTCGTAGCCGCGCAGGTGGGCGATCGAGGCGACCAGGCGGATCTGGACGATGGCCAGCCCGGCGATGTTCGCGGGCAGCAGGAGGGGGGCCGTCCACACGCCGCCGAGGTTCGTGAGGACGCCCTGGGCGGTGGCCAGCCGCACGTGGGTGCTGACCAGCGAGTCGATCGCCGGCTCGACCGAACCGGCCCGGACCAACGCGTTCGCGGCGATGGTCTTGGCCCCGGGCACCTTGCCGACCCCGTTGATGGCGATCTCGAGGAGCTGGCGGAGCATCGAACCGCCGACCTCGGGGCCGCGCATCGCCAGGATGTTGCCGGCTTCGTTCGCGTCCATGCGCCCAGACTAGGTCGCCGACCCGGCCGGTGAAAGGAGCGGGGAGCGTCGGAGCCCCGTGCGAGGATTCCGCCCATGGGGCTGTCGCACGTGTTCGGTCCGGAGTCGCAGTGGCCCGACCAGGACCTCGTCGCGCTCACCGACGAGTTCGACGCCGACCTCACCCTGGAGGCCTACCGGGCCGGGGTCTTCCCGATGCCGCTCACTGAGGCCGGCTGGCCCGAGGGGATGATGGGCTGGTGGTCGCCCGTGCACCGCGGCATCCTGCCCCTCGACGGGCTCCGGGTCACCCGGTCGCTGCTCAAGTCGGCCCGGCGCTTCTCCGTCACCTTCGACCGCGCCTTCGGGGAGGTCATCGGGCGCTGCGGCGACCCGCGGCGTCCGGACGGCTGGATCGACGACGCGATCGTCGCGGTGTACCGCGAACTGCACGACCGGGGGGTGGCGCACTCCGTCGAGGCCTGGACGCGGGACGGCCGGCTCGCGGGCGGCCTGTACGGCGTGAGCATCGGCGGCCTGTTCGCGGGCGAGTCGATGTTCCACGACCCCGTGATCGGCCGGGACGCCTCGAAGGTGGCGCTGCTGCGGCTGGTGGAGTTCCTCGACGACGGGGTCGAGGGGCGGCTGCTGGACGTGCAGTGGGTCACCGACCACCTCGCGAGCCTGGGTGCGGTCGAGGTCGACCGGGTGGACTACCTGCGGCTGCTGGAGGAGGCTTTGGAGCGACCGACGCCCGATTGGGGGAACGCGCATGCCTGAACTGCCCGAGGTCGAGGGGTTGCGGTCCTTCCTCGCGCACGAGCTGGTGGGGCGCACCGTCGCGCGCGTGGAGCTGGCCGCGTTCCCGGCCCTGAAGACCTTCGCGGTGCCGCTGGGCTCGCTGCTCGGCCAGGACGTCGAGCGGGTCGAGCGGCACGGCAAGTTCCTCGCGATCGGGGTCGACGGGGCGTGGCTGGTGGTCCACCTGGCGCGCGCCGGCTGGCTGCGCTGGTACGACGAGCTGCCGGCCGCCACGGCGCGGCCCGGGAAGGGTCCGTTGGCGCTCCGGTTCGGCGTCGAGGGGGACGCCGGCGTCCGGGGGTTCGACCTCACCGAGGCCGGCACCCAGAAGAAGCTGGCCCTCTACGTCGTCGACGACCTGGCGCAGGTACCCGGCATCGCGGCCCTCGGCGCGGACCCGCTGGCGTCCGACTTCACCGAGGCGGCGTTCGCCGCGCTGCTCGCCGAGCACGGCCGCACCCAGCTCAAGGGGGTGCTGCGCGACCAGCGCATCCTCGCCGGCATCGGGAACGCCTACTCCGACGAGATCCTGCAGGCCGCGCGGTTGAGCCCGTACGCGCTGGCGGGGTCGCTGACCGCCGAGCAGCGCGCCACCCTGTACGCCGCCGTGCGGGCCGAGCTCACGGCCGCCATCGCCCGTGCCCAGGGGCTGCCGCCGCGCGACCTCAAGGACGACAAGCGCAACAGCCTGCGGGTGCACGGCCGGAAGGGGCAGCCGTGCCCCGCCTGCGGCACGCCGATCGCCGAGGTGTCGTTCGCCGACTCGTTCTGGAACTACTGCCCCGGCTGCCAGACGGGCGGCAAGCTGCTCGCGGACCGGCGGCTGTCCCGGCTGCTGAAATAGCAGGCCGTACCCTTGGCCTGGTATCGCCCGACGCAGCCCGAGCAGGGAGCCGCCATGAACACCGCCGTTCTCGCCGAACGCCTGCGGCGGGCCCTGGACGCCCCCTGGACGGCCAAGTCCCGGGTCGCGCTGACGCTCATCGGGGCGTCCGTGGGGCTGGTCATCGTGGTCGCCGCCCTCGGGCCCTCGCCGGTCACGCTCGACGTCGGGCCGGCGACCGGGCCCCTGCCCCCGTGGTTCATCCCCAAGGACGTCGGTCACACCCTCGGCCTGCCGCTCAACGAGTGGATCCTGGTCCCCGCCCTCTGGCTGGGGATCATCCTGGGGGCGGTGGGCCTGTGGGTGGGTTCCAAGGCGATCGACGTGGGCTGGCGGCCGCCGATCCGCAAGCTGTTCTACGTCGGGGTGGGGTTGAACCTGGCGACGGCGCTCGTCCCGCCGCTCACGTCGGCGGACATCCTCATGTACGCGGCCTACGGACGCCTCCAGCGGCAGGGCTTCGACCCCTACGAGATTTCGCCGGCGGAGGTGTTCCGACAGTCCTACGACCCGGTGCTGATCTACACCGAGCGGCCCTGGCAGGACACCCCGAGCGTCTATGGGCCGGTGGCGTCCCTCAGCCAGTGGCTCGCGAACGTGCTGGGCGGCGACTCGATGCACGACGTGGTGTTCTGGCTGCAGATGTTCGGCGTGCTGCCGTTCATCGTCGTCAGCGCGGTGATGATCAAGCTCGCCCACGGGGACGCCGCCCGGCAGACCCGCGCCGTGCTGTTCACGATCGCCAACCCGCTGCTGATCTGGGCGGTGATCGCCGGCGGCCACAACGAGGCGCTGACGCTGGTGTTCGCGATCTGCGCGCTGTTCTTCGTGCGGCGGAGCGCCTTCGTGACCGGCCTGTTCATCGGCCTGGCGGGCACGGTGAAGGTGTCGCTCGTGTACTACGGCTTCGCGCTGGCCTGGGGGTACCGGCGCGACTGGCGCAGGCTCGTCCAGTTGGGGGTCGGCGCCTTGATCCCGATCGCCATCGGCTACGGCGTGTTCGCCCCCAAGGCGCTGTTCGCCGCCGGGCGGAACACCGGCTACATCTCACAGGGCTCCTGGGGGCTCCCGGTCGTCTTCGTCCTCGAGCCCTTCCTGGGCAGCCAGAACGCACGGGCCACCGTGCTCGTGCTGGGCTGGGTGTTGCTCGTCGTCATCGCGTGGATGCTGTCGCGGGTGGTTCCGTGGGCGCCGGTGCCGGGGGCGCGGACGCCGGCGCGCGACGACCCGCTGACGATCGCGACGCGCACGGCCCTGGTGCTCTGCGCCGCCTGGATCGTCACCTCGCCGTACTCGTTGCCCTGGTACGACCTGATCGCCTGGGCGCCGCTGGCCCTGCTGGCCAAGAACCATCTCGACAAGCTGCTGCTGTGGCGTGGGGCGGCCCTGTCGGTGGCCTACGTGACGGCCCGGTCGGTGGAGTTCGGCCCGCAGATGCACGCGGTGTCCTGGTTCCTGCGCGAGATCGCCTGCGCCGGCGTCCAGATCGGCGTCCTGCTGTTCGTGATGGGGTGGTGGTGGACGGCGGGGCACGAACTGCCGACCCGGGCGTTCGTCGCCCGCGGCGTCCGACGGATCCTGCAGCCGCAGTCGTAACCGCCCGAGCGGCTGGCCCCTCGCCGCCTCTCCGATCCGCCCCGGTTCCGTCGATCCGCTGCCGTTGCAGGGGCAGGGGATCGCGGGAAGGGCAGGGGATCGGCGGCCTGCCCCCTAGACTGCCGCCGTGCTCGGCTACTTCGGTCCCGCGGGGACGTTCACGCAGCAGGCGCTGCTGCGCATCAACGACGGCGAGGAGATCAGACCGTACGACACCGTCCCGCAAGCACTGGACGCCGTCCGCGCCGGCGAGGTGCGCGCGGCGCTGGTGCCGATCGAGAACTCGGTCGAGGGCGGCGTCTCGGCGACGCTGGACAACCTGGCCGGCGGCGATCCGCTGACGATCATCCGCGAGGTGGTGATCCCGGTGCAGTTCGTGCTGTGCGGACGCCCGGGCACGACGCTCGGCGACGTGCGGAAGATCCTCACCCACCCGCACGCCCACGCCCAGACCCGCGGCTGGATCGCCAAGAACCTCAGGGGGGCCACGGTGACCGAGGGCGGTTCGACGGCCGCGGCGGCGGCCGAGGTCGCCAACCCGGAGTCGCGCTACCAGGCGGCCATCTGCGCCCAGGTCGCCGCCGACACCTACGGGCTCGAGGTGTTGGCCGACAACATCGCCGACAACAAGCGCGCGCTGACCCGGTTCATCCTGGTGGCCCTGCCGGGCCGCCCTGGGCCGGTGACCGGCTCCGACAAGACCACGCTGGTCGCCTACATGCACAGCGACCGGCCCGGTGCCCTGCTCGAGATCCTCGAGCAGTTCGCGGGCCGCGGCGTGAACCTGTGCCGCATCGAGTCGCGCCCGACCAAGCGGTCGCTGGGCGACTACTGCTTCAGCATCGACGCCGAGGGCCACGTGGCGGAGCCGCGCATGGCCGAGGCCCTGAAGGGCCTCCACCGGGTCTGCAAGAAGGTCACCTTCCTGGGCTCCTATCCGCGCGCGGACGCCGTGATGCCCCGCATCGCCCGCGGGTTCACCGACGAGGACTTCGAGGACGCCGAGCGCTGGTTCGCCCGCATCATGGGGGTGGAGCCTTCCTCCTAACGGGGCACCATCACTGTCAGGGCGTGGGGGACGACGACGGCCTCCAGCACCTGGCAGGTGCCGGCGGTGTCCCCGTCGATCTGGTAGGCGATCGGCTCCCCGGCCTCGAAGACCGCTCGGGTGCCCTGCCACCGTTCCAGGCCGGTGCCCTGGGCGGCGCCGGTCACGACGCGGCCCGCCAGGTTCGCCCAGCCCGCCGGGCCGCGGGCGTGCGCGAACAGCACGTCGAAGCGGCCGTCGTCCGGGCGGGCGTCCGGCACCAGCTGGACGCCGCCCTGGAGTTGGCCGACGTTGGCGATCAGGGCCAGGGCGACGGTCCGCTGGACGGGGATGCCGCCGTCCAGGCTGACGACGAGATCGAAGGGCGGGCGGGACAGGGCCCCGACCGCGCTCAGGGCGTAGGCGGCGGGCCCGACGGCGCGTTTCAGGTCGGGGTTGGTCTCGCTCATGATCACCGCGTCGACCCCCATGCCCGCCATGACGACGGACGCCTCGGCCGCGCCGCCATCGGCGCGCACCTCGACCAGGTCGAGGTGGGTGGGCAGGCCGTCGAAGGCGACCTCGAGGGCGTCGGCCACGTCGAGGGGGATGCCGAGGTTGCGGGCCAGGAGGTTCCCCGTGCCGGTCGGCAGCACGGCGAGCGTCGCCCGGGTGCCGGCCAGCCCCTGGGCGACCGAGCGGACGGTGCCGTCGCCGCCGGCTGCGACGACGAGGTCGGCCCCGGCCGCGACGGCCTGGCGGGCGGCGGCCAGGCCGGGGTCGTCCTCGGTGGTCTCGAGCCAGCGGGGCCGGCCCCAGCCGTGCCCGCGGGCCACCCCGTCGACGTGCTTGCGGAGCAGCTCCCAGTCGGGCACCTTCGTCGGGTTCACCACGACGAACACGGTCGGCGGGACGCCGCGCAGGGGGCGTCCGGCCCAGGGGGCGACCACGTGCACACCGGTGCTCAGCAGCGCGAACGACGCCACGAAGGCGCCCCACAGGCCGCCGGCCACGATGTCGGTGAAGTAGTGCGCGCGCAGCGCCCAGCGGTTGTAGGCGACGACGACGCACAGCCCGAGCACCCCCACCCGGACGGCCCAGGCGGCGAGGTCGGCCCGCCGGGTGACGATCGTGATGGCGATCGCGAGCAGCGCCAGAGCGCTCATGGCGATCATGTGCCCCGACGGGTAGGCGAACCCCTCGGTCACCAGGGGAATCGCGGTGGGCGGTCGCTCGCGCGCGACCAGGGACTTGAGCAGGCGCTCCGAGCCGACGCCCAGCGGGATCGTCGCCGCCAGCGCCCACGCCAGGTTGCGCAGCCGCCGCCGCCAGGCCCACACCGACAGGACGCCGACGACCGTGTAGGTGACGGCCGGGTGCAGCAGGAACGACAGGGCCGCCATCAGCTGGCCCCAGCCGTCGGCGAGGCTGACCCCCGGGGTGAGCGAGGTGGCGTCGAGCTCGGCCAGGAAGCGGGTGCGCGCCGAGAGGGTCCAGGCGGCGAAAGCCAGCCCGAACCCGGCCGTCATGACGGCGGTGGGAGCGACCCTGCCGCGCATGCCCCCTCCTCACTCCCTCCCTAGCGTGCCACGGGTCGCCGCCACCCCGCCGGGTCGCAGGGGGAGCGGCCGCGGGGCGGCGAGGGCCCGGCCGCTAGGATCGCCGCGTGATCGATCCGAAGATGGTCCGCACCGACCCCGACCGCATCCGCCGTTCCCAGGCCGCGCGGGGCGAGTCCGTGGAGTTGGTCGACGAACTGGTCTCCGCCGACGCCCGCCGCCGCGAACTGATCGCCTCGTCGGAGGCGCTGCGGGCGGAGCAGAAGGAGTTGTCGCGGCAGGTGCCGAAGGCGTCCGCCGACCAGCGCCCGGCGCTGCTGGCCCGCACCCGCGAACTGGCGGCGCAGGTCAAGGACGCCGCGGCGGCCGCGGAGGAGGCGAAGGCCCGCTTCGACGCGTTGCTGCTGCGGTTGGGCAACCTGGTGATCGAGGACGTCCCGCGGGGCGGGGAGGACGACCTCTTTGTGCTGGAGACCCACGGGACGCCGCGGGACTTCGCGGCCGAGGGGTTCACCCCCCGCGACCACCTCGAACTGGGCGAGCTGCTGGGCGCGATCGACATGGAGCGGGGCGCGAAGGTCTCCGGCAGTCGGTTCTACTTCCTGACGGGCCAGGGGGCCGAGCTCGAACTGGCGTTGCTGAACCTGGCGATGGCGAAGGCGTCCGCCTGGGGGTTCACGCCGATGATCGTGCCGTCGCTGGTCAAGCCGGAGGCGATGGCCGGCACGGGCTTCCTCGGCCAGGCCGCCGAGGACGTCTACCGGCTCGAACGCGACGACCTCTACCTCGTCGGCACCTCCGAGGTGGCGCTGGCGGCCTACCACGCCGGCGAGATCCTGGACGCCGCCACGCTGCCGCGGCACTACGTCGGCTGGTCGTCGTGCTTCCGGCGCGAGGCCGGCGCCCACGGCAAGGACACCCGCGGCATCTTCCGGGTGCACTGGTTCGACAAGGCCGAGATGTTCGTCTACTGCGCCCCCGAGGAGGCCGAGGCCGAGCACGCCCGCCTGCTGGAGTTCGAGAAGGACTTCATCACCGCCCTCGAGATCCCCTTCCAGGTGCTCGACGTGGCCTCGGGCGACCTGGGCTCGTCGGCGGCCCGCAAGTACGACTGCTACGGCTGGCTGCCCACGCAGGAGCGGTACCGCGAGATCACGTCGACGTCCAACTGCACCGAGTTCCAGGCGCGGCGGCTCGACATCCGGCTGAGGGACGCCGACGGGGTCCGGCCGCTGGCCACGCTCAACGGCACCCTCTGTGCGATGACCCGGACGATCATCATGATCCTGGAGAACCACCAGCAGGCCGACGGCTCGGTGCGCATCCCGGCGGCGCTGCGGCCCTTCCTCGGCGGCCGGGAGTTCCTGACCCCGGTCGCCTGAGAGTGCCGTCGCCCGGCTTCCCTGGCCGGTCGCCGACAGTGCAGTAGATCTGGGGTCGTCTGCCCCACCGGATCTACTGCACTGCTGCGGTGGCGGCGCCGCTGGGGCGGCCGATGTGCCGGAACCGGGCGGTTGTGGGACCGTGGGGGCATGTGGAAGCCCCGCCTCGTCGCTCTGGACCTCGACGGCACCCTCGTCGGTCCCGGTGATGCCATTCCGTCGGTCGCCGTCGCGGCCGTCCGGGACGCCGCGGCGGCCGGCGCCCACGTGGTGATCGCGACCGGGCGCGGCTGGCACAGCACCCGCCACCACGTCGACACCCTCGGGCTGCGGCACGGCCCGCACGTGACGTCGAACGGCGCGGTGCTGGTGCGCTACCCGCCGGTGCGGGTCGACGAGCTCACGACGTTCGACCCGGGGCCCGTCATCGAGCGGGTGCTCGCCCGACGACCGCAGTGCATCGTCGCCGTGGAGGAGGTCGGCCAGGGCTACCTCGTTTCGCGGCCCTTCCCGGAGGGTGAACTCGGCCCCCACTTCCGGGTGGTGAGCCTGGAGCGGCTGACCAGCCAACCGGCGACCCGCCTCGTGATCCGCGACCCGGACGCCTCCGACGGCGAGTTCGTCACGCTGGCCGCGGACCTCGGCATGGTGGGGGTGAGCTACTCGGTCGGCACCACCGCCTGGCTCGACATCGCACCGGCGGGGGTCAACAAGGCGGCCGGGCTGGCCTCCGTGGCGGCGGGGCTCGGGGTGGACGCCGCGGACGTCCTCGCGATCGGCGACGGCCGCAACGACATCGAGATGCTGCAGTGGGCGGGCCGGGGGGTGGCGCTCGCCGAGGCGCCGCCCGAGGTGCAGGCGATCGCCGACGACGTCACGGGGCCGTTCGCCGAGCACGGCACGGTCGTCGAGTTGCGCCGCTGGTTCGCGGCCCGCTGAGCCGGTCCGGGAGGCCGGCCGAGGGCTACGGTGGAGGTGGATTCGATCCGCTGAGGAGCACCGATGATTCAGTCCTACCGGCACCCGCCCGAGTTCCTGAACGAGATGGCCGACGGCACGATCAAGCAAATCAACCCGTTCACGGGCACCGAGGTGTGGACGGTGCCCGGGCGCGGCAACCGGCCACTCGGGCTGCCCTCTCCCAACCGGAAGCCGCTGGACGCGGGGGCCCACGACGCCCACTGCGACTTCTGCGCCGGCCACTATCTGAAGACCCCGCCGGAGAAGGCGCGGCTCGTGCGGCGTCCCGACGGCTCCTGGGAGACCCTCTACTGGGTCTGCGCCGAGCACCTCAACGACACCGTCGCCGAGTTCCGCCGCATCCCGAACCTGTTCGAGATCCTGTCGTTCGACTACTGGCACCAGAACTACGGCTACGTGCTGTCGCCCCGGGTGGCCGAGCACCGGGCCGAGTACCTGGCGTCGCCCGAGGGTCGGGCGCACATCGTCCAGGTGGTCGACAAGAAGCTCCTGGCGTCCGGGTACAAGCAGGAGGCCATCGACAAGCTCGGTTTCGAGAAGAAGGTCGAGTTCGCGTCCGGCTTCTTCGGCGGCGGCCACGACATCATCGTGGCGCGGCGGCACTACGTCGACGGGGCGACCCACGACGACCAGCCCGCCTCGTCCGGCACCTTGACCCCCGAGGAGCACTACCGGTTCACCGCCTTCACGATCGACGGGATCCAGGCGCTCTACGCCACCAACCGGTACGCCCGCTACGTGACGGTCTTCCAGAACTGGCTCAAGCCGGCCGGCGCGTCGTTCGACCACCTGCACAAGCAACTGGTGGCGATCGACGAGCGGGGCGTGCAGCACGAGATCGCGCTGCAGGCGCTGCGGGACAACCCGAACGTGTTCAACGAGTACGCCGTCAACTACGCGTCCTACAAGAACCTGGTGATCGCGGAGAACGAGCACGCGATCATGTTCGCCGGCTTCGGCCACCGGTACCCGACGATCGAGATCTACTCCAAGAGCGAGCGCTCCGACCCGTGGGACCAGTCCGAGGAGGAGGTGCGGGGCGTGTCCGACCTGCTCCATGCGGCGCACGCGGCCACCGGGGCCGACATCCCCTGCAACGAGGAGTGGCACTACCGGCCCGCCGACGTCGACCTGGCGATGCCGTGGCGGGTGATGCTCAAGTGGCGGGTGTCGACGCTGGCCGGCTTCGAGGGGGCCACGAAGATCTACCTCAACACCGTGGGGCCCGCGACCGTGCGTGACCGGGTGGTCGACAAGCTCTTCAAGCTGCGGGCCGACGGCGCGATCGCCGACAACATCCAGATCGCGTTCGAGGCGGCCTGCCGGCCGAACCCGCTGCGGTACAACCGCGTCAGCCGCTGACTGAACTGAATCGGCCGGACGCCGCCGCGTTCGTGGTCTGTCGGCCGCGGGGGCTAGGTTGCTGGCCGTGCCTGTGATCCGTGCTGCCGACCTGGTGAAGACCTACGGCGACTTCGACGCCGTGGCCGGCATCGCGTTCGAGGTGGAGCCCGGCGAGTCGTTCGGGCTGCTGGGGCCCAACGGCGCCGGCAAGTCGACGACCATGCGCATGATCGGTGGGACGCTGCTGCGCACCGCCGGCGTCCTGGAGGTGCTGGGCCTCGACCCGGAGACGCACGGGCCGGAGGTGCGGGCGTCGCTGGGGGTCGTGCCCCAGCAGGACAACCTGGACGAGGAGCTGCGCGCCCGCGACAACCTGATCGTCTACGGGCGCTACTTCGGGCTGCCGTTGAGCTACCTGAAGCCGAAGGCCGACGAACTGCTGGAGTTCGCGCAACTGACCGAGAAGGCGAACGCGAAGGTCAGCGCGTTGTCGGGCGGCATGAAGCGGCGCCTGACGATCGCCCGCGGCCTCGTCAACGAGCCGCGCGTGCTGCTGCTCGACGAGCCGACCACGGGCCTCGACCCGCAGGCGCGGCACATCCTGTGGGACCGGCTGTTCCGGCTCAAGGAGCAGGGGGTGACCCTCGTCGTCACCACCCACTTCATGGACGAGGCCGAGCAGCTCTGCGACCGCCTCATCGTGATGGACCACGGCGCGATCGTCGCGGAGGGGTCGCCGCAGGACCTGATCCGGCGGTACAGCAGCCGCGAGGTGGTCGAGTTGCGGTTCGGCTCCGACCGGAACGCCGCGGTGGCGGGTGAGTTGCGGGCTCTGGTCGACCGGAGCGAGGTGCTGCCCGACCGGGTGCTGCTCTACGCCGACGACGGGGAGGCCCTCCTGGAGACGATCAACCGGCGCGGACTGAACCCGCTCACCTCGCTGGTGCGGCGCTCGTCGCTGGAGGACGTGTTCCTCCGGCTCACCGGACGGAGCCTCGTTGACTAGGCCGATCACGACCGGTTCGAGCGTCGACCACGTGGACGCCGCCCGGCGCGGCCGGGTGCTCGGCTGGTGGTTCTTCGCCGAGGGGCGGCTGCTTCGGGAGAGGCCGTTCCTGGGGGTGACGATCGCGACCGCCGTCGGCAACCCGGTGCTCTACCTCGTGGCGATGGGCGTCGGGCTGGGGGCCCTCGTGCAGCAGCCGGTCGACGGTGTCTCGTACCTGCACTTCGTCGCGCCCGGCCTGGTGGTCTCGACGGTCGCCACGACGGGCGCCGGCTGGGGTACCTGGCCGATCATGGGCGGCTTCAAGTGGGAGCGCACGTATCTGGCGGCGGCGGCCACGGCGATCACGCCGGTGCAGATCGCCCTGGGGGAGTTGGTCGCGCTGGGCTTGCGGCTGCTGGTGCAGGCGGCGGTGTTCTGGGCCATCGGGCTGGCGTTCGGGGCGTGGCCGCTGGCGTCGGCCTGGTGGGTGGTGCCGATCGGGGCGGCGGCGGGCCTGGCGTTCTTCGCGCCGCTCGCGGCGTACTCGGCGACGCTGGAGGACGAAGGCATCCAGTTCAACTTCATCAACCGGCTCATCGTGATGCCGATGTTCCTGTTCGCCGGTACCTTCTTCCCGCTGACCGCGATGCCGCCCTTCCTGCAGTGGATCGGCTGGATCTCCCCGATGTGGCACGGCACCCAGCTGGCCCGCATTGCGTCCTACGGCATGGCCAACGAGCCGCTGCCGACGCTGGGGCACGCGGCGTTCCTGGCGGCCTGCATCGCCGGCGGGATGGCCGTCGCCGCCCGCACGTTCAGCCGCAGGATGGAGAAGGCGTCGTGAGCGTCGACCGGACCACCGGGACCGCGGCGCGGGTGGTGGCGGCGACGGGGGAGCGGCTGCGCCGGCGTCCGGCGTGGCTGGCCGCGCTCTACGTCGGCAACGCGCGGGCGGTGATCGGGCGGGGCTTCCGGGTGATCCGGAACGCCAACTGGGGCATCATCGCCACCGGCTTCTTCGAGCCGGTGTTCTACCTGCTGGCGATGGGCGTCGGCATGGGCGGGCTCGTCGGGGTGGTGCCGGGGCCGGACGGGCGGCCGATCTCGTACGCGATGTACCTCGCCCCCGCGCTGCTGGCCACGTCGGCGATGAACGGGGCGATCTACGACTCGGTGCACAACGTGTTCTTCAAGCTGCGCTTCGGCAAGCTGTACGAGGCCATGCTGGCGACCTCGCTGGGCCCGATGGACGTCGCGCTCGGCGAGATCTTCATGGCGCTGTTCCGGGGTTTCCTGTACGGCATCGGCTTCCTCGGGGTGCTGGCGGGGATGGGCCTGGTCACGTCGTGGTGGGCGCTCGCGATGCTGCCGGTGGCGCTGCTGATCGCCCTGGGGTTCGCGTCGCTGGGCATGGCGGTGACGAGCTTCATGAAGGGGTTCCAGCAGCTGGACCTGGTGCCGCTGGCCCTGCTGCCGATGTTCCTGTTCTCGGCGACCCTGTACCCGATCACCGTCTACCCGGGCTGGATCCAGGCGGTGATCATGGCGCTGCCGCTGTGGCACGGCGTCGAGCTGATGCGCCAGCTCTCGGTCGGGTTCTTCACCCCGCTCACCCTGGTGCACATCGGCTACTTCGTGGCCATGAGCGCGGTCGGGATCGTCGTGGTGACCCTGCGCCTGCGGGCGCTGTTCCTGCGCTAGCCGCGTCCGGCCAGGAGCCGCTCGACCTCGGCGCGGTCCGGGGCGTACGCGCCGCGTCGGCCGACGGTGCCGGCCGACGTGGCGGCGGCCCGGGCGAGGGCGGGGCGCACGTCCGCCCAGGCGGCCGCCGCCAACCGGGACGCCGCCGCGCGGCTCCCCAGCAGGCCGGCGTCCACCAGCCCGGAGATCAGCCCCGCCATGAAGGAGTCCCCGGCGCCCACCGTGTCGCCGAGGGGCACCGACAGCGGGTCGACGGTGAGGATGCCCTCCGCGCCGGCGAGGGCGGCGAGTGCGCCCTCGGGGCCGCGGGTGACGACGACGAGGGCGGGGCCCAGAGCCAGCAGCCGGTGGATCGTCCGCTCGACCGGCTCGTCGCCGTAGAGCCAGGCCAGGTCCTCGTCGGACGCCTTCACGACGTCGGCGAGGGCGACGAGCTCCTCGACGCGGGGGCGGGCGACGTCCGGGGCGACCATGAGGGCGGGCCGCACGTTGGGATCGTAGGAGACGGTGCCGTGCGTCCGGACGCGGCGGGCGGCCTCGACGACCGCGGTGCCGCCCGGTTCCAGCGTCGCGGCGATGCTGCCCGTGTGCAGGTGGTCGGCGGCGTCCGTGTCGGGCGGGGTGGGCAACCGCCACTCCAGGTCGAAGGTGTAGGTCGCCCGGCCCTCCGCGTCGAGGCTCGCGTACGCGACGGGGGTGTGGTCGGCGTCCTCGCTGCCGGGGGCGACGCGGACGCCGGCGTCCGTCGCCCAGGCGCGCAGGCGTCGGCCGCGCTCGTCGCGGCCGAACCAGGCGTGGATCGTCGAGTCGTGGCCCAGCCGGGCCAGGCCGCAGGCGACGTTCAACAGGCTGCCGCCGACGTGCTCGGCGGTCGCGCCGCCCTGCTCGACCACATCGACGAGGGCCTCGCCGAGGCACAACAACCGGGGCTGCATGGCGGTTCCGTTCTCCGGGTTCGACGGCGCGGTCAGAACGTCAGCACGACCTTGCCGACGTTCTCGCCGCCGGCGAGGTGGGCGTGCGCCCGTTGGACGTCCTCGATCGGGAAGCGGGTCTCCCCGGCGAGGCGGATCGTTCCGGCTGCGATCAGGGGCCAGACCTCCTCCGCCACCCGGCGGCAGATGGCCGCCTTCTCGGCTGCGGGCCGGAACCGCAGCGACGTGGCGGTGATCGTGCCGCGCTTGCTGAGCAGCAGGCCCAGGTTGAGCTCGCCCTTGACGCCTCCCTGCAGGCCGATGGTGACCTGGCGCCCGCCGACGGCGAGGGATCGCAGGTTGGCGTCCAGGTACTTGGCGCCCATGATGTCGAGGATGACGTCGGCGCCGCGCCCGCCGGTGGCGTCGCGGAGCTGTCCCACCCAGTCGTCGTGGTAGTCCAGGGCGATGTCGGCGCCGAGGTCGCGGCAGACGGCGAGCTTCTGCGGGCTCCCCGCCGTGGTGGCCACCGTGCAGCCCTGGGCCTTGCCGTACTGGATCGCGAAGCTGCCGATGCCGCCCGCGCCGCCATGCACCAGGAGGGTCTCGCCGCGGGTGAGGTGCACGTGGTCCATGTTGGACACGACGGTGGCGGCCACCTCGATGAGCGCCCCCGCGGTGACCAGGTCGACCCCGGGCGGCGGGGCGATCACCTGGCCGGCGGGCACGGCCACGTACTCGGCGTACCCGCCGCCGGCGAGCAGCGCGACGCAGGGGTCGCCGATCGCCCAGCCGGCGACGCCCTCGCCGACCTCCGCGATGTGCCCGGACACCTCGAGGCCGAGGATGTCCGACTCGCCCTTCGGGGGCGGGTAGTGGCCCTGGCGCTGTAGCAGGTCGGCCCGGTTGACGCCGGCGGCGACGGTGCGGATCAGCACCTGGCCCGGCTGGGCGGTGGGCCGGTCGATCTCGAACAGGGAGAGGACCTCGGGTCCGCCGGGCTCGGTGACGGTGATCGCGCGCATGGGGCCAGCCTGCCAAACGCGGCTGCCGGGCGCCATGCCGCGAACCGGTAGGATGCTGGGACCGGGCGAGGTCGCATAGTGGACTAGTGCAGCCGCCTTGAAAGCGGCCGAGTGGAAACGCTCCGTGGGTTCGAATCCCACCCTCGCCGCGTGGATGCCTCGACCTACGTGATCAAGGGCCGGCCGAAGGTGAAGTCGCTGGCGATCGCCGCCGGCGTTTCGCTGGCCGGCATGGTGCTGGTCGGCCTGGCCACCCTGTTCGGCTGGGGGGACGTGCCCGTGATCGTCGGGCTCGGGCTGGCCGGCATCGGCATCGGGTTGGTGCTGACGACGCAGGAGGCGGCCCGGAAGGCGAGCGTCGAGGCCCGCATGAACGACCAGGGTTTCCTGCTGGTGAGCAGCCGCACCCGGTTCGGGCTCGAGTGGAAGGACGTGGCCCGCGTCTCCATGAAGGGCAACGAACTGCTGCTGCGCGACCGCAAGGGCCACGAGATCAAGGTGATCGCCCCGCCCGGGTCGCAGCCGGAGGAACTCGACGGGCTCGCGGAGGCCATGGCGCGGCACCTGGACGCGAGCCGCGGCTACCGCCGAGGTGAGGGACGCCCAGGGTGACGCCGGGGGCGTCCGTCGCTTTTGCCGGAGGTCCGCCGCACAAGGTACGCTGAGCCGCGCGTGGAGGCGTCGCCTAGTCAGGTCTATGGCGCCCGCCTGCTAAGCGGGTTTGGGGGTTGACCCCATCGCGGGTTCAAATCCCGCCGCCTCCGCCAGAACGAAACGCCGCCCGGCAGCCGTCGGGCGGCGTTTCGTGTTCGGTACCTACCTGACCCGCAGCAGGCGGTTGGGGGTCTCCCGGTCGACCCCGCCCAGCACGCTCTTGGTCGCGGACTTGACGATCGCCGCCGACACCTGAGCGGGCGTCCACGTGGGGTTCTGCTCGAGCAGGAGGGCCGCCGCCCCCGCCACATGGGGGGCGGCCATCGAGGTGCCCGACGCCACCAGGGTCGCTGTGTCGGAGGCGATCCCCGCCGACAGAATCTGCTCGCCGGGGGCGAACAGGTCGACGCACGGGCCGGTGCTCGAGAACGCCGCCGCCCGGTCGGTCCGCGTCGAAGCGGACACCGTCAGCGCGGCCTTGACCCGGGCGGGCGAGTAGACGCAGCCCATCATGAAGTCGTTGCCCGCGGAGACGGCGAGCGTGACGCCGTCGTCGATGACGGCCTGCGTGGCGGCGTCCAGGATCAGCGACGCGGTGCCGCCGAGGCTCATGTTGGCGACGGCCGGCTCGGCGCCGTGATCGCCGACGACCCAGTCCAACCCGGCGATGATGCCGGACAGGCTGCCACTGCCGTCGCAGCCCAGCACGCGGACCGGCACGACGGTAGCGGCCTTGGCGACGCCGAACGTGGTGCCGGCCAGGATACCGGCCACATGCGTGCCGTGGCCGAAGCAGTCGGTCGTGCCGTCGCCGCCCGCGACGGCGTCGAAGCCGGACATCACCCGTCCACCGAAGTCGGAGTGCCCGGCGTAGACGCCGGTGTCGATCACGTAGGCGTGGACGCCGGCGCCGGTGCCGCTCGGGGCGTACGTGCAGGACAGCGGCAGCTTGGCCTGGTCGATGCGGTCCAGGCCCCAGGGTGCGTCGGACTGCACCGCCAGCGCCGACACCACGGCGTCCGCCTCGACGGCCGCGACGGCCGGGTCGGCCGCCCACCGTGCCCGCTGGGTGGGGGTCAGCCGCACCGCCATGCCCGACACGGCGCGCGAGTAGACGTGGGTCACCTTCGCGCCCTGCGCGGTCGCCCTGGACGCCTGCGCGGCGGCGTCCGTGCCCGGCACGAACCGGACGACGTAGGGGCGCGCCTCGGCGGGCGCGGCGGCGGCGGGCGCCGGAGCCCCCAGGGCGGCGGCGAGGGGGACGGTGAGGACGGCCGCGAGGGCGGCACGGCGGCGAGCAGGGGTGGCGGACACGATTCCTCCAAGGCTCCGACGGACGATGCCGCGAAGGTAGCAGTGAATGCCGCCGGGGCAAACGAATTCCCGACGGCTTTCCTTGGGGAGTTTTCTTGCGCCTCGGGGCATTCGAAAAATGCGCTGAAAAGAAAATCGACGCCCCCGTGAATCGGTGCGTCGGCTCGATACCATGCCGACAGCGTTCGCCCCCGGATGCGACCTCGACCGAAGGAGCCCGCATGTCCTCGACCCTCCGAACCGCCCTGGCCGCGGCCCTCACCGCCGCCCTCCTGCCCGCCTTCGCCGCCCCCGCGTGGGCCGCCGTTCCCGCCAACGACGAGCCCACGGGGGCGATCGCTCTCACCAAGGGCGTCCCCACGTCTCAGGACACCACCGAGGCGACGACCAGTGACATCGACGCTCAACTCAACGCGCTGTGCGGCGCGCCGGGCACGGACGCGAGTGTCTGGTACACCTACACCCCGGCCGCCGACGAGCCGTTCATCGTGACGACGGAGGGCTCGGACCTGCTCGAGACCGGCGTCCTGGTGGTCGAGGGCGATCCGGCCGACGGCAACCTGGTGACCTGCGGCCCCGGGGGCGTGGTCGTCTTCGGCGCGGCCGGCCAGACCTACACGATCATGGTGTTCGACGCCGTTCCCGACGACGTCAACGGCGGCAACGTGACGGTGTTGGTCACCGACCCGCCGCCCGCGCCCGAGGTCGGCCTCACGGTCGACCCGCGGGGCACGGCCTTCAAGGACGGCACGGCCTTCATCACCGGCACCTACACCAGCACCGCCGAAGGCGGCTACGACGGCGGCATCCAAGGGATGCTCACCCAGCGGGTCGGCCGGCTGAAGGTCACCGCCGACTTCTTTGTCGGTGGCCTCTACTGCGACGGGACGCCGCAGGTCTGGTCTGCCTACGCCTACTCGTACAACGGCATCTTCGCCGGCGGCAAGGCCTCGAACGTGTCGATCGCCTTTGTCTGCAACATCTGGTCCTGCGGCGAGGGCTACACCGAGGGCAAGGTGCAGTTGACCCGCGCCAAGCTCAAGTAGCGACCCAACGAAACGGGCGCGTCCCGGGCTCAATCGCCCGGGACGCGCCCGTTCTCCGTGCTCAGCGGGCGTTGAGGTAGCGCTGCAGCGCCTTGGTGGTGTTGCTGCCCCAGATGCCGTCGACGACGGCGCCGACCAGCGCCTGCACCTTGCGGGTGGTCTGCGCGTCGCGCACCCCGGTCACCGTCGCCCCGACCTTCACCTGCAGGGCCCGCGTGGTCTTCGGGCCCCACTCGCCGTCGGGGGTCGTGCCGACCCACTTCTGCAGCTCCTTGACCGTCGGGGTGTCCAGCACGCCGTTGACCGTCAGGATCACCTTGTCCGTCGAGGGCGTGGGGCTCGTGCTGGGGGAGGGCGCGGGGGCGGGCGCAGCGGTGATGGCGCCGAGGGGTTGGGCGGGAATCCCGGCGCCGTACTGCGACACCGGCACCTGGTTCAGGTAGCCCTGCAGGGCCCGGGTGGTGGCCGGCCCCCAGACGCCGTCGACGACGGCGTCGACGAGCGCCTGCACCTTCCGGGTGGTCTGCGCGTCGCGCACCCCGGTGACCGTCGCGCCCACCTTCGCCTGCAGGGCGCGGGTGGTCTTCGGGCCCCAGTCCCCGTCCACGGTGGTGCCGACCCACTTCTGCAGCTCCTTGACCGTCGGCGTGTCCAGCACGCCGGTGATGGCCAGGGTCGTCTTGGTGAGCGTCGGCGACGTCACGATCGGGGCGGGGGCGGGCTCCTCGCCGGCGCTGGCGGCGTCCATGCGGGCCCGCACCTGGGCGCGGAACGCCGGCAGTTGCGCGTAGGCGGAGTCGCCCGGGCAGGCGGTGGCCCTGTCGTCCCGGTGGCCGGAGACGGCCTTGAGGGTGCCGTTCGTGCCCGTCAGGGAGCCGTCGGGGTCGACATCGTGCACGAGGAACTTCCACGCGACGACCTGCTGGGCGGTGGCCAGCATCGCGCTCGGGGTCTCGACGGAGGAGAAGTCGCCGATGAAGGCGAGCCCGGTCGTCCGCTCGTTGGTGAGGCCGACGGTGTGCCCGCCGGCGATCGCCTGGTCGAGGCCGCCGCCGCGGCCCTCCCAGGCCACCCCGAAGCGGTCGACGAGGACGTTGTAGGCGATGTCCTTCCAGCCCAGGTCGAGCACGTGGTAGGCCTGGATCGACCGCAGGATCGCCGGCACGTCGCCGCTGGCGTAGGTGTTGGACCCCGCCGTGTGGTGGATGAGCGCCCCCTGCACCGAGCCGGTCACGTAGGGCAGCTTGACGATGCGCTCGTCGGCGCCCCACTGGGCCCGGGTGCGGATCGCCGGCCGGGCCGCGTCCGCCGGTGTCGCCGCCAGGAACCGCGCCTCGGTCACGCCCTCGACGGCCGCCTGGCGGGTCGCGGTCGGCGTCGGGCTTCCGGACGCCGCCGGTGCGGCCTGGGCGGCGGGGGCGACCGCGGCCGGCGCCGCCGCGCCGATGCCGCCGTCGGGGGACTCGAAGACCGCCAGCGTGGCCGGCACGTCGGCGTCCGCCAGCGTGGCGATCTGGATCCGCTCCGCCCCGACGACGACGATCGGATCGCTGCCCGCGGCGGTGCTGCCGGGCTCGTCGGCGTCCGCCGGAGCGACGGGCTCCCACGCGCTCGGCTTGCCGCCGGTGATGGTGCGCACCAGCACGGTGGGGGCGACGGCGCTCTTGGGCCACGTCACGGCGGCCACGGCGACACGGCTCGTGACGGGACGCTCGGCCAGCTTGCTGACGGCCCGCGCCCGGCCCGCCGCCGCCTTCGCCTGGGCCTGCTCGGGCAGGGCGTCGACCCGCTGCAGCGCCTCGCGGGCGACGCGGACGCCGACGGCGGCCTGGGCGGGGGCGGCCTGGGCGGGGACGGCGACCACGAGCGCGGGGGCGAGGCCCCCGATCAGGACGGCGGCCCCCAGGACCGCGAGGACGGTCTTCGGCTTCGTTGCGCGCATGGGTTCCCCAGGAGATGGCGGTGTGGGTTTGCTGAGAGCAGCCTAAGGGACGCGGGCGGTCCCACGCGGGGGTCTCAG
>JAAYTZ010000131.1 GCA_012517965.1 Propionibacterium sp. | reverse complement strand
GCCGCCCACCCCGAACGGTTCGTCCACCAGCACCCCGTCCCGCACGCCCTACCCATCGCCGCCTGGATCAACAAACCCCCAGACGACACGAACTCAACCAACCCGAGCATCAACTGACCCAACAAGGTTGACATCTTCCGACTGGTCCTCGTCAACGTGGCGCCCTTCCTGGCCGCCGGCCCCTCCTCGAAGGTCGCCGCCTTCGGCGTTGCAGGCATCATTTTCGCCGCCTGCTTCCTGCTCGCCATGGCCCTGCACGAGGGGGTGGAGAAGCCACTCCAGCGCCTCATCCGTGACCGCTGGGGAAAGACGCGAGCTCACTCGCGCAGCAGTTCGTAGACGCGCGTCTGGTCCACTGGCCCGAGCGTGGGCGACTGCCAGGCGATGCGGTAGCCGAGGCCCTCCAGCAGAAGCAAATCCTCCTGCTCGTGGCTGACGCCCCACGTCCGTGACGTGTGGTCGGACAGGTACCAGACCCGATTGGGGCCCTCACCCTCAAGGCGCAGGCAGTCCGTCAGGTCGCCCCCGAGCCGGGGGTAGATGAAGCGCGTCGGCCACGGCGGTTCCGGGTCGGGGTTGAGCAGGACCAAGTCTCGCCACGGCTCGGGATAGACGTTCTCGGCCGCGGTCATGAGCGGACCGAAACTGATCCAGGCGTCGCCGGGACGGACGCGGTCCACCATGGCTTCCTGCACAGCCAGCCAACTCGACTTCGAGTTCGCGTCCAGTCGATCGGCGAAGACCGGCCACGAGGCCGCGGCCAGCACACCGAGCACGAGGTACGACGCGAGACGCGGCCTCAGCCGAGTCAGAGTGTCGCCGATCAGCAGGGCCACCGCGGGCGCGGCAAAGCTCAGGTACCGCGCCTGATAGAAGCTCTTGTGCAGCACGACGTCCCCGCTGAGCTATACGCCCTTCCGCGGCTCTGCCTGGTCGTGCCTCACCCGGGAGGTCGCGGAGTTACTCCTGCAGGAGTTGGCGGCCGGCACCCGGCGACCGTCGTGGTGTTATTTCCAGTCCATCCGCATCCCTGATGAGATAGCCTTCCAGACTGTGCTCGGCAACAGCCCCCTCGCGTCCAAGTTGGCCCACTGGCCCCAGCAGCCCGGGCCACACGCCCTGCTGCATTACATCGACTGGTCGCCCGAGCGGGAGAACCCGGCGATTCTCGATGAGTCCGACCTTGAAGCGGTCGTCCAGTCAGGGAAATGGTTCGTCCGCAAGGTGACACCGGAGCGTTCACACCGCTTGCTGGACCTCCTGGATTCTTATGCCTTCGACACCCGTGACAGCCAAGGACGCCCGCCGCATGAACGTTCGTGAGGAACTCGGACAGATCAGCTGGTTCACCAAGCGGTACCGGGAGCCGCGCCGTTGGCTACGCCAACTGCGTGTGATTCGCCATCTGGATCTGCCCGCACTGCCCCGGCAGAGGCGCCGCCCTGGTGAGGTGTGGGGGGTGTCGCTCGTCCGCGACGAGGGGGACGTGATCGAGGCGACCGTGCGCCACCTCTTCGGCCAAGGGGTGGATCACCTCCTCATCGCCGACAACGGCTCGCACGATGGGACGCTCGAACTCCTGAGGAGGCTGAGCGCCGAACTCCCCCGTCTCCATGTGGCGTTGGACCGGGAACCGGCGTATCTCCAGTCGGAGAAGATGACCTGGCTTGCTCATCACGCCTGGCGGGCGGGGGCCGACTGGATCGTGCCGTTTGACGCCGACGAGTTCTGGTTCGCCCGCGGAACCACCGTCGCCGACTACCTGAGGCGGCAGACCGTGGGCATCGTCCATGCCAACTTCCACCACATGGTGCCGACCGTCGCCTCGCCGGAGCCGTTGGTCGACGCCGAGTTCATCCTGGACTCCACGCCGTCGTGGCCCGGCAAGGTGGCGGCTCGATCACACCCGCTGCTGGAGATCATCCCGGGCAACCACGGAGCCTCCCGTGTGGGCGGCGAGACGGACGGCCTGTTCATCGCCCACGCCCAGTACCGCAGCCCTGTTCAGGTGGCCCGGAAGGTGCGCCAGGGAACGGCTGCGGCTCGGCTGACGGGCGAGAAGCTTGACTGGTTCTCCCCCCACTGGGAGGAAGGCAGCAAGCTCAGCGACGCCGGGATCGAGGACGTCTGGAACAACATCTCGCACGGACGCCCCGACGCGCGGCTCGGCTACAAGGCGGCCGGCCCGATGCTGAGCCTTCATCCGTTGCAGTGGCGCACCTGGGACCCCGACGGCGTCGTTGGTGGGCGACTGACCGACTCAAGATGAGACAGCTCGGACTCTGAACGGTACGGGTGCCCTTCTGTCAAGCAGATGGCGAGCCTCGGCCACCGTCATCGGTGGTTCTCGAAGCTCGGCTTGATGCTGTCATCGTGAATGAGACGATCCAGGTACTTCATGCAGACGGGCTGGAAGACCAAGGACTGAAGGCCTGTCCACGGCACTGGGTAGCCGGGATTCGACCCCCAGACATCCCCCGGGTGCTCGGCCAGCAGACTCGCGTAATAGTCCAAGCGCCGGTGCACTTCGGCGTACCATTCGGTGGTCAGCGGCGTGCCGGGGCGAACCACGAAGGCTCCGTTCCCGATCAGGGAGCGGAAGTGACGACGGATGTCCACCCCGAGGTTGTCCGGTAGCCAGGCACACAGATCGGAACTCACCTCGGTGTACCCCAGCGCCCATTTCTCCGGCTGTGCCTGCAACCTTGTGATGGCCGGCAGCCACGGCTCGAAACACTCCTTGATGTCGCTATACCCGCCGCCGTGGTGGTGCATGAAGTAGCAGCGCAGGTAGTCGGATCGGTGAACCAGGGACAGGTGTTCGAAAGCGGGATGGAGCGGGTGGCCCTCCAGCACGTACTCCCCGAGGTTCCTCCGTGTGACGAGCACCACCGGGGTCGCCGGGTTGTTCAGGCGGATGGTCTCGAGACAGCGCCTGCGATTCGGAGTCAGTTCTTTGTCACCGGTCCAGAAGCAATAGATGACATTCTTGACTTCCCGCACCTCAGGGCTTGGTGGGGCGTCGAAGACGACGAACGACAACGGGTAACGCGACTTGTCGAACACGAACGGACGCGCCTCTTCGGCGTCCCGTCCCGGGACATTCGGGGCCAGCACGCCCACCGCCGCTGTGAGCAGTTCCTGGTCTGCCTCGCCGGCTCCGTCACGTGCCTGATCGACGACGGGAATCAGCGCCGCACCTTCGTCCTGGACAACCCCCGCGTCGGGCTGCACGCGCCTGCCATGACCTGGGGCGCCCAGTACAACTACTCCGCGGACGCCGTCCTCGGGGTCTTCGCGTCCCTTCCCTACGACCCCGACGACTACATCCGTGACTACGAAGACTTCCTGTCAGAACTTCAGGCGGGTGACACTCGATGATCAGAGTCACCCCCGAGACGGCCAGCGTACCTTCGTGCAATCTCGCGACGATCGCGGGTGCAAGTCAGTCAGACCCGAGCTCCGCAGTTGGTGGGCATTCGGGCGGGTTGGGCGAGCATTGATGCTTGTCACAGCAAGAAGAGCCTCTGTGCAGGGGGCCGACTCGCGGCTCCCTGGGCACAGCACTCGATCCCTGGCCGCGTCGCCGGAACTGCAGGCAGTGACCGCTGAACGCCGGGGAAGTCAGTGGGCCAGACGCCCCTGCTAGCATGCTCCGTGACCTTGACGCGTCACTGGCCGATGGGACGGGTCGTCGGCGTGGACCAAAGGAGCAGTTTAGTTGCCCAACGACATGCGCCGCCCCAAGCCTGACTCCCACTACTTGCGGATACTCCTCCCCCCAACAGTGCAGGCGAAGCTCGCGGTCAATTTCGCCGGCTCAGTGGCGGTGTCGCTGATCGAGACGGCGTCCATCTTGCTGCTGCTGCCGTTGATGCAGATCCTGTCGGGGCAGGCCCCGTCCGGCACCTTCTTCGACGTCCTGACTAGGCTGCTGGGCACCTCCGAGCAGGACGCGCTGATCGGCGCTCTCCTGCTCGCGGTGGTGACGGGCTTCATCGTGAAGGACGTGTTCACCGTGGTCTTTCGGTGGTGGGTGTCGGGCTTCACGGTCCGACTCCAGGTGGCGACGTCCGCCCGCATCTTCGAGCACCTCCTCAAGGCGCCCTATGCGGTGCACCTCAAGCGCGGCACGTCCGACATGATGCGCTCGGTGGGCGACGCGGTCTCGATGTTCTTCAGCCGGGTCGTGGGCGGCACGCTGGGGGCGGCGATCGAGTCGGTGACCATCGTCACGATCCTGGCGGCGATGCTCGCCCTGATGCCGCTGCCCACCCTGGCCGTGCTCGCCTACTTCGGCTTGGCCAGCCTGATCTTCGTCCGGATCATCCGGCCCCGGGTGGTCGCGGCGGGCGAACGCCAGATGATGGCAGGCCGTGAGGCGTTCGAGTGGTTCCTGTGGGGGTTCGGCGGCATCAAGGAGATCCAACTGCGGCACGCCCAAGACTACTTCGTCACCGGCTATCGCACCTGGTCGCTCCGCGGGGCGCTGGCGGGCCGCGAGAGCAACTTCCTCGCCGAACTGCCGAAGTACCTCCTGGAGGTGCTGTTCATCGTCGGGCTGGCCGTCCTGATCCTGTCGGTGAGCCTCACTGGCTCCCCCTCCGCCCTGTTCGGCATGCTGGCGGTGCTCGCGGCCGCCGCCTTCCGGATCCTGCCGTCCATCACCCGGCTGCTGGCGAACCTCACCACCGTGCGCGGCGGCGTCACCGCCAAGGAGTTGCTGTTCGACGAACTGGCCCGCGAAGAGGAGTACACCGAGCGCGCCCCGAAGCCCAGCCGCCGCCGACTCCCCCTCACTCGCTCGCTGGAGGTGCAGGACGTCGCCTTCCAGTACGAGGACGCCGACGAGCCGGTGCTGCGCGGGGTGACCCTGACGGTGCCGGTCGGCACGTCGGTGGCCATCGTGGGCGGCAGCGGCGCCGGCAAGACGACGCTGGCGAACATCATCCTGGGCCTGCTCTCCCCCACCGGCGGACGCCTCCTGGCCGACGGCGTGGACGTCGGCGCGCACCTCAGCGAGTGGCAGAACAACCTCGCCATCGTGCCCCAGGAGGTGTACCTCATGGACACCTCGCTGGCGAACAACATCGCCTTCGACGAACCGGACGAGGCCATCGACCGGGCCCGGCTTCACCAGGCGGTGGAGCAGGCTCAGCTGACCGACTTCGTTGAGGGCGTGCCGGGCGGCCTCGACGCACGCTTCGGCGAACGCGGCAGCCGGCTGTCAGGTGGGCAGCGGCAACGCATTGGCATCGCCCGTGCCCTGTACCGGCAGCCCGCCCTGCTGCTGCTCGATGAGGCGACCTCCGCCCTCGACAACGAAACCGAACGCCGGATCACCGACACCATCCACGCGCTACACGGCCAGGTCACCCTGATCGTGATCGCCCACCGACTCTCGACGGTGCGGGACGCCGACGTGGTCGTCCTGCTCGAGCAGGGCAGGGTCGTGGACGCCGGCACGTTCGACGAGCTCCGCGCCCGGAACGCCGACTTCGCGCATCTGGTGGAGTTGGGAGACCTAGCCTCGTGCTTTCATGACGGGGGCTGTTGATCCGGGGTTTTGAACAGCGAAAGTGCTTCCGGCTTGGGATAATACGAGTGTCGAAGTCGTAAGAAGTCCCGCGCAAGGAAGCACTTTCGCCGTGAAGCGTACCGCCGTGTAT